>DRKT01000227.1 GCA_011053195.1 Phycisphaerales bacterium | reverse complement strand
GCCGGGTATGACATCATCTGCAACGGCTCGGAGATCGGGGGCGGGTCGATCCGTATCCATAACCAGCACGTCCAGCGCAAGGTCTTTGACCTGCTCGGCATGACGCCGGAGGAGGCTCAGGACAAGTTCAGCTTCCTGATTGATGCGCTCAAACTCGGCGCCCCGCCCCACGGCGGGATCGCCTTCGGACTGGATCGGCTTGTGATGCACCTGTGCGGCACCGACAATATCCGGGACGTGATCGCCTTCCCGAAAACGCAGATCGGTGCCGACCTGATGACCGAGGCCCCGGGCACGGTCAGCGAAGAGCAGCTCGAAGAGTTGCACGTTCGCATCGTTGATGTCGAGTCTCCGGAGTAAACCCGCATCGCGTCAGGAAACGGATTCAGGCCCGGGGAGCCAGATCACCTTCCCGTTGTCGCAGTCGCGTGTGCCTTCAATGCATGCCAACACAACCTCGGCGACCGCTTCGGGGGTGAGGCAGGCCTCTGGCGGGATCTGCTGTTCATCGAACATTGCGCGCAGCATCGGTGTCTCAACCGCACCCGGCGCCACAGCGAATGCACGCACGCCGATGCTCGCGCCCTCGGTCGCACAGCTCCTGACCATCACATTGAGTGCCGCTTTCGAGGCGGCATAGGCAAAGAACCCCGGGAACGGATCATCCGTGCCGATCGTCGAGATGTTGACGATGCAGCCGGAGCCTTGGGCTCGGAATGTCGGCCAGGCTTGGGCGATCATCGCGGCCGGGCCCATGGCGTTGATCCGGTACGTCTGTTCAATGGTGCCATCATCGGTCCGGTCGATCGGGAGAAGCGGCGCGTAGCCGGCGTTGTTGACGAGGACATCAAGCCTGCCGAACGTCTGGACGACCTGGTCCACAGCCGCCCGGGCCTGCACCAGATCCCCGACATCCGCGGGGAGCGGCGTCCAGGGGCCTTGAAGGGATTGGCCGGTTCTCGCCAACGGCTCGGTCCGGCGCGCGACCATCACGACCGTATACCCGGTCCTCGAAAGCAGTTGCGAGGTGGCCAACCCGATGCCCGAGCTTGCTCCAGTGACCATGGCAACCGGTCTGTCCTGCATGATGGAGCTCCTTGGTCAGATGCGTGCGACCCATGGGGACGATAGACTTCGGCACATGCCATTCGCACGGATTCTATTCGCGGTGATCTTTGTCGGGCTGGTGTCGGTGCCCTTGCTGCTCAAGCCCGCCGAGCAGGCCAAGCAGGATGCCGCGAGCCGCCAGCTCATCATCATCACGCCCCACCTGGCCCAGTTGCGTGAGGAGTTCGCCACGGGTTTTTCGAAATGGCACGAGAAAAACTTCGGCGAACCGATCCATGTTCGCTACGTCACACCCGGCGGAACGAGCGAGATCATCAAACAACTGACCGCGCAGTACAGTGCCGCGTGGAATGCCGGCAAGATCGATCACGAATCATTTGAGACCGCGCCGGGAACCATCCCCATCGACCTGATGTTCGGAGGCGGCTCGTACGACCATGGCCGACTGATGCGAGCCTGCCGGGTCGATCGCATCAAACCCGATGGCTCAAAGGAAACACTCGCGCTGCCCATGTCCATCTCGGCCGGCTTTCCTCAGGAGCAGATGGACGAGTGGTTCGGTCCAAACGCGATCGGCGCCCAGCCGCTGTATGAGAAGGACCAGCACTGGATGGGCACCGCCCTGTCCAGCTTTGGGATCGTCTACAACCGCGAGGTGTACGAGCGGCTCGGCCTTGAGCCGCCGACATCGTTCGACGACCTGACCAAGCCCGAGCTCATGGGCTGGATCGCGATGGCCGACCCGAGACAGTCCGGCTCGATCACCACCACGCTCGATTACATCCTGAGCCACGACGGCTGGGACAAGGGCTGGCGGCTGCTGCGTGAGCTCTCAGCCAACGCCCGGTATTTCAGCAGCTCGTCGAGCAAGCCACCGATTGACGTTTCGACCGGCGAAGCGGCTGCCGGTCTGGCAATCGACTTCTACGGGCGGGGCCAGGCGCAGTCCGTGCTCGCGCCGGGACAGGACCCGGCGACGGGCCGGGTTGGCTATGTCGACCCGGCGGGGAGCGTGTACATCGATCCCGATCCGGTCTCGATCCTTCGGGGCGGCCCCGAGCCGGAACTGGCCCGACGATTCATCCAGTATGTCATGAGCATCGAGGGGCAGTCGGTCTGGAACTTTGAGCCGAAACTGTACCAGGATGCCCCGATCGTGGATGATGCCGGCACCGAACTGGGGCCCGAGCGGTACGCCCTGCGCCGCCTGCCTGTGCGGCGGATCATGTATGAGAAATATTTTCAACATTTCATGGACAAAGTGAACCCATATCTGATCGCGGGCGATGACAAGCCGGCCGGCTGGCGCAGCTCGATCGGGCCGATGATGGGCGCCTTCGGCATCGACAACGACACCGAGGTCAAGCGGGCATGGAAGGCCCTGAACAGGGCACGATCCGATACAACCTTTCCCCCCGACGTGTTGGCCGAAATGGAACGTCTGTTTTATGCCATGCCGATGCACATGATGCCCGACGGCACAGAGCTGCTGTTCACGCCCGAGAACTACAAAGCCATCCGAAACTCGTGGAGAGATCCGGACCATCCACGATGGGCGATCAAGTCCCAGATCCGGTATGTCGAATTCTTCCGCAGGAGCTATCGGAAGGTCATTGCATTGCAGCACGACCGAGAGCTCAACCCGGCGGGGACGATCCAATGACACCAGCCTCCGAATGTCAGCCCTCCAGATTCCCGACGATTGCGCGAATCGTCACGACAATCGGCCCCGCATCGGATTCGCTCGAGATGGTGACAAGGCTCATCACGCTCGGCGCCCGGGTGTTCCGGTTCAACTGCTCGCACGGGACGTTTGAGGAGCACGAACGCCGGCTGAAGGTGGTCAGGCAGGCGGCCGAGAATCTGGACCGTCCGATCGCCGTGATGGCCGACCTGCCCGGACCGAAAATCCGGTGCGGCAAGGTCCCCGATCCGGGGTTCATGCTCGAGGTTGGGCAGGATGTGCTTTTCTCAAACTCGATTGATGTCGCCGAATGGCGAGAGGAATCGGGACGGCGCGTCGCGGTGTTTCCGACGACGTATCCGAAGTTGACCGAGGAGGTCGATGTCGGCCAGCGCGTGCTGCTCAACGATGGTGCGGTGCGCATGCTCGTGGTCGACAAGAGCGAGGGGCAGGTGTTGTGCCGGGTGACGGTCGGCGGACTGATTTCCTCGGGTAAGGGAATCAACCTCCCCGAAACAAACCTTTCCGCCCCTGCGGTTGGCGAACATGATTGGGAAATCTGTCAGTGGGCGGTTGCCAACCATTTCGATTTCATCGCGATGTCGTTCGTCCGCCGGGTTGATGAGATCGAGTCGCTTCGGGCTCGGCTCGAGGGGATCTGCTCTGTAGATCGTGACGGTGCCGAACACGACGGCTCACGGATTCCGATTGTCGCCAAGGTCGAAAAACCCCAGGCGGTTGAGAACATCGAGGGGATCGCCAAGGCGGCGGATGTCGTGATGGTCGCCCGTGGCGATCTCGGCGTCGAAATGGACATCGCCCAGACTCCGGTCGCGCAGAAACGGATCATCGAGGCGTGCAAGGATGCCGGTACTCCGGTCATCGTGGCCACGCAAATGCTGGAAACGATGATCGAGGCCTCGATCCCGACGCGGGCCGAGGCTTCCGATGTGGCCAATGCTGTCTTTGATGGCGCCGATGCGGTGATGCTTTCGGGTGAAACGGCGGTCGGCGCCCACCCGGACCTTGTCGTGGACACCATGACCCGGATCATCCAGGTCGCGGAAGGGCACATGGCCGAGCTGCCTCAGCGATCGTCCCCGCCACGCTTCTTTCTCGAACAGCGGTACCGTGTCGCAGCCATCGCCCACGGGACGTGGCACATCGCTCAGGACTTCGGCGCGGAATTGATTGTCTGCTGGTCGCAGAAGGGCAACACCGCCCGGTTTTTGAGCCAGAACAGGTTTACAATCCCGATCGTGGCATACTCGTCCGATGCCCGCTATACCCGGCGGATGGCGCTGCTTGGCGGCGTGAGCCCCTTCCACAGGCCGCCGCCGGAATCGGTCCCGGCATTCATCCGTATGGTCGAGGACGATCTGATCGCATCGGGATGGGCCAGACCGGGATCACGGATTGTCATTCTCGGTGGCGAGCCATTCGGTCATTCCAAGGTGACATCAAGCATCATTGCGCACATCGTCCGCGAACCGGGGTCGTAGTCACCAAGCCCATCCAGCGCATATCCTGCGAAGATGTCCGACACCCACGATACCGCTGCAATCCTCAGCATCGGCGATGAACTCGTGCTCGGCCAAACGGTCGACACCAACTCTGCGTGGATCTCGCGGATGCTCAGTGATCGGGGCATCCGAATCCGAACCCATGCCACCGTGCCGGACAAGATGACCGAGATCGCGGCGCACATACGAATGTTTGCCTCGAACAGCGATCTTGTGATCGTCACAGGTGGGCTCGGTCCGACAGAAGACGACCTGACCCGGCAGGCACTCGCCGAGGTGCTCGATGAAGATCTGGTCTGCGACGAATCGGTGCTCGAACGCATCCGAAATCGGTTTCGTTCGGTGCATATGGAGATGCCGGAATCGAACAGGGTTCAGGCCTGCCATCCAAAATCGGCGAGACTGCTGCCCAACGAACTCGGAACAGCGCCGGGTCTGCATGCACGCATCAAGGGCACCGATATCTTCTGCCTGCCGGGGCCACCCAATGAGATGCACCCGATGTTCGAGGCACATGTTCTACCAATACTCCGTACGAATCGAGTGGTGCTGACACACATCGTGCGCACGGTCGGTATCGCAGAATCAACAGTCGCCGACCGGCTGGGCGAGATGATGGATCGCAGCCGAAACCCATTGGTCGGCACAACCGCATCAACAGACAGCGTTTCAATACGCATCCGATACGAAGGACAGGACCTCGCCCTCGGCGAACGACTGGTTGATGAGACTGTTGGGCAGGTCCGCTCCCTGCTCGGGCCCTTTGTCTTCGGTGAAGGTGAACAGAATCTGCCCGGTGTCGTGGTGGATTTGCTGCGAGCGTCCGGCGACAAGCTCGCCACTGTGGAATCTTGCACGGGCGGGCTCATCGCGAAGTTGATCACCGACGTCCCGGGAGCTTCGGATGTGTTTCATGGCGGGTGGGTGACGTACTCCAATGCGTTCAAAGCCGAGCAGGTAGGGGTTGATCCGGCCGTGTTTGATCGGTCTGGCGCGGTGAGTGAGCCGTGCTGCCGGCAGATGGCCGAGGGCGGGTTGGTCAGGTCTCGTGCGGACCATGCACTATCGGTGACTGGTATCGCGGGTCCCGGCGGCGGCTCGGCGGACAAACCCGTCGGCACGGTCTGGATCGGGCTGGCCCGAACCGGCCGACCCACCCAAACGAGACTGTTCCGGTTCAATGGCGATCGCGATGCCATCCGCCTGCGCTCAGCAATGACCGCGCTGGCCTTGCTCCGCCTGTCCCTGATCGGCGATGAAGACACGGCGTTGGCATGCCAGGCGCCGGGCTGATTCGTCAGTGTGCATCCCGAAGCGAGCGGTTCCGCTTGAGTCTGGCTGTCCACCATTGCATCACGTCGGCGTGCTCTTCGCTCGAGAGCCCGAACGCCCGGCATGAGGCCTCGGCACTGGCCAAGAGGAAACGGAGCCTCTCAGATGGTGTATTCTGCTTCGACGCCTCTCGAAAGTTCTTTGCTGCCTCATCCAAGGCCGGCCCGGGCTCAGGCATTGGCAGGGTCAAGACCTGTCGGGCCGCGAGTTTGATGGAATCCACGCTCATTGCAACCCCGGTATACCGGGTCAGCGCCAGGGCTGAAGCCACGGGCGAGGCCAGAACCGACGCAACCCTCCAGATGTCGTCCGCCTCGTTCGGAACAATGGTGATCAGGGGCAGTCCCGGCAGGTATCGACCAGTCTCGTCGACCAAGACCTCGAGCACGCGCGTCTGGGTCGCCAGGATGATCTTGGGGATGAGTCTGCTTGCAATCCACGGGCCCAGTTCCCCGCGCTTGTGCATGGCTCGTCGGTCGATGCGCGGCGCGCGCCAGCGCTGTTTGAGGATGCTGGTGCTGGTCTCTGCCCAACGACAGACCGCCGGGTCGATCAGCCCCGAGGTGAGGATGGGCGGGTAGTCAGCCCAGTTGTCAGCATCAGCCGGTTCGAGCGAGTCGGATTCGACGATGAAGCCGGCCAGGCCGTAGTACTGATCGCGGAAGTCGGCTGTCGCCGTGGCCACCTCGGCGATTGTTCGCGTGGTTTCGATGGATATCGATGGAACACCACGGGCACGGGCAGCGATCGGCGCCCATGTTTCCTGTTCCGCGAGATGCTGGTGGTCGATGTTGATGGGTGTGCATGAATCGAAGCGAAGCGACAGGGTTGTGTGAAGCACGGTGTGTCTTGGTCCTGCGATATGGAGTGTCGGGGCGCAGGTGAGGATGTCGGTGCCTTCGAATGTTGGTCCATCGGCGAGCCAGAGGTGCTCCAGCGAAGCGTGCCTAAGCACCTCGCAGCGGATCGGTCCTGCATCGCGCGAGGCCAGGAACGACTGTGGCAGGACAAAGCCGACCCGCCCCCCCGCCTTGGCGATTGAGACAGCGAGCAGGAGCATGGTCGAGGATGTATCGGTGTAGGCCGAGATGGATGAGCCCCACCGGCATGCCAGCATGGCTGAAATTCGGCGGTCGTTGGCGGTGCGGCGTTCGAGTTGGTTCAGAAAGGGCGGGTTGCCAACCACCGCATCGAAGCCTGTTGTGTGCATGGTTGGCATCGGGTGGTGCCCTGCTCAAAGGATCGGTGCGAAGAGCTGAAGTGTATTCTGCATGAGTTTGTCACCGAGACCTCGGTTGGCCCACCGAACCGGATCAACACGCTCGGCATCCTCGATGTAGCTGTCCTGAAGCTGTCGAACCTCTCTGGTGACGTCGATGTCATAGACAAACAGGCTCACCTCGAAGTTGATCCAGAAGCTCCGCTTGTCCATGTTGACGGTGCCGATGAGCGAGACGGTGCCATCGACCGTGACGGTTTTGGCGTGCAGGAGCCCACCCCGGTACAACCAGATCTTGACACCCGCATCGAGCAGGTCTTCGTAGTACGATCGCGAGGCATGCCGAACGAGCGTTGAATCAACCCTTTCCGGGACAACGAGCTGAACATCCACGCCCCGCTTCGAGGCGGCCACGAGCGCGTGCAGCATCGCCTCGCTCGGGATGAAGTACGGCGTTGTGATGACGAGTGATTCGCCGGCGCGGTAGACCATCAGGAGCAACATCTCATGGATCATCTGAGGTGAAGGCCCGGGCCCGGATGGGACAACCTGCAGCGGTGTCTTGCCCGGCATCGGAATGCGATCAAATTCCAGAAGTGATTCCGCCGCATCCTCCGGCACGGTCCCCGTTTCGATCGCCCAATCGGAAATGAACGTCAGATCAAGCGCATACGCGCCGGGGCCCTCGACTCGGGCCATCACATCGATCCATTGTCCCACGTTGGCATGCTGCTTGAAGCGGGCCGGGTCGATCATGTTGAGACTGCCGGTGTAACCGATCCGCCCATCGACAACCAGAATCTTCCGATGGTTGCGGATGTCGATTCGCTTGAGGTGAAACCTGAGTCGCCCGACGGGCAGGGCTTCGACGATCTGAACACCTGCTGTGCGCAGGTTCTGTGCTTCTTTGCTGCGGAGAAAGTGCTTGCTCCCGACGCCATCAACCAGGATCTTGCACGAAACCCCCCGCTCTGAAGCCTCGATCAAGGCCTGCGCGATGGTGTCGGTCTGACCACCGGGTTCCCAGATGTAAAAAAGGAGGTGGCACGACTCTTTGGCATTGTCAATGTCCGCGCGCATCGCATCGAAGCAGTCTTTGGCGGTCCTGAAAAGGGTGACGGTCGAGCCCCGCGTGGCCGGCATGGCGATGATGCCATGCGCCGAGTCGTTCAGGGCTTTGGCGATCGGATCAAGTGCTGATTCGTCGACGCCGGCGACCTGTTCGAGCTGCTCGGCGATGGCGTTGTAGGGTTCGATGAGCTGCTCGAAACGCTCGATGCGGTGTCTCGGGAGCCAGAGTTCACCGACCATGAGGTAAATCCCCGCCCCCACGAACGGGACCGCGGTGACGAGGCTGAGCCATGCGAGCGAGACGCCGGTGGGCCTGCGTTTGAGGATGATCCGGACCGCAAGAAGGGCAACAATCGCCCAGTGCAGGGCGATGGG
>DRKT01000226.1 GCA_011053195.1 Phycisphaerales bacterium | reverse complement strand
CCGCAGTATGCTCTGGCTGCCTGAACAGGTGGCCCAGTTGTGCTCTGAAGCCCGCGGCAGGGCACAACGGATGACTTTGCGGGCTGGCTTCTGATCTTCGCTGCGAGGTGAGGAAGCGAGAAAATTTCGCAGCATGGAAAGGTTGTACGCTGTCGTTGGCGGACTTCCTGACCGAGATCAAATCAACGACTATGCATGTAGAAGCAACTTGCTGACCATCACGGGACGGGGGTTCAAATCCCCCCGGCTCCATTTTTCTGCATTCTCGCAATGAAACGAAATATCGCGCAAGTTATGGATACGACGTGAGTTAGCCACTTCTGGCTGACTCGCGTTGTTGTTTGGTTTCTGGTTATTACGAGGTAAATCCGACACTTTCCGCTGCGCAATGCGCTGCGCGCTGTTCCGATGCTCAGTGTCCCGACCTGCGGCTTTGTCGAACAACTCGTCAGGCACAGAGTTCGCGTAGTGCCGGCCGCTGACGGTGATACTGTGGCCGATCCACTTGCTGACGGCGTACTGCGGATAGGTCATGGCCCACTCTTTCTCGCACGATGATCGGAGCGTCTGCCACAGCCGAGCCCATGGTTCGACACCTGCTCTCGCCCAGATCCGACGGACACTTCGAATCACCGCCCCCTTACCACCAATAGTAACGAGATGCTCTTCGCCTTCTTTTATTGTTTCAAAGCGATCCTGCAGTAATACCATGAGTTTCAGAGTGATCGGGACGACGCGCTGGGCGTGACCTTCGTAGCGCTCGGTCTTGGGGCTGTGGACGGTCAGTCTACTTTGGTTGAAATCGACATCGGACCAGGTGAGGCGGTGGGATTCGCTCGGGATGCGTAAACCCGCATATCGAGCTAGGCCGAAGAGCAGCCGCCATTCGGAATCGGGACATGCATTAATAACCGCTTCGATCTCCTCGGGAGTGACGTAACGAGTGTACTTGCTTGGTGTCGGTCCTGATCTAAGTGCAGCGAACGGGTTTTCGTCGATGAGTTTCTTCCGTACCGCCTCAGCAAACATCGTCTTGACATTGCCGCAATGGGTGCGGATGGCGGCTTCTGAGAGCCCGAGGTCTTTAAGAAACCGCCGCCATGTTACCGCGTCCTCGGGTGTGATCTTCCGTAACGGTGTGGCTGATTCGAAATGTGCCAGCAATTTGGTTTCGGTCTGACGAAGTTTGCGGATGGACTCGGGCTTGAGGTCTTCCTCGCGTTGGGCGATGTAGCTCCGGACCAGCGTTCCGATGGTCGCATGCTCTCGCTCGGGCACCAGATCGACAGCTGCGAGTTTGTCGTAAAGCCGTTCATCAAGCGACGCAAGCCAGCGGGACGTGTCATCACTAGGCGCGTGGCCATGTATCTTTGCACTGGACAAGTCTTCAATGCGAATTTTGACAGCTTCAGCGTAACGCTTGGCAACTTTGCCTAACGTGATGTGCCGAGGCTTGCTCTGAGCATCACGGAAAGTGATGAATCTGCTGCCGTTCTTGCGTGTTGTAATGCTCGCCATTGGGTTGGAACCTCCGTGTTTTCAGTCAAACCAAATTTGGCTGCGAGTCAAGTAAATGTTGTCAGGATTCCGGCGTAATTTTCTAAGCTCTATGTGAGTCTGACACTGACAAAACTGACAGAACCCCTTTTCCTGCCCACACAGGCGGTTTACTAGCCGCATTCTCACAGTTGTGTCAGAGTGGGTTTTTATTCCGTCAGGACAAAGCGCCGCGAAGGACGCCCGCCCCGCGGCCCAGGGGTGGCGCTTTGCCACGTGCCCAGCCCCGCTTCGGCGAGGGCGTCAAGCTCAGCTTTGGCGTCCTTGGCTTTCTTGTGCGATCTGAGGCGCTGCCAGTCCCGCGGGCTGATCGAGCCGCCCTGGCGTTCGATGAGTTCGACGAGTTGGCGTTGATTACGTGTGTTTTCGTCCTCGCTCATCATGCGGTAGATTCTCAGGGCTTCATTGGCGAACCAGCGTGACAATCGGATGCCCGCGTCGATGCTCATATGGTCGATCACTTCATCATCTTCAATTGTCGGATCATCAGCAGCCAAACGTATGCAGTGGATCACCAATGCCAGGCGTGCTGCGTAACCAGCAGACTTACTCCACATGGCTGCATCTTCGCCGATATACCGGAGCTGTTCTTGGCCGTGTTCGTTGACGAAAGCGACCCACGCCTGCTTGGCTTGTGGACTCAGAGGTAGCTTTATGGGCTTGGGGTCGCCATCTTCATCTAGATTGGGTTCGATGGCGTAAAGACGATCGAATACCGTGGTCACCGCGGTATCAATGGCCGGGTCGATGGTGGTCTCAGTCCACCGCTTGGCCCGGCGCGGAGGGTGAGCGATTAGCAACCGGGCGAGCAGACCATTGTCGCGGTGCTGCTGTCCGAGTGACCGTTCGAGGATGGCGGGCTGGATGCCTCCTGCGATGGAAACTGATGCACAGGGAACATAGATCGTGCGGCTGGTTTTCCGATCGATGATCAACGGGTCGGCATCAAACATCTGGAGCCAGCGGGCGACATCATCGGCTCCACCTCCGTTCTTGTACTGACCGAAGCTGAACCAGCCGGACAACTCGTTACGGAGGGTCAACAGACCGCGAGGGTTTTGCTCAAGTAATATCGCCAGAGCCTCGGTAGTACAGTCCTCGATCCAGCTGCGTGAGCAGGTGGGCTGCTCCGGTGCTTCGGGTGGGTCTGGTGGTGCATCCTCTTTGGTGGCCGTTTTCTTCCAGTTGCTCATAGCAATCTCGTAGAGTGCGTGCTGGGTCTCCCATTCCTTCATTGCGGTTTGGTGGTCCTTCATCAGTCGATGCTGGCGATTCCGGACGGCTTTGAGGGCTAGTCGAAATGCGGGCGACTTTTGTGTGCCGCTCTCACCAATAACGGCGGTCCACAGAATTGCCGGCTCTGTCCAGCCACGCTTG
>DRKT01000225.1 GCA_011053195.1 Phycisphaerales bacterium | reverse complement strand
TGATCGCTGGCGTCGTCGCGAGGAACAACGCAACAGGTCTCTTCTTCATCTCACCCCCGGTGATTTTGGGCTCGAATCTCTCGATGATCTCAACCCGGAACACTACCCAGATTCGTTTGAACTCCGCTCAAACACATCGGTACCCATCGCATATCAACTCGATCCCGGATCACCGAACGATGGCGCCAGCATCGACGTGCCGGTAGAGGTCGCCTCGACCATGCTGCCCGAGCGTTCGGCCTGGCTCATCCCCGGATGGATCCCCGAGAAAGTCGAATCAATACTCCGAGGCCTGCCCAACACCATCCGCCGGCAGCTCGACATCAACACCCTCCTGCCAAAGATTCTCAACGACCTCGACTTCCAGCGAGGCGACTTCTACCAACAACTCGCAGCCTCGGCAACAAGACATTCCTCCGTCGAGATCTCGCCGAAGCTCGTCGAACAGGTGCCGCTGCCGGACCATCTCCAACTCCGTATTACACTCACTGACCCCGCCGGCAAAGAAATCGCTTCCAGCCGAGACTCGGCGTTCATCCTCCAGACCGCCCGCGAAGAAGCCCGCCGCCAGGCGCACAACGATCCCGGAACCCCGACCAGATACACCCGCTGGCCCGATCATCCGATTGCTGAAATCGTTCACAACACCGTCGGCTCGGCCACAGTGGAACGGTATCAAGCACTCGCCGACGCAGGCGATCACGCGGTGCTTCGACAGTATGACGACAAGCCAACCGCCACCCACGAACACAGCTTCGGCGTCCGTCGATTGATCCAACTCGCCATTCAATCAGAGATCAATACACTTCTTCGACACACACCGCGGGTCGATCAGGCCAGAACCCACTGGGCCACAGTCTCCGGTGCGCCAAGGCTTGAGGCCCCCATCGGTGCTCTGGTTGCGCAGTGGCAGGGTGATCTCTCGCAGATTCGATCAGAGCAACGCTTTACCTCCGCGGTTCAGTCGGCCAAGCAAGACCTGGCCACCCGTGTCAATGCTGTTGTTGATCTACTTGCCAATATCGGCCAGCGCTACAACCATCTTGTCAGGATCCTGGACTCCATCCAAGGACGGGAGTTTCAGCCCATCCTTGCCGATCTGCGCTATCAACTTGCCCAATTGATTCACAGCTCGACATTACATCGCGTGCCTGCGAACCGACTTGTTCACTATCCCCGCTATCTCGAAGCCGTGCGTTTGAGATTGGAGAACGCCCGAGGTTCGGGGCTCCGACGCGATGCCGAACACATGGCGATGATCCTTCCGCATTGGAGGCAGTGCATCGAACGGGCCGCACAGTACCATGCCTCGGGTCGGCACGAGCCCGCTCTCGATCACTATCGCTGGATGATTGAGGAATGGAGAGTGTCACTCTTTGCACAACGGCTCGGCACATCCGAACGCGTCTCGCGCAAGATCATCGAGCAGATCTGGGCGGAGGTCGAGTCATTCGGCCTCTGATACTTCGGGCGTGTACCGGAACAGCTTGATAGACGAATACGGCTGAAGCACCTGCCGATCGAAATACCAGATCAGATCCGCATCACGCTTCAGCCTCCGCCAGTTCAGCCCGCCCGCGGTGCCCACCTTGTCAATGATCCATGCCGGGCGATCCAACTTGACCAGTTGAGGCCAGAGGTTGTTGTGATTTACTTCAGTCACAGCGTCCCTGTGGAGGTAGTACGCTCCGATCATGCGCGCATGAAAATCACCAAAAACCAACTCGTCAGGCTGCATCTTTGAATCGAGTTCCTGAAATGCCTCCCGCCATGCCGGGCGATATCCACCGCCACCCGTGTAGTACCCGACACCCTGATACGCGCACGCCACGATGACGACCGCTGCCGGCATCGCGGACAAATATCTCGGGGTTTCGGTTGTCTTCCCCGAGCATGAACGATCCAACGCCACGGCCGCCAGCATCAACCATGCCGGGAGTGCGACAAACGTGTATCGCACATGCACGAAGTTGTCACCCAACGCGAGTGCCGCCATGGTCAGGATCGGTGCCGCAGCAGCGACCCCGAGAAATATGGCGAGTCTCGCTTCACGCTGAAGCAGTGTCATCACGCCGGTAAAGGCAACGAGAGCGACCGCCGGGTTCATGTACCATATCGAACCGGCAACAATAACCACGGGCTTCTGCGATGTTGCATTGGCGAACTTGCTCCAGTCGTTCGTGTTGTTGAATACGTCATAGAAGAGAATGCCGATACAGACCACCGCCGCGACACCGCCAAGCACCACCGACCATCCCGTCAGCCGATCAGGATCCCGCCGACGAACACCAAGCAGCCAGTCGATTCCGAGCACAAGCCCGATCATGAGTGCGGTTGGCTGAGAGAGAAACGCCAGAACAAGCGAGGCCATCGCCATTGCCAGACGAGCCTTGGAACCAATCGAGGTGGCTCGAAAGTACAACAACAACGCCATGTTGTAGAACAACAACTGTTGTGTGTAAAACCGGCCGGTCTGCGACATGTGCAGATGCCAGGTGCTCACGGCCAGAAGTGCGGCAAAAATAACGGCCGCCCGTGCACCAATGATCGGTCTGGCCAACCAGCCCAAGATTGGGATCGTCAGCACGCCAATCACCAGACTCGGCAATCGAACCAGCGTTTCCGTGACACCAGCACCGGCCCATGTGCTCGGGGTCAATCCCTGAGCACGTGTCGGAAGTGCATCGGCAAGCCAGAGCGTGATGTACGTCGGGACATATCCAAACTGTTTCGACAGATTGCCCTCGCCGATCCGCGCCGTGTGAAGAACCGTAAAGATCTCATCAATCCAGAAACTCGGCCTGCCAAGAAATGCCGCGCGCAGCAGCAACCCGAGCGCAGTCGCCACGATAAGCCATGCGACAAACGTCGCAGGCCTCATCGTATGACGGTCTGGTACCAGCGTTGGTGTCATGGACCACCACCCGCGGGTGCCGATTCCTGCTGAGTGACCAGTTGTGAGATGTGCAGGCCACGGGTCAGGAAGACCAGGCCGCCAAGAATACCGTGAAGAAAGAAAATCGAATACACAAGAAATGAGAAAGCCAATGCTTCGGGCTTGCCGACGCCGTAGCTTGAAAGCAGTAGCGTGAATATGCCTTCACGGATTCCGATACCATTGATCGAGATCGGAATCAGCATCACAAACAAAGCGATCGGAACGACATAGAAATATTGAGTGAAGTGAGGAGTCAGACCAAGCGCCCGGCCGGCAAGGTAGTGCAGAACCACCACATTGATCTGCAACACCAGCGAAAGAGCCAGTGCTCGAAAGAATATGCCATACCGACCGCGGTACGACTCGAAAGCCAGATCCAGCTTGGAAAGAAATCTTCCAACCGGACCGGGAATCTTGCGATAGAACCACCGAACACAATGAAGCACCGACGGAATCGGTGAGAACACCATCGTCACGGTGCACGCCAGCCCCCCGGCGATGACAATGACAATCAGCGGAATCATACCGGCTTTGCTGACATCATGACGCAGAATGAAAAGACTGCCGACCGCAAACAGCGAAAGTGCAAATAATCCCATGACCCGATCGACCAGAATCGCCGACAACGCCACCTGGCGACCCGCACCGGATCTTGATGAGTCATACGCCCGCACCACATCGCCACCGATCGTGCTCGGCATGATCTGGTTGAAAAACATCGCCACCATGCATGACCGAAGAAGCACACCCTGCGGAATCTCCGCACCCTGAACGTGGAGCAAGCCCTGCCAGCGCTTCGAGGTAATGAAATACCCCGCAAACGGCGTCAGCAGCGCCAAACCGATAAATCGAAAGTCGGCTTGCCCGATCGCACCGACGATGCTCGATACATCAGTCCTCGAGATCAGGTACACGAGCAGACCTAGAGACACGGCAACCTTGATCGCCAGGATGGCAAGCTTCTTCCTCGAAAGAACCGGGCTGTGCTCAGACGGCGGCATGCGTTGCCTCCGCTCTCTCCGGTTCGCGTACACGGAGCACCTTCGCCGGCACACCTCCAACAATGGCAAAGTCCGGCACATCCCTGGTCACCACCGCACCCGCAGCGACAATCACATCCCTTCCCAGACGCACACCATTGATCACAACCGCGCCGGCACCGATCCAGCAGTTGTCTCCAATCGTCAGATGTTGCCCCGAAATATGCCCCTGCTCAACAATGGGTATATCCGTTCGTTCCGTGTGATACTGTCCGCCGCCGAGATAACAGTTCCCAGCCACAAGGCAGTTGTCTCCGATCGTCACGGACCCTCCGACCGACGAGTGGACCGTGATCCCGGCACCGAAGCCGCAGTTGCTCCCGATGCTGACCGTTCCGAGCTTGCTGCAAACCCGGGTTGTATGTCCAAACATGCTCCTGGAACCGATCCGAATGCCAACCTCCTGATCGGAGTTCGCATCCAGGCAGCAATTGTCATCCAGAACGACGCCGTCACCGAGCACGATCCGTTTCGGATGGCGGAGCACGACGCCGCTTCCCATCGCCAGGCCTCGCCCGCAATCGCCCAGCAACGGCGCGACCAGCTTCTGGCGCAGTAGCAACCCCAACGCGCCCGGGCATCCACGCGTCAAGAGTTGGGTCAGTTCATACCGAAGCAGAAAGAGCTTGGATCGACTCCCGATGATGGCGTCCTGATAGCGCTGCAGCGACGACCCGCCGCCATCAACCACGCTGTCCTTGATCGCACCCATCAGCCTACCCCGGTTCCGACCGGCCCAAGCGGACCGCGAAGGCGTCCGAACGCTTCCATCAGCCGCTGCTGTTCTTCGATGAGCTCACGCTCATTCAGCCCCATGGCACGCCCGATCGCGGGCATCCCGCCAAGGACGGATTCCCGGTCCATCCAGAACGTGCCCCGTCGCATAATGAGATCGTCGGCGTGTACCACGCTCTCCTGCTCGACGATCCGAGCCAGATCATCCGACCCCTGCGGACTGGGATCAACACCCCCGGAAAAAGGGTGGCCCGTGGCGAATGGGTCAACAATCGGCCCGAAGTCTGTTCGGGGGCCATTCGATAGGGCCATCCCGTCAAGAACTTTCGAGGCCAGATGCCGCGCGGTGGTGTATTTCACACCGGAAATGGAAAATAGCCCCTTGGGGCCGCCGTGTCGGCCGTGGTTGATGACGATCGACCGACCGGTCGAATCATCCGAGCCGGGCCGATCCGCGGGGACCAACCCCGACCAGACGCAGCGCACGTGCTCGGGCTCGGCTTCCAGACCCGGAGCCGCCTCGTTTAGTTCATCAAGAAACCGAACGACCATCTCCGCCGTCGGCTCGGGCGTTGTGACATCGCCATCGACCGAAACCTGAAAGGTGCCCGCAGCGATCCGATCGCCCATCGGCGTGAGAAAGTAGGTCCGCGCCCCCGTTCGTCTCGGCGCCACGGCCAGCGAGTACCGGCTGAGCGGCTCCCGGTCCAGAAGCACATTGAACGCCAGCACCGGTCTGAACAACGCCGGACGATCCTCATCAAAGTGCGCCGCCAGCGATCGACACCACGGGCCGGCTGCATTGATGACCGAGCGGGCGCGCAACGTGAACGTCGCTCCGCTCTTCTGATCCCGCGCTTCGATGCCAACCACCCGGCCTGATTCGGTCAAGAGTTCCTCGGCCCGGACATAGTTGAGCGCCGACACGCCCATCGAGCAGGCGCACCGCAACATCAGGATCAGCAGGCGCTCCGGGCTGGTCATCCTTGCGTCGTACCAGACGCCGCCACCGGTCAACCCATCAGTCGGCACGCCCGGCCACGCCTTCCGCACGTCCTCTGGCCTGAGCACATCCCCCGAGGCGAGGCGCTGCTCGTCAGGCCGACGACCCTCGAATAGCCGGCCCAGTCCCTTGTTCATCATCAACGCTGCACGGAACGCCGAAGGACGCTTCAGGCCCTCGCCGTACAGCGGCATCATGCAGGGCAACGGCTCAACCAAACCGGGGAATGTGCGCATGAACCACCGACGCTCACGCACCGATTCGATAAAACGTGGCAAGTCCATGCTCTGGAGATACCGGAACCCGCCATGAAGTATGCGAAGACTGTTCCAACTGGTCGCGCCTCCGAAATCGTCCTGCTCGATGAGCAGTGCCTTGATGCCGCGTCGAGCCGATTCGAGCAGCAGCGCCGCCCCGTGGATCCCGCCGCCGATGATCAGCAGGTCATGCTCGGTGCTCTGTGTAGCGTCGGGATCGCGGATGATCGGTGAGAGTGATGCTCCTGTGTCAGGAGCCACCGTCGTTGTCCTTGGCATCCAGATCGCGCGTCCAGATGACCTGCTTGACGCCGAAAGGCCGCTTGCCCTGCGCCTCGTGGTAAATCCGGGCGAGTAATTCACTGACGACGCCGACCACGAGCATCTGCACCGAGAGCAGCACCATCAATCCCGAGAAGGTCACCAGCACGTTGTTGTTCAGGCGAACCGGGGCCCCGAAGAACAGGTCGAACTTCTGGAGCAGCGCCACGATGAGCGCAACCACCGCGATGAACATGCTCAGGAACGCGAGTTTCCCGAAGAGGTACAAGGGCTTGGCGAGGTAGTCATTGAGAAACTTGACGGTCATCAGATCGAGAATGACCTTGCCGGTACGCACGAGGCCATACTTGCTCGTTCCCGCGACACGGGCCCGGTGGTTGACGACGCGCTCGGTGATGCGGGCGCCCTTCCAGACGCACAGCGCCGGGAGGAAGCGGTGCATCTCGCCATAGAGCTGCACATCCTGAAGCGCCTCCCGGCGGTACACCTTCATCGCGCATCCGAAATCGTGGATCGGCGTCCACGTCATGCGCGAGATGAGCCGGTTGGCGATCTGCGATGGAAGCCGACGAGAGAGGAACTTGTCCTGGCGCTGTTTTCGCCAGCCGCTGACGACATCAAAGCCCGGCGGTTCTTCGAGGGCCTCGATCAGCATCGGGATGTCGTTGGGGTCGTTCTGGAGATCACCATCCATCGTGGCGATCAGTCGACCACGCGCGCGATCAAACCCGGCGGCCAGCCCGGCGGTCTGCCCGAAGTTGCGACGGAGACAGACAATACACAGCCGATCATCACCAGCGAATGCGCGCGACAGGTTCTCGACGGTGTTATCTTTGCTCCCATCATCTACGATGATGCACTCCCAATCGAGGTCGGTCTTGTCGAGCGCTTCGCGGATCTCGCGGTACAACGGCACCGCGTTCTCCTCCTCGTTGTGAACCGGGATGACCAGCGTGAGATCGATCAGGGCATCCTCCGGCGCGGCGAACAGGCGGGGGCC
>DRKT01000224.1 GCA_011053195.1 Phycisphaerales bacterium | reverse complement strand
GAAGCCTCCGGCCGGAAGCGAAAGTGGTACAGGCTCTCCGCCAAGGGGCAAAGACGACAACAGAGCCGGATCGAGGCCCATCGCCGGTTCACCTCGATCATCAACTCATTCATCCCACATGACCAGGCACAGGAACTTGGCGCATGAACCGGACCAAGCGCGAACCCGTTGCACCGATCAGGCCCTCGGCACGCGATCCGATTTCCCAATGGCTCGACGTGTTTACCCGCTTGCTTGGTCTGCCCGATGTGGAGCGTCAACGCATCCGCGACGAACTTGAAGACCATCTGAGAAACCGCGTTGATGACCTGATGATTCTCGGGATGCCGGAGGTTGAAGCGGTCTGCAAGGCCGTCGCCGAACTCGGCGAGACCGCCGATCTGGCCAAACGATTCAAAGCAGCACACCACAGCCCGAACAGGAGATTTCTCATGCCCACAGTTCTCACAGCAGTCGCCGGTACGGCGTTGGCGATCAGTGTTTTCAACCTCGGTTCATCGGGCATCCCACCCGGCAGCAACCAGCAGGCCATCGCTGCATTGCAGGCTCAACCCGAGGCGGAACACGGCTCGCCCGAGGACCATCGCCTCGATTTCGACATCCCCGCCGGCACGCTCGGTGAGGCGTTCGAGCGGCTCGCCGAATCGGCGGATGTGCAGATGTTCGTTCACTGGGATTCGTTCGCCGACTGGGGCATCACGCCGGACACCGAGATTCCGATCATCCCGGCCAAGGGTTTGGAGATGGTTAAAGTGAAACAGTTTCTTGATTCCGTACTTGGTCTCGAAGAGCCGTACAGAATCGCCGGCCGCTTTGAGGATGGACTGGTGGAGATCGCCACGCAGGACTACTTTGATCGTCGCGATTCAGTGACGGCCTATTACGATTTGTCGGATCTTGTGCCGGCGGATCATCCACTTGAATATACCGACGAGGGCGAGACGATCCGTCGTGTCATCACGGAGACCATTGAACCAGAAATCTGGGCCTCCCCAAGCGGATCGTCTCGAAGGGCCGGCCCCGGCGGATACGGTCGGATCGCCATCATCGGGTCGCAGATGACCATCAAGGCCCCCGAACGTATCCAGCGTCAGGTCACCGAATTTATCGAGAAACTCAAGCAGGCACAGAGGCAGCTAGACCGCGCGAGCGAGTATGAGGCCCAGCAGGCCCGGGAGGCGCTCGAAGCCGAGCGCGTGGCCGAGTTGGAGCGACTCGCGAGCATGAAGGAGCAGTTCGCAAAGGAACTTGAGAATTTGACGAGTGAGCTGGACAGTATCAACATGCAGTATTGGGAGGCTCGGTATTCCGTTGAAGCGATGGAACGCCGATACAACACCAGCGAGGATGAGGCCGAGTCGGCCGAGATCCTCCCCGAGTTGATTGCCGCCCGTGCCCGCCTCGAATCCATCGATACCGAACGAGGTGTCATGAAAGAACGTTTCGATACCGTGCTCCATCGCATCCAGCAGGTAGAGAGCCAATGGATCGGACGCCAATACTGACCCTGCCATTCACCTTTGACCAACGCATCCCGATCGAGGACACTACCCTCCGACGGGCCCCGGGCCCCGGAGGGTTTCTCGTTCCATGATCTGTCCATACTGCCAAGCCAACGACGACAAGGTCATCGATTCCCGAGCCAGCGACGGGGGCAAGGTCATCCGCCGACGCCGGGAGTGCAATGCCTGCGAAAAGCGATTTACCACCTACGAGCGGGTTGAACAGTCCACCCGCCTGCTCGTGATCAAAAAGGACGGCACCCGCGAGCCCTTCGACCGCGAAAAAACAAGCCAATCCATCCACATGGCCTGCGGCAAGCGCAAGATTCCCGCTGACCAGCTCACCCGCATGATCGACGAGATCGAGGAAGAGCTCCACCGGCAGTTCGACCGAGAGGTCGATGCCCGCGTCATCGGCGAGCGCGTCATGGTGAGGCTCAAGGACACCGACGAGGTCGCCTACATCCGCTTCGCCAGCGAGTACTACCAGTTCCGCAACGTCGATGACATATCGAGGCAGATCGACGAGCTCAATGCCCGCATCAAGGATGTGAAGAACCAGCAATCCCTGTTCAAGGAGTCCTGAGTGTGCGTCAGATCACGCTTCTCGCTGCTGTTCTGTTGATCGGTGCCGGTTGTGCCCAGCAGCAGGGCCGACGAACCGCCCAGACCGAGATCACGGCTCCATCGGCCAGGCCACAGGCCTCGGCCGAGCCTCAGGATACGTCTGCCGGCACCGAGGCCTCGCAGCCCAAACCCGACTGGCGGCCCGCGTGGTGGTACGACCGGGCCAAGGTGGATAATTCCGTCGGCGCTGTTCGAGCCTGTGGCTATGCGACGGATGACGATCTGCTGGTCGCCCGGAGGAGGGCGATCGAGTCGGCCCGGGCCGCTGCCGAGGCTGCCGGCGGGAACTCGACCGATGAGCAAATCCTCCGCACCATCACCAACCCCGATTCCGGGAATGGATACGCCGTCTGGGTCGAAATCGAGACCTCGGTGGAATAACCCGGCTTGGGTGCGGATTGGGCCTGTCCCCGGGTTCTCCGGGCGGAGGAGATCGTTATGCGCACCAAGAGCGTCCTGCTGGGCCCCGCGATTGTCGCGGTCGGCATCGCTACCTACGTCACCGTCGCCGGCCTGACCGGGTTCTGCCCGACCTGCCAGGGCATCACCGACAGGGTCTTCGGCGGTTCAGCCTCCTCGGCGTCCCAGGCGTCGCTCGTCACCCCGGCATCGGCAGAAACCAAGCAACCCTCCGGCCACTCCAGCCAACCCGGTTCGGATGAGTCGTTCACACTCACACACCGACCCGGGGCGGTTGATCTCGAACAGGAATATGACCTCTCAAACCTGACCATCCCGCTTGACGAGATCCACACGCTTCTGCCTCGCGATGCGATCCCCGCCTTGACGGATCCCAAGATGATCCCGGCCGGCGAGGCGGACTATCTCAATGCGAACTCGCGCGTGATCGCGGTCGAGATCGACGACCAGGCGATCGGCCTGCCTCTGGCGATCCTGAACTACCACGAGATCATCAACACGACGCTCGCGGGTGTGCCGATTGCGGTGACATATTGCCCGCTGTGCGACTCGGCGACCGTGTTCAAGCGCACGGTCGGTGATGATGCAGCGGTGCTGGAGTTCGGCGTCTCCGGGGCGCTGTACAACTCCAACGTGCTGATGTACGACCGTACGGACAAGGGGCTCTGGAGCCAGTTGGCCCTGCAGGCGGTCTCCGGCCCGCGTGTCGGGACAGAGCTTGAATATCTGCCGATTCAGATGATGTCATTCGAGCGGTTTACGTCGCGTTATCCGGATGCCAAGGTGCTTTCGACGGATACCGGGTACGACATTCCGTACACATCCTCGCCGTACGACTGGTACTTTCAGGATGGCCACAAGCTGCTGGTGTCGGTGAAGGGGATCGGCGACACGCTGCCCCGCAAGACGCTGGGGCTGGGGATTCTCGCGGGTGAGGATGCGATCTTCATTCCCGTGGATGTGATCGGACAGGAGCGGACGATCGACACGCCGATGGGGCCGGTGAAGGTGCGGACATCGGAGGCGGGGGTCGAGGTGCTCTCGGCTCCGGAGGGCGTTCGCACGGCCCAGGCGTTCTACTACTCGTGGTCGGCGTTCCACCCCAGGACCGAGGTCATCACGGAGTAGGTGGTGCGGTATCGGCTTGGATCTGGTGGGGGGAGATCCCGTATCATCCGGACATGGCAACCAAGACCACAGCATCGGCGGCCGAGGCATTGGCCGATCTCAGGGATCGGGGCATCCTCTACGACGGGTGCACCGTCATGGTGGGGGGGTTCGGGCTCTGCGGCATCCCGGAGCAGCTCATCATCGCCCTGCGCGATACAGGCGTCAAGGGATTGACGTGCATCTCCAACAACGCCGGCGTCGATGACTGGGGGCTGGGCCTGCTGCTCCAGACGAAACAGATCAAGAAAATGGTGTCCAGCTACGTCGGCGAGAACGCGATCTTTGCGCAGCAGTTTCTCGATGGTGAGCTCGAGGTGGAGTTCAACCCACAGGGGACGCTGGCTGAACGCATCCGCGCGGGTGGCGCGGGGATCCCGGCGTTCTACACCGCAACGGGTGTGGGGACGATCGTCGCTGAGGGCAAACCGACCGCGACGATGCTGCCGCCGAAACAGCGGGCCAGGGTCAACGCCAAGCCGAACGGCGAGCGTGAGTTTGTGATGGAGACGGGCCTGTACGCGGATCTGGCGCTGGTCAAGGCGCACACGGCCGACGAGTTCGGGAACCTTGTTTTCCGGGAAACCGCGCGGAATTTCAATCCGATGATGGCGACCGCAGCGGCCTTCACCGTCGCGGAGGTCGAACACCTGGTCCCGATCGGGTCGATTGATCCGGATCAGGTCCATACGCCGGGGGTCTTTGTCAACCGCGTGGTTGAGACCGTCAGCGAGAAACGCATCGAACAACGCACCATCAGCCAGTAGAGGTTGAATCGGAGGAGGAAGACCATGTTGAAGAATCTGAAGCTCGTCGCACTGGCCGGGGCGGCCTGCTTTCCGATCGCACTCGCGATGGCGCCGATCGGTGTGTCTGGTCAGCCGGAGCATGAGAGGCATGGTGAGCATGATGAGCATGGCGAACACGAGGAGCACGAACATGCAGAGCACGAACACGGCGAAGACTCGCTGCACGATCACATGGAGGGGATCGAGCACGAGCTGAAGTTCCTGCTCAAGAACGCGGGAGACATCGCCACCCAGCAGGAGGCGATGCTGGAGCATGTCGACCTGCTCCAGCGTCATGTGCTCGAGGCGAAGCTGTTGGTGCCCGAGTTGATCGAGGAGGAGATGTCCGGGGCGGAGCAGGCCGAGGCGAAGGCGGACTATCGCCGGCGGATGGCCGAAGTGCTGGCCGGGACGGCGGAAGTGGAGATCGCGGTGCTCGAGGGCGATGGCGAAGCCGTCACGGACCTGATCCGCAATTCGCTCCTCGAAATGCGCAACGACGGGCACGATCTGTATCAGGAAGAGGATGACGACTGAGTGCCGATCTCGAAGATTGTTTCATGGCGTCAGGACCGATACCCGATAGGTGGCAAGGGTTGAGAATGTGTCTCAATTGGGCTAGAGTCAGGTCATGAGCAGCATCAAGGCGGTCCAGTCGGGGTCTGAGACGGGCGGTGGTGGCCGACGGGTTCGGCTCAGCCAGCTTGAGCGTGGCCAAGTCGCGATGTTGGATGCGTCGGAGCTTGATGCGGAATCTCTTGCCTCGCTCCGCGCGATGGGGCTTCGGCCCGAGTGCGAGCTTCGGGTGTGCAAGCGGGGTGAGCCGTGCATCGTGGCGGTGTGTTCAGGGTCTGCCGGCGGCGGGTGCCGGATTGCATTGGCGGGGCGTCTCGCAGATCAACTGCATGTTCGTTCGTGTTGAGGTCGTTTCGTGATCGAATCGACGTCTCAAACAGTGGCCGAAGAGACATCGAGGCACCAAGCCGGCACTCAACCAAGACCCGCGGCCCCCGGGCCCCGGGTGGTTGCGATGCTGGGCAATCCGAACGTGGGCAAATCCTCGCTGTTCAACACTCTGGCCGGGCGAAAGCAGAAGACCTCGAACTTTCCGGGCACGACGCAGGATAGCCACATCGCCACGATCGAACGAGCGTCGGACTCGATCATGCTTGTGGATTTGCCCGGGGTCTACAGCCTGAACCTGAAGCAGAACGAATCCGAGGTTTGTCGGGGTGTGCTGGATGGGTTGACCCGGCTTGCGGATTTTCCGGGACGCAAGCCGGATGCGATCATGCTCGTGCTGGACGGGACGAACCTGCTGCGCAATCTTCGGCTGGCGGGCGAGGTGCTCTCGCTCAGGCTCCCGACGCTGGTTGTGGTGACGATGCTGGACGAGGCGCGCCGGCACAGCATCCACATCGATGCGGATCGGCTGGAAGCGCACCTGGGGTGTCCGGTTCTGCTGGTGTCTAACACAACGGGCGAGGGCATCGGTTCGGTTGTGTCGATGCTGGATCGGGTTCGGGTGAGCGCTGCGGATGTGCCGTGCGAGGTTTCAAAGCTGGAGCACTGGGCGGACGACGTGTACGCGGATGTCGCTTCGGCGCCGATCGGTGAATCACGCCATGACCGCCTGACAGATCGGCTGGATCGGGCCTTCACGCATCCGGTGCTCGGTGTGCTGCTTTTCGCTGCGACGATGACGGGCCTGTTCTGGGTGATTTTCAGCTTTGCCGCGATTCCGATGGCCGGGATCGACTGGCTCTTCGCCTCGCTCGGATCGTGGCTGACCGAGGTGCTGCCGGCCGGCGCGGTTCGGGACCTGCTGACCGATGGCGTGGTGGCGGGGATCGGCGGGACGGTGGTGTTTTTGCCTCAGATTCTGCTCTTGTTCTTTCTGATTGCCCTGCTCGAGCAGACGGGGTATCTGGCGCGGGCAGCGTTTGTGATCGATCGGGTGTTAAGCCCGTTCGGGCTGCCGGGGCATGCGTTTGTGCCGCTCCTCTCGGCGCACGCGTGCGCGATCCCGGCGATCATGTCGGCGAGAGCGATTCCGGACCGGCGCGAGAGGTTGGCCACGATTCTCGTGATCCCGTTCATGAGCTGCTCGGCGAGAATTCCGGTGTATGTGCTGCTGACGAGCGTGCTCTTTCCGGGTCACGGCGCCCTTCAGGCGGTTGCGTTTACGGGGTGTTATGTGCTTGGAATTGTTGCCGGGCTTGGCAGTGCCGTGATTTTGCGAGGGACCATTTTGCGGGGCACGAGCCGGCCGATGGCGTTGGAGTTGCCGCGGTATCGGCTGCCGAGCGTGATGCGCGCCGGGCGTGAATCATTCCGGCGGGGGATGATGTTCGTGCGCAAGGCCGGGACGGTGATCCTGGGGATTTCGGTGCTGCTGTGGTGGCTCGGGGCGTATCCAATCTCTGGGCCTTCGCCGGCGGGTGAGACACTCCGGGCGCAGGCAACAGCGGTCGGTGTTGAGGCGCCGGACCGGGCCGCGGCATTGCTTGCGCAGGCGGAACGGGCCGACGCGCAGTACGCGGCCGGTCGGACGTTTCTTGGACGGATCGGCTCGGCGGTCCAGCCGGTGTTTGAACCGCTCGGCGCGGATCGACAGTTGACTGTGGGTATTCTGGCGAGCTTCGCAGCCCGGGAGGTGTTTGTCTCGACAATGGCGGTGCAGGTTGCCGGCACGGATGACCCGGCGGGCGCCGGTGTGTTCGAGGCGATCTCTCAGGCGAAACGAGCGGATGGGGCCCGGCTGCTTTCGCCCGCGACGAGTTGGGCGCTGCTGGTGTATTTCGTGCTGGCGATGCAGTGCCTCCCGACGCTGGTGGTGACGGCCCGCGAGGCCGGGGGCTGGCGCTGGGCGGCTTTGCAGTTCGGATGGATGTCAACGATCGCCTACGGCGCCGCGGCGGCTGTGCACGCGGTATTGGTTGTGGTGGGGGTGGGCTAGATGCCGATCGGCGATGTCCAATTCTGGATCGTGACCGCGGGTGCGGTGGTTGGCGTGGTTGTTGTGGTCCGGCGGTTCAGGCCCGCTCGGCGCCGGCGGCCGAAGATGCAACTGACGATCTCGGCGAAGAAAAAATAGCTTTCGACGCGGGGATTGGCGGCTGGACGCCGGGTTGATCGGGGCTCTCTATACTGCGGGCATGCCACTGACCAGAGAACAGATCGCCCAGCGTGCCGCTCTTGAGCTTGAGGACGGCTTCATCGTGAACCTCGGCATCGGGATGCCCACGCTCGTGGCCAACCACATCCCCGTCGGGCCCGACGGCGAGCCGATCGAGGTTTGGCTGCAATCCGAGAACGGGCTGCTGGGCATCGGGCCCTTCCCGACGGAGGACCAGGTCGATGCGGACCTGATCAACGCGGGCAAGCAGACGGTGACCGCCCTGCCAGGCTCGTCCTTCTTCTCATCCGCAGATTCCTTCGGCATGATTCGGGGCGGGCACATCGACATGTGCATCCTCGGCGCGATGCAGGTTTCGGAGCGGGGCGATATCGCCAACTGGATGATCCCCGGGAAAATGGTCAAAGGCATGGGTGGAGCGATGGATCTGGTTGCGGGCGTGGACAAGGTCGTGGTGATGATGGAGCATGTCTCCAAGCGCGGCGATGCCAAGATCATCAAGGAATGCACCCTCCCCCTGACGGGCAAAGGTGTGGTGGACATGATTATCTCCGATCTTTGCGTGATGGTGTTCGATGCCGATGCCGGGCGATTTCGCGTCACCGAGCTCGCCGAGGGCGTCACCGCGGATGAGGTCAGAAGCAAAACCGAGGCGGAGATTCTGTTCGCGGATGAGTTGAAAACGATCGGAGCGTGAACCATGCCGGTCTATCAGGCTGTGCGCCGGCATCCTGCGACGGATACCGAAGAAACGCTGTATGTGCGGGCCACGAGCCGGGCCGCTTCGGTTTCTACGCTTCGTCAGCTTGGCTGGGACCACGTGGATTCACTTCGGGAGGTGCCGCCGGGCTTTGATGTCCCGGACAGTGCGGCAATCATCGACGCGATCCGGTCTGGGCAGACTGCTGAGTTGACCGGCATCGATGCGATCGCCGAGTCGCCTCTGGTGCGGCGTCCTATCCGAACCCTAACGCTTGGTATCGCCTTCGGCCTCATGGTGTCTTTGGTAGGCTATCTGCTTCTTTCGTTTGTTCTTGGGTTGCTGGGCATCGGGCTCGGTGGTGCATCCGGCTAAGGAATCACCCCGACCAGTCGGCGTTGGGGGCACGAGCCCGATAGACTTGCCCAGCCCGGGGCAGGCCCGGTTTGTGAACAGAAACGGAGAACCACACAATGGCGAACTACCCGATCGAAGATGTTGAAGGCATCGGCCCGACCTATGGCGAGAAGCTGCGCAATGCCGGGATCAAGGACACGGACAGCCTGCTCAAGGCGGCCGCGACCAAGAAGGACCGTCAGGCGCTGGCGGAGAAGACCGAGCTTTCCGAGTCCAACATTCTGAAGTGGGCCAACATGGTCGACCTGTACAGGATCAAGGGCGTCGGGTCGGAGTTTGCCGAGCTGCTCGAAGCCGCCGGCGTGGACACGGTGCCCGAGCTCGCGCAGCGCCGCCCGGACAACCTGGCCGCGAAGATGGCCGAGGTGAACGAGGCCAAGAAGCTCACCCGCCGCGTGCCGACCGAGGCCGAGGTCACCAAGTGGGTCGAACACGCCAAGACCCTCGATCGCGTGATCGAGCACTGAATTCGCGGATTCGGAGCAACAAGCGATTTTCAGATTTTCTGACTATGACCCGCCCGGGTCCGAGGTTTCGGTCTCGGACTCCGGTGCGGGCAGTTCGAGCTTTCGGCCGAGCGTTTCCTTGACGATCCGATCGAACTCGGCCACGATGTCGACGTCCAGCGGCTCCGGCGGCAGATCCTTCTCCTCGGCGAGCTGTTCCGCGGCTGCGATCATGCGGAGCAATTCTTCCGTCGTCACCGCACTCGGGTTTTTCAGGCTGAAGTTCCTGTCATCGACGCTGGTCCCGTTGTCATCGACGGTGATGTTGACCGTATTGTTTTTTGAGATCGGTTGAAGGACACGCTTGAAGTCTTCATCTTTGAGCACGTCGTCGACGAATCCACGGGCAAGGCGGCCGAACGCCAGCTCGCCTCGGGCCTTGTCTTCATCGGAGAGCTCGGAAGGGGCGATGTAGGCGCCCTGCATGGCTTTGACGACGAGCATGGGCATGAGGTCGCTGTCGCTCATGCTGTCGCCGATGGCCTTGAGTTCTTCGAGCGAGATGCGTTTCTGGCGGAACTCCTCGATGAGTGCCTTGCCCCGGGCAAGCATGGCGTCATGCTCGGCCTGAGGGAGATGGAACTCGTCGAGGCCGTTCTCGAGCGTCACATTGGCGATGTTGGCGACCCACGGGCGCCAGTTTTTCCAGACGATGACGCCCCCGATGCCGACGAGCATCATGGCGGCGATGATGATGCTGAGACACCCAACCAGCAGGATCTTCTTGCCTGATCCCTTTCGGGCGTCGAATTCTTCGTAGCCTTCGGTGTTCTGCTGCGGTGTGCTCACGTTCGTCCCCAAGTCGAATGGTGTTGTCTTCTTCGCTATCGTGTCGGCATGATTTCATCCGTCGGCCCGATTTTCGATGCCCATCTGGATCTAGCGTATCTCGCCGAGATGGGCCGGGACATGACCGAGCCATTGGAGTCGCTCGATCTGGCGGGCGATCCGCACCCGCCGGCGGCCGTCACGCTGCCCGAACTCGCCTCGGCGGGCGTCTCGGCGTGCCTTGGGACGATTTTCGTTGAGGCTTCGGACGATCCGAACGGGCGTTTCGCCCTCGTCAGCTACCCGCCCGGCGATGCGAACGAGGCGTATTTCAAGGGCGTCGAGCAGCTCAACCGCTACCACCTGTGGCGCAAGCAGGGATTGATCCGGTTTTTCAGTGATCCGGAACCTCAGGAAAGCGGATCCGAGTCCGAAGCGCGTGCGAACGATTCCAAATCTGTTCCGATCAATCTCGGCATCCTCATGGAGTGCGCCGACCCGATCATCCATCCGCAGGATCTGAGCTTCTGGGCCGCCCGGGGCGTGGTCGCGATCAGCCTGTCGTGGGCGGTCGCGTCGCGCTACGCCGGCGGCAACTCGACGGATTCGGGCCTGACCGCGCTCGGGCGGGAGCTGATCGCCGAGATGAAACGCCTCGACATCGTGCTCGACCTGTCGCACCTCAGTCAGCGAGCGGTGTATGATGTTCTAGATTATACTGATATGAGAATATGTGCATCGCACTCCAACTGCCGATCATTGCTCGGCGACAAGAACAACCCCGGCTGGCAGCGGCATCTTGATGATGAAACCATCTCCACCATCGCTGCACGGGGCGGCGTGATCGGGCTGAACCTGTGCCGAAACTTTGTGCGCTGGCCGATGGATCGCAGCAAGGCCGATCGGCCGAGCATCGGCGATGCCGTGGACCACATCGACCATATCTGCCAGCTCACCGGCTCGGCAAAGCATGTCGGCATCGGCTCCGACCTCGACGGCGGCTTCAGCGCCGACGACCTGCCCGAAGGCATCAACCGAGCATCGGACCTGCACCAAATCTTCGATGAACTGGCCGATCGCGGGTACAGCGATGCGGATATCCAAGGCATCGCCTTCGGCAACTGGGCGGGATTCTTCGGGATCTGACGCCGAGATTTGTTTGCGAGGTATCCGGGTTGCCGGGTCGCGTGCATGGGGCTTGTGTTCTCGGACGTTTCCGGTACACTCGGGGAGAACATTCAATCAGACAACCAGGAGGAGAGCGATGCGAATGGGCATGATGCAATGTGGAACGTTCGTGGGGCTCATGGCGGCCTTCGGGTCGGCGACGCCGGCTGCGGGGCAGACGTGCAGCCCGGTTCAGATTGCCAAGCTGCTGGCTTCGGATGGTGCGCCCGATGACAACTTCGGCTTCGCGGTCGCGGTGTCCGGCGATGCCGCGGTCATCGGCGCGTACCGCGATGACGACGGCGGCATGGATTCCGGCTCGGCATACATCGCGCGATTCGATGGGGTGAACTGGACGGAGGAGGCCAAGCTCGTCGCGAGCGATACCTCGCCGGACGATGCCTTCGGTCGGGCGGTCGCCATCTCGGGCGATGTCGCGGTTGTCGGCGCCTGGGGCACCAATGACAACGGCATCGACTCCGGTTCGGCGTACGTCTTCCGCTTCGACGGCTCGACTTGGAACCAGGAGGCGGAGCTCGTCGCCTCGGACCCGGCTGCGGGCGATTTCTTCGGAAACGCGGTCGCGATCGACGGCGACACCATCGTCGTCGGGTCGGTCTGGGACGATGACAACGGCTCGAAGTCAGGATCGGCCTACATCTTCCACTACGACGGCACGACCTGGTCACAACAGGCCAAACTCGTCGCGCCCGATGGAGCCATGAACGACTGGTTCGGCAGCTCGGTTGCGATCTCGAACGGCGTTGCCCTGATCGGGGCCAGATTCCACGCACACGGTACGGCCAGCAAGGGCTCGGCCTACATATTTCGAGCAAAAGGCCCAACCTGGGTGTTCGAGGATGAACTCCTCGCCGGCGACGGCTCGGCTTCAGACAACTTCGGACAATCTGTCGCGATCTCGAACGATGTGGCGCTCATCGGCGCCTACGCGGATGATGATGACGGAAACCTTTCCGGCTCGGCGTACACCTTCCGGTACAACGGCACGGACTGGATGCCGGAGAGCAAGCTCACCGCATCCGATGCCTCGGCGGGTCAGCAGTTCGGCTACTCCGTCTCGATCGCGGGATTTACCGCGTTAATCGGCACGAATACCGATTCCGGCTCGGCCTATGTGTTCAGGTTCGATGGTTCAAGCTGGTCGGAAGAGTCCAAGCTGGTCGCAGCCGATGGCGCCGCCGGTGATTTCTTCGGCCACTCCGTGTCCGTCTCGGTCGATACCGCGTTGGTCGGCGCGTTCGGCGATGGTGATCTCGGTGCGGGATCAGGCTCGGCGTATGTCTTTGATCTGAACTGCCTGCCAGACTGCCTGCCCGATGTCAACGCCGATGGCATGCTCACATCGGCGGACTTCAGCGCGTGGATCGCAACATTCAATGCCGGCGCGCCGCTGTGTGACCAGAATCTGGATGGCGTCTGCGACCCGTCGGACTTTGCCGCCTGGATCGCCAATTTCAACGCGGGTTGCTCGAAGTAGCGGGTTGGCTTCCATGGCGTGGAGGCGGGAGTTTGCTCAGTCTGTCCAGCATTCGGCGTTGGTATTCGTCCTTCTTGAGAACGTAGTCGCCTGAGTGCTGCGTGGAGGCGTACGTGCTGCGGAGCATCTCGTCGATGCGTTTGATGCGCGTGCGCGTCGCCGGGTGTGTGCTGAGCCACTCCGGCGGCCGCGGCCCCTTGGCCTCGGCTTCGAGTGTTTCCATGACGCGGCGCTGACCGATCGGGTTGTATCCGGCGCGGGTCATGTACCGGATACCGAGCTGGTCGGCCTGAAGTTCCTCATCCCGGCCGTACTTCAGGAGCATCACCTGTCCACCGAGTGCGAGGGCGGGCAATCCCATCTGGCCGTAGCGGCGCAGGTCGGAATTCTCGTCCGCCGCGCCGACGATGAGGGCGCCGATGGCGATGATGCCGTTGATCCCGAGTTGCTTGCTGATGCGCTGGTTGGCGTGCCTCGCGGTGACGTGGCCGATCTCGTGGCCGAGCACCCCGGCGAGTTCCGCCTCGCTGTGCAGCTGCGCCGCCAGACCGCGTGAGATGAAGACCTTGCCCCCCGGCAGGGCAAAGGCGTTGATGACCTTGGAATCCACCATCGTGAATTCCCAGGGCAGGTCCGGCACGCCGTCCTCGATGCCGTTGAGCAGCCGGTGCCCGACCTCGTTGACATACCGCTGGACCTCGGCATCGGGCGTCTTGCCGCCGAACTGTTCGGCCATTGTCGGGGCCGCCTCGGTGCCCATCGCGACCTCGCGATCCCAGGAGAGCAGCGTGAGCGAGCGGGCCCCGGTCGCCGGGTTGATCGAGCAGCCGAAGCTCGTCAGCAGAAACAGCATCAAAACCAGCAGCGGGCACATCCGGCGCATGGAATCTCTCCTTGAATCCAGAGTCGTCGGCATCATCCTACCATGCCCCGTGAGCCACGAAGCCGCATCACCGCCGCAGCCTTCCCCGACCGCATGGACGGATGACGAGCTGCGCACCGATCCGCACCGACGTGATGACAAGCCCGAGCGGGTCCGTCGGATGTTCGCGGCCATCGCCGGCTCGTACGACCTGAACAACCGCCTGCACTCGTTCGGGCGAGATCAGGCCTGGCGCCGGGCCGCGGTTCGGCTCGCGCAGGTCAGGGCCGGGGATGAAGTTCTCGATTGCGCCTGCGGCACGGGCGACCTCACCTTCGCCTTCGCCAGGACCGACGCCTCGCGCATCGTCGGCACCGACTTCACGCAGGAGATGCTCGACATCGCCGAGCAGAAGCGTGGCGATCAGACCGGCCGCGTGTCATTCCTGCGCGCCGACGCGATGAGTCTGCCGTTTGACGACGGCTCGTTCGATGTCGTCTCCATCGCCTTCGGCATCCGCAACGTCGCCGACCCCGGCCGGGCGTTTGCGGAGTTCTTCCGCGTACTGCGCCCCGGCGGCCGCGTGGTGATCCTTGAGTTCGACGAGCCGAGGCTGGCGCCGATCCGCGTGCTGAACAACCTGTACACACGGGTCATCATGCCGAGGACCGCATCACTCATCGCCCACGACCGCAGCGGGGCGTACCGCTACCTGCCCAAGAGCGTTGAGACATTCATGAAACGTGAGGAACTGCAGGAGAACCTGCGGGCCGCGGGTTTTTCACAGACCCGGACCCACCCCATGACCTTCGGCGTGTGCGTGGCGCATGTGGGGGTGAAGAACTAGGCATTGGGCACAAGGCACAGGCCCGGTGCGATAAACCGGCGAAGGTGCAAAGAGAAGCACCAGGCATCAGAGGAGCATCGTGGCACCCGGCTGTTGTCGTGCTGGCCCGCTATGCTCAGTCCATGGCCCTGAGTTGGAACGAGATCCGGAGCCGAGCGATTGCGTTCGGCCGCGAGTGGAAGGATGAGACAAGGGAGAACGCCGAGGCCCAGAGCTTCTGGAACGAGTTCTTCCACATCTTCGGCAAGAAACGTCGCCACGTCGCCGCCTTCGAGGCCCCGGTCAAGGGGATCTCGGGCGGCAGCGATCGGATCGACCTGCTCTGGCCGGGAGTTCTGATCGCCGAGCACAAGTCGCGCGGCAAACCTCTGGACAAGGCCGAGTCCCAGGCCTTTGGCTATGTCCAGAGCCTGATCAATACGGGCCGTACGATGCGATATTGATTGAGGTGGTGGGATGAAGATCGATCGTATCTCTAAGCTGCATAACTACGGTGTATATCGGGATTTTTCGTGGCCCACCAACCTCACCGACTTCGGGCAGTACAACTTGATCTACGGCTGGAACGCCACCGGGAAGACAACTCTGAGTCGCCTCTTCCGGGATATCGAGCTGCGCCGAAAGCCATCGATAGGTGGCGAAGTCACCCTTCGGATCGACGGGCACGAGATCAAGGGCGACGAGTTCCCACAGTCCACGCTGCAAATTCGAGTGTTCAACCGGGAGTATGTCAGCGAGAGCATCTTCCCGATTGGTGGCGGGGATGTTCCGCCGATCTTCGTGGTGGGAAAGGACAGCGTCGAGAAACAGAAAGAAGCAGACCGACTCAAGAAAGTTCGCGAGGCGAATGAGAAAGAACTTCAGAACGCAAAATCGGCACAGAAACAAGCTGAAATGGCTTTCGACAAGTACTGCACCGATCGCGCGAAGGTGATCAAGGACACGCTTCGGGCATCGGGTAAAAATGCATACAACAACTACAACAAGACCGACTACCAAGGGCGTGCGCAGAAGATGGCAACCGATGGGGACGCAGCTGCCCACCAACTCGACGAATCGGCCCGGGACAAACTCCTTGCACAACACCGCGCGACACCAAAGGCGGAGGTGCCGTTGGTGGCTTTCACGCTCCCCGACCTCAAGGGGCTGGCAGATTCAGTGCAAGGCTTGCTGGGCACGACGGTCACCTCTTCAGCAATTCAGGCGTTGAAGGATGACTCCGAGCTCGCCGAGTGGGTCCGCGACGGCCTTGGATTGCACAAAGATCACAAGGCGAACAAGTGTCTGTTCTGCGAGCAGCCGTTGCCAGAAGGTCGGCTGGCAGCTCTCGATGCACATTTCAACGCTGAATACGAGCGACTCCTGGAATCGATCAATGATCAGATTCAGGCTCTGGAGACGACCCGAAAACAGGCGGATGACCTTCAGATTCCTGTTCGTGCCGTGTTCTACGACGATCTCTCCGATGACTACGACGCTGCTGAGAAGATGCTTCGAGATGCTCTCGCAACAGTCCGTTCATTCGTTGGCACCTTGATTGAAGTGCTGAATGGGAAGAAAGCTCAGCCGTTCAAGGCATCGTCACTGACCGTTACAGTACCTTCCATTGATACGAATGCTGTTGATGGCGTGAATGAGGTCATTCGTCGTCACAATACGGCTTCCGACAAGTTCGCCAGTCGAGTCAAAGCTGCTCGAGATAAGCTGGCTCTGGACATGATCGCTGAGACCTTGGATGAATTCGTAAAGCTTCGGGATTCCGTGCAGACAGCGGCATCCAAGATCAAGCCCTTTCGGGATGTGATTGATCAACTCAAGGCCGAGGTCACTGAGATCGAACGAGATATCAGAGAACACCAGCAGCCCGCGGAAGAGTTGAATGAGGATCTGAAACGCTATCTCGGGCACAGCGATATTCAGTTGACTATCAAGGACACGGGATACAGCATTACTCGCAATGGCGAACCAGCCAACATGCTCAGCGAGGGGGAGATGACGGCGATTGCACTGCTGTACTTCCTGAAGTCACTCAATGGGCGAGACTTTGACCCTCCGAATGGTGTTGTCGTGCTCGATGACCCTGTGTCCAGCCTTGACGCCAACGCCATGCACTTGGCGTTCAGCCTGATACGGGACCGTACGGCAGACGCAGGTCAAATCTTCGTGCTCACACACAACTTCGCTTTCTTCCGCCAGGTGCGCAACTGGCTGAGATATGTTCCCGGCCAGAGAAGCAAAGACAGCACCAAACAACCGGCGCGGTTCTTTATGCTCGAGTGCGTAGAACAAGACGGGAAGCGGGCATCGGCACTTCGCCCCCTAGATCAGTTGCTTTACAGGTACGAGTCCGAATATCACTTCCTCTTCGCCTCAGTGTATCGGTTTGCCAACGGGCCGACACCCGAAGGTCTAGAAGCATGCTATGGAATGCCGAATATTGCTCGACGCTTGCTGGAGAGCTTCTTGGCGTTTCGGCATCCCGATGCCTTTAACAATATGTGGGGAGCTCTGCGAGAGGTCGCCACCTCCGATGAAGCGAGGAAGGGTTGCATCCTGAATTTCGTGCAAACATATTCGCACGGCCCGGGGACGGGGCAACCAGAACATGATCCGTCGGTTCTCGGCGAGTCCAGATCGATCCTTCAGGAGATTCTGGCGCTGATCAAATCGGAAGACTCTGGCCATTACGCGGCGATGAAGAATCTCGTCGATCCTGCAGAAGACAAGGAAGGAACAGCATGACCGGCTATCTCGACGGGTCCGCACATCACAGTAACACAACATCGTCTACAACAACTTCCCCTGGCCCGAGGACCCGGGCGAGACCAAAACCGCCAGGGTCGAGGCCGCCGCGCAGGCCGTCCTCGACGCCCGCGAGAACCACCCCGGCTCGACCCTCGCCGATCTCTACGACCCGCTGACCATGCCGCCGGACCTGGCCGAGGCCCACGCCGCGCTCGACCGAGCCGTGGACCGGTGCTACCGCTCGCAGCCCTTCCCCGATGACCGGCGGCGGGTCGAGTTCCTCTTCGCCATGTGGGAGCGGATGACGGTGCTGTTCAACTCCACACAGAAGAAGCCGAGGCGGAAACGCAAGGGGTGACCCGTCCGGCACCCGGCACCCAAAAAAGAAACCGGCACCCGGCCCCGCTGTTCACGGATGCCGAGTGCCGAGTGCCGAGTACCGGATGCCGATCGCCACGGGTCAGCATCCCAGGGCCCGATGCGGATTCCTACGCCGCGAGACCGAGCGAGGCGCTGCCGCCGCTGCTGGCCGGCGGGTTCATGATGCCGAAGCGGATGATGGTCGGCTCGGATTCGCCGCTGGACTGGCCATCGCGCAGGGTGATGAGCAGGTACGACGCCTCGGGCGTGCCGGCGGGGATGGTCTCATCGACGAACGACTTGGTCGTACTCGTGCCGATCTGAACAAATGGTGAATTCTCACCGAGCCGGCGCCAGACGGAATACACCGTGCCGTTGGCGACGGTGCCCTTCCACTTCAGGCGGACCGCGCCCGAGTTTTCCAGCGAGGTGCTCAGGTCCGTCGCGGGCACGGGCGGCGGCATGGGCGTGCTGGTCGCGCTCGGCGCATCGATGTCGGCGGCATCGAAGATGCTCGCGGGGTTGCCGCTGAGGTCGGCGAAGGCGCGGATGAGCGACAGCATCGCGGTGCCCTGTGTATTCATTTCAGCGACGGCTTCCCGCTGGATATTGGTCGTGTTCTTGGACTGCTGGCGGATCGCCTGCGCCGCGTCGTAGGCGGCGCGGGCCGCGGTGACGCGCGTCTGGAGCTCGCCGATCTGCAGCGCCGTCAGCCCGATGGCCGCCGGGTCCGCCGCCCACGCGGGGATGCGCTGCTCGAAGTACTGGATCTGTCCGAGGATGGTATCAGGAAACTGCGTTGACATGATGATTCCTTTCGCTATTTCGCGGCGTCAACAGCCCCGCCGCCGGTTGTGAACGGGCCCGTGCTCCGCAGCGCCGGGCTGAACCGGGTCTCGGCGGCATGCACATCCGCCTTGAGCCACAACGTGAAAGAAAGATGAAATCCACACAGATCAGCGCTCGCTCTCCCCCCGGAACAGGTCCGGATCCGGCCGGGAAGAGCATTCCCGGCGTCGGATTGTTCCATTTCCAGCACCGAACAGAGCTGTCCCGACGCCGGAACGGAGCAACAGACCGCCGGTTTGG
>DRKT01000223.1 GCA_011053195.1 Phycisphaerales bacterium | reverse complement strand
CTCTGGTCGGGCAAGGTCGCGGAGCGGTTCGGGTGCGAGCACACGCCGGTGGTGGTGGGCGCCGATGCGATCAAGCCCTCGCTGATGGAACTCGTGTGGCGACTTGAAGCGCCGATCGCGCGCACAGAATCGCTCATGACCATGATGCTGAGCCGGGCAGCATCGCGTCGTGCGGATGTTCTTTTTACAGGTGATATTGCGGATGGACTATTCGGTGGAATGCCCAGGCACAAGCTCCCGGCGCTGGCAGCGAAGGTGCCGATGTCGACAGGCGTGCTGGAGGCGGTGTATCAGGCGATGGCGGTTGGTCAGAGGCCGCGTGGTGTCGTGCGATCGCTTGGTGTGAAGATGGCTTTACGGTCGAAGGTGCCGCCGGCGCCGAGGGTGCTGGGAGCGGATCATCGCTGGCCGGCGCCGATGTTCGCTCGAGGTGGAGGCGATCCGTTCAATACGTTTCTTGCCGATGGATTGTGCGGCGGGGCACTGAACCTGATGATCAAGTCCGGCATGGTCTACGCGGGATCGGGTGTTCGGACGTGCTCGCCATTTTCGGATCCGGGCATGATCTCGGCTGCGATGCGGGTGCCATCGCGATTCAAGCACGATGGTCGGCGGGGGAAGATCATCTGGCGCGAGGTGGCGGGGCGGCTGCTCCCGAGTGAGATGGCCTCCCGTCCGAAGCGACCACAGCGGATGACCGAGTCTCCAGAAGTGTGCGCAGCGTTGAATGATCTGGCGGATGAGTATCTCTCTCGCGATGCGGTTCGTCGGCGAGGGTGGTTCGATGCTGATGAGGTTGAATCGCTCGTTCGCCGTCCGGCGTCCGGGTGCTGGCGGCCGGAGCACGCCATGCGGATCTGGACACTCGTCCTGAGCGAGATCTGGGCTAGGCTGTATCTTGATGGGCAGGTGGATCGGCTAGGAAAGGAACCGGTCGCGGAGTTCAGGTGTCGGCATGAGACACGAGTCCCGCCGACCGAACCAGCGGTAGCGCCTCGCAGCGACGAAGTCGTAGCACCAATCCCGAATGGGTCTGGGGAGAATCAACAACACGGCGCCGAATGACCATGGTTTTTTCAGATATCTGAGCATGCGGAGCACAGCGGTGCTCTTGGTCAAGAGCCGGTCCTGATCGCGAAAGAGGATGGTTTCCAAGTTCCGGTTATCCATGCCGGCTTGCTCGAGGGTGCGTTGGCCGAGTTCGGATTGGAGAGAGACGAATCTGATGGTGCCGAGTCGGTCGCGGGGAATCACAAACGTAACGAGGCCGTTGCAAAGATTGCACACGCCGTCGAAGTAGACGGTCGGGCCCGGGCGATCCGGTCTTGACTCCTCGGCATGCATGCGTGATGGTAGTCAGAAATTCGGGCGGGTTTAGATCGGCGATTTTGAGGTGGTATGCAATGTGTCGGAGCCCGGTAGCGACGACCATGCATAAATAGGTCGATGACGGTATGGGGCCCGATTCTTTGTCGCCTTCGAGTTCCGGTGCGGACTGGCTGAGGCGATCAGGCGGAGCGATGGACCCGTTCGGCTTGTCTGGGATCACAACGGCGAGCGGTTCTCGACCGAGGATGCAGCGAACGGTCAAAGACTGAGTGAGCGGAACAACCCGTTGCTGGAGAAAGTACTGATGTTCCGTCCCGTCCCCGACGAGCCTCGCTGCCTGCAGTGATGGATCCGACCAGAACAAGGACGCCCCCGAGATAGGAGCGTCCCCAGATCATTGCGGTGGTGGTGTGTGTGCGTCAGCTCAGGCCGATCATCCCGCCGATGACGGGTCCATAGGCGACAACGAGGCCGGCAAAGACGACGGACACGATCGAGATGAGTTTGATGAGGATATTGAGCGATGGGCCCGAGGTGTCCTTGAAGGGGTCACCGACGGTATCGCCTACGACGGTTGCCTTGTGGTCGTCGGAACCCTTGCCGTAGACGATGTCGTCGCCGTGGCCCGCCTTGACCATTTCCTCAGCACGGGCCGAGATGGCCGAGCGGATGGTTTCGGGGACGAGGTTGGCCTTCTTCGGATCGTTGGCCATGTCATTGGCCGTGATTTTACCGAAGGATTCGAGGAGTTTCTTGGCGTTGTCCCAGGCGCCACCGGCGTTGGCCATGAAGACGGCGACCGCGAAGCCGCTGGTCAGCCCGCCCGCGAGCAGCCCCATGACACCGGGGACGCCGAGGATCAGCCCGACCGTGACGGGGACAATGATGGCCAACAACGCCGGAACGACCATGGCCTTTTGGGCGCCGGATGTGGCGATGGAGACGCAAGTGGCGTAATCGGGGTAGTGGGTGCCCTCGAACTCGATGCCTTCACGGGGCCAGTTGTCCGGGTTTTCAACGTCGGCCTCGGCCATGCCCTGCGCTCTCAGGCCATCGCGCATCTTGGCGAACTGACGCCGGCACTCGCCCATCATCGCATACGCGGCTCGTCCGACTGCGTTCATGGTCATGGCGCAGAACAGGAACGCGAGAAGCACACCAATGAAGATGCCGCTGAGCAGCCTCGGGTTGGCGAGCGAGACGTCGTAGAAGGCGAGGACATCCTGGATCGAGCCGTTGTGTGTGGAGATGAGGTCGAATGTTTGGGTGGTGTCGGACTCACCATCATTGATGATGCCGGAGATTGTGATGGTTCGGTGGCCCTCGTCTGGACTCACGATATCGAAGGCGTCACCCTTGTCGATGGCGTCCCACAGTTTGTGATCGAGTTGGTTGTGATCGACGATCATGCCGCAGTCGACGATCGGGTCGCCCTCGGCCTGCGGGTATGAGATGGCGAACTTGCCGTAGCCCTGGTAAACGGCTTGCGGTTCCTGTTCAACTTCCGACTGGGGCATGGACATGACATAGGTCTTGGCCTGCGCGGTCATCTGGGTTTCGACGATCTGGATATACGCAGCGAAGAGCGCCAGCGCGGTGAGGGCTGCGGACCCGATGGCGAAGCCCTTGCCCGTGGCGGCCGTGGTGTTGCCGAGTGAATCGAGCATGTCGGTGCGTTCGCGGACCTCGTGGGGTTGGTTGGTCATCTCGGCGTTGCCGCCGGCGTTGTCGGCGATCGGGCCGTAGGCGTCGGTTGCAAGCGTGATGCCGAGCGTCGAGAGCATGCCGACCGCAGCGATCCCGACGCCGTAGAGGCCCATGAGGAAACTGTCATTTCCACCGGCAAAGACGAACGAACCAAGGATGGCGATGACGACGACAAGCAGGCTCGCCCATGTGGACTTCATGCCCTCGGCGATGCCGGCGATGATGACGGTCGCGGGGCCGGTCAGCGCCTGCTCGGCGATGCGTTTGGTTGGGGCATGCTCGTAGCTGGTGTAGTACTCAGTGGCGACGGCGATCACGTTGCCGGCGACGAGACCGATGACGATCGAGACACCCAGCCTCCACCAACTCGTTCCGATCTCGGCAAGCACAACTGAGGAAGCCTCGTTCCCGAACAGAGCGTACAGGATACCGAAGGAGGCGAGAATGATCAGGGCCGAGGCGAGATACACACCCTTGTGCAGCCCCTTGAGCAGCTGTGCAAACGTGGCGTTCTCCTTGGCCTTGACGCTGAACACACCGATGATGGAGCAGAAGATACCGATGCCTGCCAATGCCAGCGGAGCGGCCGCGAGTTTGAGGGCGAAGGCGGCCTGCTGATCGCCGCTGAGCCCGATGAGTGTGAATGCGGCCGCGGCTCCGAGCGCCATGGTGGCGAGGATCGAGCCGTAGTACGACTCGTAGAGGTCGGCGCCCATGCCGGCGACGTCGCCGACGTTGTCACCGACATTGTCGGCGATGGTCGCGGGGTTGCGTGGGTCGTCTTCGGGGATGCCGGCCTCGACCTTCCCGACGAGGTCCGCACCGACGTCGGCTGCCTTGGTGTAGATCCCACCGCCAACGCGGGCGAACAGGGCCTGTGTCGAAGCGCCCATGCCGAAGCTGAGCATGATGGTCGTGAGCTGTTCGATGGGGAAGAGGTCGGTGACGTTGAAGACGAGGAACCAGACGCTGACGTCGAGCAGAGCAAAGCCGACGACAACCAGACCCATGACCGCACCGGATCGGAATGCGACGGTGAGGCCGTCGTTGAGCGATTTTTTCACAGCGTTGGCCGTGCGGGCCGAGGCGTTGGTTGCCATTTTCATCCCAAGCCAGCCGCAGAGGCCCGAGAGGAGCCCGGCGATCGGGACGCCGATGAGCGTGAACGGGCTCTGGAGCTTCATCGCGACCATGATCGCGAGAAAGGCAACGATGGCGACGAAGACGGCCGCGACGACCTTGTACTGCCTGACGAGGTAGGCCATGGCTCCTTCGCGGACAGCCTGGGCAATGCGGATCATTTCATCGTCGCCCTCGGATTCCTTCATGACCGAGCTGCTGAAGGTCTTGGCCATAATCAAGGCCGCGATCCCGCCCGCCGGCGCAATGAAGTAGAGCGGCGGGATGTCGGCGAATGAGGCGAGTGTGGTCGTCATTGAGGACAGAAATCCGATCATGGCTGACTCCTGAAAAGGAGCGGATGCACGGGGTGCATCCGGCGTTGTGTGCTTTGCATTGGCCCCTGTGTCGGGGGCAATCGGGAAACAGTGGAACGTATCAGAACAGAACGTACTCGGTGTCGCGTGAGCGCCGTTCGCCGGGAGGATACACGATACCGGCGAGCTGAGAAACAGCAACGCCCGGCTTGCACCGGGCGGATGTGTTCGATGAAAAGTCAGGCCGAGTTTTTGACCACGCGCGGCGCCGACTTGCGTGCGGCACGACGTCGGCGTTCGGAGGGCTTCTCATAGAACTCTTTGCGTTTGATCTCTTTGGTGAGCCCCTCTTTTTCGCAGAGCTTCTTGAACCGACGCATCATCTGTTCGACGGACTCGTTGTTGCGGGACTTGATCCGGATGGCCATGCAAACCTCACATGCTTCGATCGGACCGCGCCCATCGCGGCCGACTGACGCCCTTTCTGGGGGTGTATACAGAGAGAGACAACCCTGCCTCCCGGGGTCGAGAGTAAAGGCCCGCCGGTTTGACTATTCAAGCCGATCGGGGGGCGATTTCGCCGGCCTGAGGTCGACAATGGCGTCTGAACGAGGAAATGGACGAAATCAGGGCAGGATGAGGATTCTGCTGGGCATTCTGATCGTCTCGGCGAGCCTGCTCGGGTCGGGGTGTGCCCGCACGGTCGCCGTCCAGGGCTACCACGATGTGTGGGCCTGGTGGAGCTCGCCATCGCTCGAGGCCAAGCTGCCTGCCGGGTACCGGGCTTCGGATGTGGTGTCGGCCTCGGACGTGGCGCTGCGGCGGATGGGCTACACCATCACCGAACGCCGAGAGACGGACGGCCGATCTCTGCTCACCGCCAGGCCACCCGGTTCGGGGGTTTGGGACCGGGTCGTGGTCCAGGCCAGGCCCGCGGGCCGCCGGATCCGGGTGATCGTGACCACCCGGCCTCTCGGTGATGAGGACCGGGCCCGACTGGTGCTGGACGAGATGCTGGTGCTGCTCGGGCTCTAGCGCTCTTGGATCGGGATGTACGGAACGTTGTGCTCACCGACGAACTGGGCTTTGGGGCGGAAGAGGCGGTTGTCGCTGAGCTGTTCGATGATGTGCCCGGACCAGCCGCCGAGGCGGGACATGGCGAACATGGGCGTGAACAGGTCGAGCTGAAGCCCGATGCAGTGGTAGGTGGTGGCGCTGTAGAAATCGACGTTGGGATAAATGCCCTTGGAGGCGACCTCGCGTTCCATGATCTCTTCGATCTTCTTTGACTTGAGGAACAGGTCGCTGTTGCCGGTGTCCTCAGCAAGCTGCTTGGCGAGCTTCTGGAGCTCCTTGGCCCGTGGGTCCTTGGCCTTGTAGACGCGGTGGCCGAAGCCCATGATGCGTTCTTTGTTCTTGAGTTTGTTCATGATGTAGGGTTCAACGTCCTCGATAGTGGGGATCTCGTTGAGCATTTTCATGACGCCCTCGTTGGCTCCGCCGTGCAGCGGGCCTCGGAGCGAGCCGACCGCAGCGGTGAGTGCGGAGTAGACATCGCTGAGCGTCGAGATGACGACGCGGGCGGCGAACGTGGAGTTGTTCAGGCCGTGATCCGCGTGCGTGATCATGCAGATGTCAAAGGCTTTGGCCATGGTGTCGGTGGGCTTTTTGCCGTTGAGCATGTAGAGGAAGTTCTGGCTGAACCCGAGCTCGGTGTCGGGCTCGACAAGTTCGAGTCCCTTCCGGCTCCGGTCGAAGGCGGCGACGAGGGTCGGCGCCTGGCCGAGCACCCGGATTGCTTTCTGCCTGGCGCTGGCCACATCGTTGTCGTTCGGATTCGGATCGTAGAATGAAAGCTCAGAGATGAGTGTCCTGAGCATGTGCATCGGCTCGACTTCCTTCGGGATGCGAGCGATGCGTTCTTTCATGACATCCGGGATGCGGTAATGGCTCCGAAGCTCGCGGGTGAACTCGTCCAGTTCATTGATCTTCGGGAGTTTGCCGTTCCAGAGGAGATAGACGGTCTCCTCGAATGTCGACTTCTGGGCGAGCTCGTCGATGTTGATGCCGACGTATTCGAGAATGCCCTTGGTACCATCGATCCATGACATGTTGGTCTCGGCAGCGATGATTCCTTCGAGGCCCTTGGCGTAGGTGCTCATGGCATTGGTCCTTCTCGCGGTCTGGCCGCGTGTTGTACGGTATTTGATGGTATCGGCTACCCTTCGCGCCGTCTTGACGCCTAAATATAGAACACAGATTTCCGCTTGTCCGGGTGAGGATTCCGGCGGGTGAGAAGTTTTCACCCGGTTCAGGCCGGTGCAGGAGCAGACCGCGTGTTGATCCCCCTGACGACGGACCGGCCGAGACACAGATCCGCGGCCCTCGTGTACGGGCTGATCGCCGTCAACACCGTGATCTTTCTCGTCGGGATCGGGATGCAGAGCGCCGACCCCGCGCGGTTCGGGCAGCTTGTGGATCAGTATGCGGTGTCGAGCCACGGCTTCAGGTGGTACCAACTCATCTCCAGCGCCTTCCTCCACGCGGGCTGGCTCCACCTGATTTTCAACATGATCATGCTGGCCGCCCTCGGACCCAATGTTGAGGACAAGTTGGGGCATCTCGGATTCGCGGCTCTGTACTTCGCGGGGGCGGCTGCCTCGGGGGCGGCCCACATCGTCTTCAGCGATCACCCGGCGATCGGGGCTTCTGGTGCGATCGCTGCGGTGACGGGTGCCTACCTCGTGCTGTTTCCCAAAACCAAAATCATCTGTTTCATGGTGTTCTACATCATCGGAAGGGTGGCGCTGCCGGCGTGGTGGTTCATCGGGTTCAACATCGCGATGGATCTGTTCTCAGGATTCGGCCGGGACACGGGCGTGGCGCACGCGGCCCACCTCGGGGGCTACGCATTCGGGATGATCGTGGCGATGACGCTGCTCTGGACGCGCGTGCTGACCCGTGAGCCGTACGACCTGTTCACGGTGCTCCGGCAGTGGCAGCGTCGAAAGGCGATCTCCTCGGCAGCCAGACAGTTTGAGCGTCAAATCGATCGGCAGGTCGGCGCGGAACGGACGGTTTCACCCGAGCAGAAAGCGCTGTATGAGGCCCGGGCGAACATCGCCAGACTCGTGGCCTCGGGCAGGCTCGACGCAGCGGCCGACGCGTACAGGGTCTTTGTTGACGAGTTCGGTGTGACGCAGCGAGGAACCGCGCTCAGCCGGGACCAGCAACTGAAACTCGCGGAATACCTGATCCAGAGCGGTGATCGAGCGACAGCGGCCAAGGCGTTTGAAGCGTTCGGCAATGCGTACCCATCGGACCGGGAGGCCCCGCCATCGCTTCTGATGGCCGGGCTGTTGCTGGTTAAGAATCTTGGTCGCGCGAGCGAGGCCGGCCCGCTGCTGGAACGGGCGCTGCCCCGGCTCACCGGCGACGAACGCACGCTGGCGCAGCAACTGATCTCGGAAATCGGACCCAAGCCGACGGGCTAGCATCCACTCAATGGGACGCACACGAATCAAAATCTGCGGCATCACGGACGAGGACTCGCTTCGGGCGGCTGCGTCGGCCGGCGCCGATGCTGTGGGCTTTGTGTTTGTGCGCACCTCACCGAGATGGATCGAGCCTCGGCAGGCGTGGAGGTTGGCGGGGATGTTGCCACCGATGGTTTCGTCGGTCGGGCTGTTTGTCGATCCAACGCTCGATGACTTTGCCGAGATTGAACAGCTGTGCCCGACAACACTAACGCAGCTCCACGGTCGGGAATCGGATGACACGGTGCAGCAACTCGGGCCGGATCTGATCAAGGCTGTCCGATTCGACTCGGACACCATTCGAGACCGACTCGAGCATTACGACGCGATGGATGAAGTGAGCGCGATTTTGGTCGATGGCTCGACCGGCGGCGAAGGAGAAACATTCGACTGGTCCGCCTTGGCCGAGGCCAGGCAGGGCATCTCGACGCCGATCATTCTCGCGGGTGGTCTGACACCCGAGAATGTCGGACGGGCGATCGAGGAAGTTCGGCCCTTTGCGGTCGATGTGTCCAGCGGCGTGGAATCCGAGCGAGGCAGGAAAGACCCGGGGCTGATCCGCGCCTTCTGCCGAGCGGTGCGGGACGCGGATTCACGACTCGTCGAGTGATTTCAGAACCGCGGCCACGGTCTGGTCCACGGATTGGGTGCCGACGTCGATGGTGATGTCGGCCAGCGATTGGTAGAGCTCGTCGCGTTCGTCGAAGATCCACCGCATCTCGCGGACGGGGTCGGCACCGGTCAGGCTCGGGCGGTTCTCGGTGGGCTGCATGCGTTTGATGAGCTGTTCGGGTTGGGCACGGAGGTAGACGGTCCGGATCATGCTGTGAAGCTGCGCAGACTGGAGCAGGGCGAGGGAGTGCTCG
>DRKT01000222.1 GCA_011053195.1 Phycisphaerales bacterium | reverse complement strand
TCCTTCACCTCCACCGAGAGCGTCGAGACGCGGACGGAGACCTCGCCGTCGGTCGCTTCGAGCGTCAGCGTGCCCTCATCGCCCTCTTTGCTCGCCGAGAGCTTGATGCAGGCGAGTTGGGGCTTGGGGCCCCGGCTGTTGACCACGCCCGCAACAACATTGACGGCTTCGAGCAGTGCGGATCGATCACAGATGACCTTCATGGCGGCTGGCCTCCCCAAGAAACAGTGTTGATGCGGGTCCAAAACGGGCCCATCGCACCTCGGGCGGAGTGTACGCCGACGATCATGCCGAGGCATCGCCCGGCTCCAACCGGGGGGTGGTCCCGATTTTGCTACTAGAATTGCCCATCAACCCATCCCCGGGCTTGCCCGACGGGCCCGAGCCTGTGATACTCCTATCCAGACCGGCGGGGCGAGGCACGTCGTGGGCCCTTCGCCGGTGTGCGTGATCTTGAGACAGTTCGGCAACGGCTTTGGCTGTGGCACCTTCGGGGGTCCCTGGCGGGGCCGGGGCGGGGGTGGCTCGGGGGCGCTGTGCTTTGAACACCAACCGCCGACGGGCAGCCGAGCCCCGAGGCGTCTGAAAGGGAAAGGACTCGCCGATGTCACAGGAAGCAGCCGTTCACGCCCAGGCCATCGAACTCGACCGCATGGCGCTGGAGATGTGCGCCAACGCCGGCTCCGGCCACCCCACCACCGCCCTCAGCCTCGGGCACATCGTCACCGTCCTCATGTATCAAACCATGCGCTGGAGCCCGGACTACCCGGACTATCCGACCAGCGATCGGCTCGTGCTCAGCGAGGGCCACGCCGTTCCCATCGTCTATGCCGCCGCCTGCACCCTCGGCGTCGTCGTGGACCGCGGCGGGGAACGCCGGAAACTCACACCCGACGACCTCAACACCTTCCGCGAGAACGACTCCCCACTCGACGGCCACCCCAACCCGCGCGAAGGATTCCCCTTCTTCGATGCAGCCACCGGCTCGCTCGGCCAGGGGCTCTCCGTCTCGGCGGGCATCGCTCAGGCGGCCCGGCTCGACGGGATCGACAAGCGCGTCTACTGCATCATCGGCGACGGCGAAGCACGCGAGGGACAGGTCGCCGAGGCCCTCGACATCATCATCGACCTCAACCTCAACTCCGTCCTGCCCATCTTCAACTGCAACCACTACGGCCAGGCCGATCGCGTCAGCAACCAGCAGTCCGCCGAGAAACTCTCCGCCAAACTGACCGCCTGCGGATTCGACGTGCAGACCATCGACGGCCACGCGCCCGATGAGATCAAGGCCGCGTTCGACTCCTTCATCGCCCGCGCCGGCTCCAACGACAAACCCATGGCCATCATCGCCAAGACCGTCAAAGGCTGGGGCTGCCCCTCGATCCAGGGCGGCGGGTGGCACGGCAAGCCCCCCGTCGGCGAAGCCCTGACCAAAGCTCTCTCCGAGCTCGACGAGCAGCGACTCGAACTGACCAGCTCGCTCAGCTCGACCGACGGCTTCGAGATCCAGCCGCCCGCCGAGGCCCCCGCGCCCGCGCCCGAGATGGCCGAGATGCCCGGGTTCACCGAGTCCATGCGGCGATACGACATGGAAAGCCTGCTCCAGACCGGCAAGCTCGCCACGCGCAAGGCGTACGGCGTGGCGCTGCGGGCCGCGGGACAGGCGGGCAGCCAGGTCGTCGTGCTCGATGCCGACGTCAAGAACTCCACCTTTGCCGACATGTTCGCCAAGGATGCCGACCTCGCCGAGCGGTTCATCGAATGCAAGATCGGCGAGCAGAACATGATCTCCATGGCTGCGGGCCTGTCCGCCGGTGGGAAGATTCCGTTCTGCTCAACATTCGCCAAGTTCCTGACCCGCGCTTACGACCAGATCGAGATGGCGATCAACTCCGGCGCGAACATCAAGATGGTCGGGTCGCACTCGGGCATCACGCTCGCCGCCGACGGCCCGAGCCAGATGGCGCTGCCCGACGTCGCGTGGTTCCGCGCCTTGACCACGATCAAGGACCACCGGGGCAATCCGGGTTGTTATGTCCTCCAGCCCGCCGACGCCTACGCCGCCTACGCCCTCACGCAGGCGATGGCGGAATACGAGGGCGCGTGCTACATGCGCACCGTCCGCCCCGAGACGGAGTTCCTGTATTCCGACGACACCGTCTTCAACCTCGGCGGGATGGAGGTGCTCACCGAGGGCCGCGATGTCGCGATCTGCGCCGCCGGCTACATGGTCCACGAGGCCAACCGAGCGGTGGACCTGCTCGACGAGGCCGGCATCAGCGCCACACTCGTCGACCTCTACTCGCTGCCGTTCGACGAGGACAAACTCCTCGATGTCATCTCGCAAAACAACGGCTACGTCATCAGCGTCGAGGACAACTACGGCGGCTCGCTCGGCTCGGCCATCGCCGACGCCATGGTCCGTGCGGGCGACGCCTTCCAACTCGAACAGCTCTTCGTCCGCAAGATCCCCAAGAGCGCCCGCACGCCGGACGAGTTGCTCGCACAGTGCGGATTGACAGCCGAGGACATCAAGAACGCCGCGATGCAGGTGCTTCAGGTGGTCTGATCGCTCAGATTTCGCGCAGCAGCGGAAACAGAATCACATCGCGGATCGTCTGGCTGTTGGTCAACAGCATCACCAGCCGGTCGATCCCGAGGCCCATCCCGCCGGCCGGGGGCATCCCGACACGCAGCGCCTCGACAAAGTCCTCGTCCAGCGTGCGGAACGTGGACTCATCATCATCGATCCCCGCAAGCTGCTCGCGGAACCGCTCGAGCTGGATATCCGGGTCGTTCAATTCCGTGTAGTGCGGCCCGACCTCCATCCCCGCGATGAACAGGTCCGCCCGCTCGGCGATGCTCGGGTCATCCGCCTTGGGGCGCGTCAGCGGCGACAGGGCCGAGGGATAGTCCATCACCCACGTCGGCACGCTCGGATCGATCGACTTCTCCGCGACGGCCTCGAACAACTCGTTGACGACCCATACATCGTCCATCGGTTCGCCGTCGTCGGACCGGGTCCTGATGCCCCGCTTCTCGGCCTCGGCCCGCGCTCGAATGGTGTCATCCATCGCAAATCCGAGCGCCCGCTCGAAAAGGGCCGCGTACGTCACCCGCTCGAAGGGTTTGGCGTAGTCGATCTCGAGCCCGCCGAAGGGGAGTTTCAGATTCTCGTCCGATCCGGACACAATGGCAGCGGCCCGCCGGATGATCGCCTCGGAGAGCTCCATCACGGTCTCGTAGTTGCCGAACGCCTCGTACGCCTCGATCGCGGTGAACTCCGGGTTGTGCTGCTTGTCGAGTCCTTCGTTTCTGAAGTTGCGGTTGATCTCGTAGACCTTGCGCATGCCCCCGACGAGCAGCCTTTTCAGGTACAGCTCCGGCGCGATGCGCATGGACAGGTCGATGTCCAGCGCGTTCATGTGGGTGATGAATGGTCGTGCCGCGGCCCCGCCCGCCTGCGCCTGGAGCATCGGCGTCTCGACCTCAAGGAATCCCTGCTCGTCCATCAGCCGACGGATCCCCGAGACGATCTTCGAGCGCAATTGAAAGACGCGCAGCGCCTCCGGGTTGGCCCACAGATCGACATACCGCTTGCGGTACCGGAGCTCGATGTCCTGCAGCCCCGCCCACTTCTCCGGTGGCGGCGTCAGGCTCTTGGACGCCAATCGCAGCGAGCTGGCCCAGACCGTCACCTCGCCCGTGCGCGTCCTGGTGATCGGGCCCTCGACGACCACGATGTCGGCGTTGTCCAGCAGTTTGGCGGCCTTGAAGCCTGCTTCATCGCAATCGCGCTTGCTGACGGCGACCTGCAGATCGCCGGTGTCGTCGCGCAGGTTGAGCCAGATCAGTTTGCCGTTATCCCGGCTGAGCATGATGCGGCCGGCGACCGTCACGCGAGGCCGGCGGTCGGTATGACCATCCTCTTTGCCGTGCGCCTTGTGGTCCTCGTCGGCGGCCTGGTCGTACATCGCGGCCGCCTCGGCGAGACTGGTCAGGTGGCGCTCGGCCTGCCCGTAGGGTTCGAGCCCGGTTTCGGACCGCAGCGACTCCCGATTCTCGATCCGCTGCTGCACCAGCGGGTGGATCTCAGGGGTCTGGACGGGCTGTTCGTGCTCGGTCTGGCTGCTCATGGGCCAACTGTATGCGATCGGGCGCCCCCCGCGGGCGGGCGCTATTCTCAGTCCGGCAGCAGTTCAAAGGAGCCCGGCGATGCGACTGGTACTCGGTATTCTGATTTCGTGTGTGGTCGGCCTCGGCGCTGGGCCTGCGATGGCGCAGGATGCGCCGGACTCCACACTGACCATCGACACCACCGACCTCGGCCAGAACCTGCTCCACGCAAGGCAGACGATCATCCTCGACGGCGATCTCTGCTGCAGCGGGGGCGAACTGGCGCTCTGGTACCCCAAGTGGGTCCCCGGATCGCACGCACCCGGCGGACCCATCCAAAACCTCGCCGGCTTTGTCATCACCGACACCGAAGGCAACACCATCACATGGAACCGAACGCCCGGCGAGGTCTACCGAATCATCGCCCACGTCCCCGAGGAAACCGGCGGGCTCGTCATCGACTTCACCTACATCGCCAATCAGGCCAGCGCCAACAGCGAAGGCACCGACGTCTGGGCCGGCGAATCGCTCGGCATCATCAGCCCCAACGCCGTGCTCGTCTACCCCGAGGGCATCGAGGACAACCAGTGGACCGTCCAGTGCTCGATCTCGCTGCCCAACGGCTGGTCGTCCGCGACCGCGATGGTCCAGAACGCACGCGTCGGCAACACCATCACCTACGAGCCCGTCTCGCTGCGCCGGCTGGTCGATTCGCCCATCATGATCGGCAAGCACAAGGAAACGTACCAACTCACCGAGCCGGACGAAACGCCCCCGCAGCGAATGCACGTCTTCAGCGAGGATGAGGATGCGGTCCAACTGAGCAACGAGATGCTGGAGTTGTTCCGCGAGATGGTGCGCCAGGCGTCGCTGCTCTTCGAGAGCCACCCGTTCCCGTCGTTCGACATCCTGCTGGCGACGACGGACGAGCTGCCCGCCAACGGGCTCGAACACCGGCGCAGCTCACTGGATGTGCTCGGCCTCGGCGTGCTGGATTCGCCGGCTTCGCTCACCGGATGGAACGCGATGCTCATCCCGCATGAGTACGTCCACGCGTGGTGCGGCAAGTACCGCAGGCCCGCTGCGATGGCGCATTCGGACTACCACACGCCCAAGGGCACGGACCTGCTCTGGGTCTACGAGGGCCTGACGATGTACCTCGGTGAAATCATCGAAACCCGCGCGGGGATGATCTCGCCCGAACAGTACGAATGGGACATCAAGATGCGCATGCGCGGGGCGGCGCTGCGGCAGGGACGCTCGTGGCGGCCCCTGATCGACACCGCGGCTGCGAGCCACACACTCCGAGCCCCGAGCGACACCTGGGGCGACCTCCGGCGCGGACAGGACTACTACTACGAGGGCTCGCTGATCTGGCTGGCAGCGGATGCGAAAATCCGAGAGTTGACCGAGGGCGAGCGCTCGCTGGACGACTTCTGCCGATCGTTTTTCAGCGTGGATGATCCCGAAAGCGAGTTCAAGCCCTACACGCGCGAGGATGTGATCGCGGAGTTGAACAGGGTCGCCGAGTATGACTGGACCTCGTTCATCGAGAACCGGGTGGACACGGTCGGGAGTGATCCGCTATTGGTGGCCTCGGCGCTCGGATATCGGGTGGAATACAAGAGCGAGCCGCCGATCGGGCCGGACGGCTCACCGATGGATGTGCTCGATGCGCGCGATTCGATCGGGCTGCGGGTACGTGGGAATGGAACGATCCGGGACGTGCTGCTCGGCTCGATCGCGGATGCCGCCGGCCTGGCGCCGGGGATGACCATCATCGGCGTCGGCTGGCCCGACTGGACACCAACCTTCTCGAGCGGCGCGTTCGAGAAGGCGCTGAAGATGACCACGCACACCGGCACGCTGAGGCTGATCCTGCGTTCGGGGAACCTGATCCTGACCAAGGACATCGCCTATGACAAGGGACCCCGCTACATGACCTTTGTGCGCGAGGACGGGGCAGGCGATGTGATCGGCGCGATCGTCACGCCGAAGTGAGGCTCACCCCAGACCGAGAATGGCGACCTGAAGGCTCGATCCGACAGCATCGAGCGCCAGATTGCAGGCCAGCGCCACGAGACAGATCAGCACCGTCTGCACCGTCGGGTGGTGGCGCAGCAGCATCTTCGAGCCGACCACGCCCGGCACCACAAACGCCAGCGGGAATGTCCCCGAGCCGAGCGCAAACGTGACAAGTTGAAGATGCACGAGCGCGGCCAGCGTCCCGAGCAGCGTCAGCCCCGCGACGGGCACCACCATATGCCAAAAGGCGCGCGGGCTACTTTGGTTTTGGTCGATGATCGCGCTTTGGTGGGTGAGACTTGTCCGGCCTGACGTCGTAGATGAAGTCCGGGTCGAAGCGCTTGCCGCACTCCGGGCAGGTGCGAATCCAGGGCGTGGTGAGCAGGTCGGAGAGATCATGGCCACAGTATTGGCAGTTGAGAATGGGCTTTGGTGCCGGCATGGGTCAGTCTTTGGTGATGACGCGGACGTTGCTTCGGCCATCGGTGCGGACGGGCCCGATGTGGCCGTTGGGCGTGTGTGCACGGAACAGGGCACGCTTGACAATGAAGTAGACATAGAACAGCAGCCCCAGTATCAGCCCGATGACCAGCAGCGGGATCAGGACAATCAGAAACAGAACGAGCACGACAAGGCCCGCAATGAACGAGAGAATGGTCGAGACCGGACCCCGCGGCGTGGCCCGGAACTCCGAAACCCGCACACTCGTGCTCTGGACCCAGGGCGAGGCTTTGTCGGGCAGATCAACCATCCGTGAAGTGTATGTGGGCCGGCGGTGCAAATGTCAGGCCCGGTCGCGGGCACGACTCGGCCCGGATACGCTGCGGGTCCCGGACCATAGAATGGTCCTCTGGCCGGACAAGACTCGATATGTAGGGTGAGATGGGCGACAACGCACAAAATGTGGGGTCTGGAGGCGGACGGTTTGTGCATCTGCACCTGCACAGCGAGTATTCGCTGCTCGATGGCGGCAACCGGCTGGACAAGCTCGTCGAGCGCGTCAAAGAGCTGGGCATGGACAGCGTCGCGGTCACGGACCACGGCAACCTCCACGCCGCGGTCAACTTCTACACAATCGCAAAGGCCACCGGCATCAAGCCCATCCTCGGGGTCGAGGCGTATGTCGCACCCAAGAGCCGGCTCGACAAGTCCTACACGGGCGTCTCCGACGGTGGGTATCACCTCGTCTTACTGGCCGAAAATGAACAAGGATGGGACAACCTGCTCTACCTGTGCAGCGAGGCCTACCTCACGGGGTTCTACTTCAAACCACGCATCGACCGCGAGTTGCTGTCACAGCACCACAGCGGGCTGATCGCCATCAACGGGCACCTCGGCTCGGAGATGGGCGAGCACCTGCTGGCGTATGAAAGCTCGGGCGGCGATGCCGGCGGCGACCGGGCGCTGTACGAGCGGGCGGTCGAGAGCGCGCAGTGGCATGCGCAGACCTTCGCCGACGAGGGCACCGGGCCGAGGTTCTATGTCGAGCTCCAGCACCACATCATGGAGCAGATCTCGATCAATCCGTACCTGATCCGGATCGCGCGGGATCTCGACTTACCGTTGGTCTGCGACAACGACAGCCACTTCCTGCGGGCCGAGGACCACGACGCCCACGACACGCTGATCTGCATCTCCACAGGCAAGAACAAAAACGACGAACACCGGATGCGCTACACGCCCGAGCTGTACGTCAAGAGCCCGGAGCAGATGTGGGCCATCTTCGGTTCCGACGACTACAACAACGACCGCTTCGGCGACGCCGGCCGAGAGGCGCTGCTGAACACAGGCGCGATCGCGGACCGCTGCAACGTGAGTCTGCCCGAAGGGGCGAACCACGCGCCGGTGGTGGTGGTCCGATCGCCCGAGGAATCAAAGCTGCCCAAGCCGGGTGATGCAGAGTTTCATGGCGACCTGACCGCCTGGTTCAAGGCGTACTGTGCCTGTTTTTCGCTCGAACCCGCGAGCGACGCGGGGCTGGACCAGGCCTCGCTGACCGGAGAATGCGACCGGGCGCTGCGGATGCTGGCCGAGGCGGGCATGGTCTGGCGGTATGGAGTAGAGATTCTCGAACACCGCCACAGCGAGATCGAGGGCGTCGGCGAGCCACCCGAGGGCCCGGAAGCCGAGGCATGGAAAAAATGGGCCCGGCTCAACCGCGAACTGAAGATCCTGTCGGACAAACTCATCAGCGCGTACTTCCTGATCGTCTGGGACTTTGTCAACTGGGGTCGGCAGCGAGGGATTCCATCCATCGCCCGCGGTTCGGGCGTGGGGACGATGGTCGGCTACACGCTCGGGCTCTCCAACGCCTGCCCGGTCAAGTACGGGCTGCTCTTTGAACGATTCACGGACCCGGATCGTTCTGAATATCCCGACATCGACATCGACCTCTGCCAGGACGGCCGGGGACGGGTGATCGACTATGTGCGCCAGAAGTACGGCCACGTCGCGCAGATCATCACGTTCGGAACCCTCAAGGCCAGGGCCGCCGTCCGCGACGTCGGCCGCGTGCTGGAATATCCGCTGACCAGCACGGATCGGCTGGCGAAACTGATCCCGGAAGAGCTGGGCATCACGCTCGACAAGGCACTCAGGGACGAGCCCGAACTCAAAAAACTCTACGACACCGACGAGATCGCCAAACGCGTCATCGACAACGCCCGCGTGCTCGAAGGACAGGCCCGGCACAGCAGCGTCCACGCGGCGGGCGTGATCGTCGCGACCAGGCCGCTGCACGAGATCGTCCCGCTCTATCGACAAACCGGCGGCGAAGAACACGAGATCGTCACCCAGTGGGACGGCCCGACATGCGAGGCCATGGGCCTGCTCAAGATGGATTTCCTCGGCCTGCGCACGCTCTCGACGATCGAACGCTGCCGACAACTCATCACGAAGTCGCTGGATGAAGAAAAAATATACGATGCTGTCGGACGAGCGCCGGGCGACGGCGGGCCCCACCCGCTGGACCTCGACCGGCTCACCTACGACGACCCGCGCGTGCTCGGCCTGTTCCAGCGGGGCGACACGACCGGGGTCTTCCAGTTTGAATCAGGCGGGATGCGCCGGCTGCTGATGGAAATGAAACCCGACCGCCTCGAGGACCTCATCGCAGCCAACGCCCTCTTCCGACCCGGACCCATGGACCTCATCCCCGACTACACCACGCGCAAGCACGGCAAAGCACCCGTCCCCAAGGTCCACCCCATCGTCGACCGATTCACCGAAGAAACCTACGGCGTCATGGTCTACCAGGAACAGGTCATGCAGATCGTCCATGAGCTCGGCGGCATCCCGCTGCGCTCGGCGTACACGCTCATCAAGGCGATCAGCAAAAAAAAGGCCAAGGTCATCAACGCGAATCGGCCACTCTTTGTCAAGGGCGCGGGCGAGAGGGGTCTGGACAAGAAGAAGGCTGAAGAACTTTTCGAGTTGATCTTGAAGTTTGCGGGCTATGGCTTCAACAAGAGCCATTCCACCGGCTACGCGATCGTCGCCTACCAGACCGCCTACCTCAAGACCTTCTTCCCATCGCACTACATGGCTGCGTTCCTGAGTTTCGAGAGCCAGGCACAGAAGGCCAGCGACTGGATTCCCTACCTCGAAGACTGCAAGCGGACCAGGTTCATCGATCCGAGGACTTCCGAGATCATCAAGACCGGCGTGGAGGTGCGCCCGCCGAACGTGAATCTTTCCGAGGCAGACTTTGCTGTGGTCTATCCGCCCGGCGAGGAGGCGCTGGCGAGCACGGGGCACGTGCGGTTCGGGCTCAAGGCGATCAAGGGCGCCGGCGCCAAGGCGATCGACGCGATCATCTCGGAGCGCGACAAGGGCGGGCCATTCGAGTCGCTGTTTGATTTCTGCGAACGCGTCCCGCCGGGAACGGTGAACAAGGCGACCATCGAGGCGCTGATCAAGAGCGGCGCATTCGACGAGGTCCACAGCCGGGACGAGCGCTCGAGCATGGTCGGGACGATCGAGCAGGCGGTCAGCGCCGGGCAGAAGCTCGCGGCGGATCGGGCGGCCGGCCAGGGCGCGCTCTTCGGCGGGCCTGAAAGCGAGACGGCAAAGGCGGACCGGCCCGAGGTGCCGCTGGTCCGCGTCGAGCCGTGGTCCGAGGCGGAGACGCTTCGGCAGGAGAAGGACACGCTCGGGTTCTATGTTTCGAGCCATCCGCTGGAGCAGTGGAAGGATTGGTCGGGCGTGTTTGCGCATCTGAAGATGGCGGACCTTGCCGAGGTGCCTCAGGACAAGCGGATCATCATCGCGGCCCTTGTGCAGAGCGTGCGGACGATCGTGGTGCGCAACGGCCGAAGCGCCGGGCAGAAGATGGCCATCGTCACACTCGAGGACCTCTCGGGCACCGCCGACGCGGTGATGTTCGCCGACTGCTACGCGAAGTATGGGCACCTGTTCGAGGACGACGGGCCGAAGTTCGTGCTCGGCCGGATGGACCACACGCGGGGCAGCCCGCAGGTAATTGTTGATAAAATGGTTCCGATCGAAGGCTTGCCGCTGGAGAAGGGTCGGCTGCACCTGGCCGTCATGCCCGAGCGTTTGAGCGGCAACGGCAGGGCGACCATCGACCGATTGCGCGAGTTTCTCAACCAGCGGGCGGTGGCGCCGGATGCGCCGAAGCCGGAGGGCGAACTCGTCCCCGTGATGCTGGATTTCCAGACGCAGGGGCAGGTCATCACCGTGGCGCCGGAGCCGATGGTCCGCGTCCCGCTCGGGCCCGAGATCGTCAAAGAGGCGTCCGAACTGCTCGGCGCCGGGTCGGCAACGCTCGTCGGTGGCAAGTCGATCGAGACCGAGGACTCACGCGGCGGGCGGTGGCGAGGAAAGCGCTGACCGATGAATCGCCATCGCGTTCTCCTTGGCTGCTTTCATGGCCTTGGCGAACCGGCCGAGCACGCGGAAATAGAGCAACAGCAACACCAGCCCGCCAATGACCGCGTCAACGATCGCAAAGCCGAGATACACATCCGCAAGACTGGACGGGGGCGATGTGGTGTTGGCGCTGATCCAGAACAGAAGCATCAGGATCACGAACAGCACAAACGAAACCATCAATGTCCACAGAGCGGTCACGCGGACCCGGCGTGCGGTGCGAACGAGCGCCGCGTTTGGAATCCGCCTTCCGATCTCGCGGATGTAGGCCGTCACAGCGACGTACATGATGATGCCGCAGACGAACTGGGCAAGCCAGAGCAGCATGCCGGCGAACGGGATCAACGTGCAGACGAACTGGACCGCCTGAAGGGAAAAAATCGTGATCGCCATGGCTCGGACCGTGCCCCGGTGCTTTTCTGTTCGTGTGTTTCGTCCGAGCGCGGGGTCGGGCGTGGTGGCCCGGATCCACCCGATGAGCCGGATGATCCCGCTCGAGATGATGGCCAGTCCGTAGATCGCCATCCCGAGCAGCATGCCCGCCATCGGTCCGGCGCCGCTGCCGGTCATGGCCCCGAGCCGGCCGGCAAAGATCATCAGGAGAAACGTGACGATGATGCTGATGATGAGGATGTAGTACGAGAGCAGCACGAGCGAGGCGCCGCTGGCGACCCGCGAGACATATGCCGGGCCGGCGGCGTAGATCGAATCGGGAACAACCGCCTCAGCGCAGGGCTTGCCGCACTCCGGGCATGAGCCCGAAACCGGGAGCCCGGCCAGGCAGTAGCCACAACTCGGGCAGATGATGTAGGACGCAAGTATCGCCGGGGTGTCAGGCGGGGTGTCAGGCGGAGTGTCAGGGTTGTCGTCGAGCATCCGGACAGCGTATCAGACGGGGTCCGCCCCCGAGCCGGTCCATCGCGTGGCCAGATCGTGGTCCACACCGAGCAGGTCGAGAATCTTGCCGACCATGAAGTCCACGAGGTCGCCGATGGACAGCGGGTGAAGATACAGGCCGGGATTGGTCGGGCAGATGATCGCGCCGGCAAGCGTCAGCGTGCGCATGTTCTCGATATCCACCAGACTCAGCGGCGTCTCGCGGTGGCAGACGATCAGAGGCCGGCGCTCCTTGAGCGTCACCATCGCGGCCCGTGTGAGCAGGTTGCTGCCCGAGCCGTTGGCCATCGCACCGAGCGTGGTGGAGCTGCATGGGACGACGACCATGCCATCGTGGATGAAGCTGCCACTGGCGATGACGGCCCCGACATCGGCACTCGGGTGGCAGATGAGTCGGTAGGCGACCGAGCCGTCCTTGGCGATCTGATCCGGGATGATCGTGGCAGGCTCGACCTTCGTGATGCCCGCTTCCTCGGCGAGCAGGCGTTTGCCATAGTCGGAAACGACCAGGTGGACCTCGGCGCCGGCAGCGAGCAGGAGCCCGATGGTGCGCAGCGCATACGCCGCCCCGCTGGCGCCCGTGATCCCGACAATGTACCGTTTGGGTCTGGTGCTCACGGCCGATCGTACGCCGAGGGCGAGGGTGTGGTGCGGATGGGCCCGACGGCGTAGAGTGGGGCGACACGTCGGCGGCGGCCCGGGAGGAGTTTGGGTATGAAACAGCGGATCGGAACCAATCGCAGAACGCTCGTACTGGCAGCCGGGGCGGCCGGGATGGCGGCCCTGTCCGGGCTGGCCGGGTGCACCGGGTACGCCAATTACCCCCCCGCGCCGGGCACGACGTGGGTCAACGCGCGCGACACGGCCTCGATCCGCGTCCCGATGGCGCGGGCCCTCGAATACGTCATCAACGAAGACCTCGAACAGCAGACCGACCTCGACCTGCCCGAGTCCGGCCCGATCGTGGCGATCAACGTGCCCGGCGGGATTGCCTCGACGAGCTACCGCTGGATCGCCGAGCACGCCCATCCACGGGCGGTGCCGATGAGCGAGTCCAACACGGGGTTGCCGATCTACCACGTCGCCGCGGTGCGGATTCGCGCCGATGTGATCCGCGTGGATGTGCTGCGTCCGATTTCGGGTCTGGAACAGAACGTGGAGAATCCGGTGTACGCGGGCGCGGAGGTGTGGTTCAAGCCGCCGGCGACGCTGCCACGGTTCGACCACATCCGCCGGCGGGAGGTCGGGACAATCGCGGTCCCGATGATCGTGCCGATCGAGGCGATCGAACGCGCCGAGGCCGAGCGACAGGCGGACGTCGTGCCCCCCCACCGCCCATCACGCGCCGAGCGCGCCAAGGCCGAGCCCGAAACGGAATCGGGCACGGAATGACCGAACCGCTCGACCGAGATCGGCACCTGCTGGACCTCGCGTCGATGAGCCGGGAGCGGATGGTCGGGCTGCTTTCACGGGCGCGGTCGTTCGATGATGGGACCGGCTCGCCCAAGCATCACGAGTCTCGCCGGCGGATGCTCGTCGGGCGCAGCGTGTGCAACCTGTTCTTCGAGGATTCAACGCGCACGCGGGTGAGCTTCTCGCTCGCGGCCCGCGGGCTCGGCGCCGGGACGACCAACCTCACCGCGCCAGGCTCAAGCATCACCAAGGGCGAAACGATCGTCGATACCGCCAGCAACGTCGAGGCGACCGGGGGCGATGCGCTCGTCGTGCGCTGCTCATCCGCCGGGGCGCCGGAACTGATCGCTAGGCACGTCAGTGTCCCCGTCATCAACGCCGGCGACGGCAGCCACGAACACCCGACGCAGGGACTGCTCGATGTCTACGCCCTTTCGCAGGCACTCGGCCGGGAAGACTCGTTTGACCTGACCGATCTGAATATTGCGATCGTGGGCGACATCGCCAGCTCGCGCGTGGCGCGTTCGGACATTGCCGCGATGACGAGGCTCGGGGCGCGGGTGGTCTGCGTCGGGCCCGCGCCGCTGGCGCCGAAGTCGCTCGAATCGCTCGGCTGCACGGTCAGCGCCGATCTGGACAGCGTGCTCGGCGAGGTGGATGCGGTGCAGATGCTGCGATTGCAGTTTGAACGCCACGCCGGCGCCAAGCCCGGTGAAAAACCCTCGCCGCCGGGCGTCGGGTCGGTCCGGGAATACCGGGCGCTGTATGCGCTGACCGAAACGCGGGCGCGCCTGATGAAGCCCGGCTCGGTGGTGATGCACCCCGGCCCGATCAACCGGGGTCTGGAGATGGATGGAGCCGTCGCCGACGGCCTCGATGGCGGACCAAGGTCGATCGTGCTGGCGCAGGTCTCCGCCGGCGTGCTGGTGCGGATGGCGGTGCTGACGGACCTGCTCGGGCAGCACGGATAAAGCAAAGAAAATTGCGAAAAGTTGCAGCGCCGGGCCAACCCGATGACACCAACATTACGTATAGTTGTGTAGAGAGATGGGCGCTGGTGTGTTCTGCATCGGCCCATTGAGGTTTCGTCCGGTGAGGAATATGGCCGAATCACGCATGGCGGTCGGGGCATTGGCCCTGCTGTATGTGTGCGCCAGCCTCGTGGCGATCCCGGTGCCCCGCATCGTCGTCAAAGCCCTGAAAACCACGGGAATTTCGCTGGTTTCCGCCGAGCACAGCGATGTGTGCCTCTGCGGCGAAAAATCATCCTGCGCAACCAGCGGCTCGTGTTGCTGCGCCCCCGGCGCGCACGACAAGGACGCCCTGCTCGCGGCCAAACCTCGGCCAACAGACGATGGCCCGGTGATACTTTCGATCAACTGCAAGCCTCCGCTCAAGTGGTTCCTGGCGGCAGTTCCCACAACATTGTTCACAAAGCCCGGCGTGCTCTCGCCGGATGTCGGCGCGACGTTCGCTTATCGGTTGATGAATGCGGACCGTGTGCCCGCAGCGTTTGTCGACGTGCCCTCGCCGCCGCCGCGACTGTTCGCGTGATGCTCTGCATGATCCTGGATTGATCTTTCTTTGAACATTCTTTCACGCGGAAGCTGTGTCCGGTGTATGTGCGCCGGCGCAGCGCACGGAGAAACAGACAGTGAACGCCCAGCGACATCGTCGCGGCTTCACCCTCATCGAATTGCTCGTGGTCATCGCGATCATTGCCCTCTTGATCGGCATCCTGCTGCCGGCGCTGGGCAAGGCGCGGACCCGGGCGCGCAGTGTGCTTGCCCTGTCGCGACTGCGCGACCTCGGGTCGGCCAGCGCGTTCTATTCCGATGAGAACAAGGGCCGCATTCAGAACACTTCACATTCGGCCGGGTTCGACTGGTTCACCAACGGCTTTCCCTGGAATTACGCCCTTTACGGCTACTTCTCGGGCGAGGCGTTCGACCCGCTCAGCCCGCCGCCCGAGTCGAAGTGGCTCGCCGTGGTCAACGAGAACTACCGCTCGCCGATGGACGACCGGGAGCAGTTGCCGGGGGACCGCCCCGTCACCTCGCTGCCGATCAACAGCTTCGGACAGAGCGTCTACTTCGAGCTGCGCTGGCGTGATGTGGACCCGGATCGCAGCGACAATCTCGGCCGACCCTACCAGTACCGGCGGATGATCCGCTCGCCCGCCGAGACGGTGATGTTTGGTTCGCTCGACAAAGATGCAAGCGAACCGGACCACCACATGGCCCACTTCTGGAAAGACAATCAGGCGCCACCGACAAGCGTATCCATGGACCGGTACGAACCGGGCGAGGGCTACATCTTCGTCGATGGGCACGGCAAGATCATGCGCTTCAAAGACACCTTCGACCCGGACCGCACACGCGACCTCTGGGACCCCGACGGGTGGTAAACCAATTTTCATCGTTCGTTTCTATTTGATTATTTCAATTCAGACAGAAAGACAAAATATCATGAATACGTTTCAAACCGCTTCGTGCGCCACGTTGGCGCTTGGTGTTTCCGCCGGAACCGCCTCGGCACAGACGTGGCCTCAGGTCGATGGCCCGATGGAGCATGTGATGATCTCCTTCGACGGCACAGCCGTCACAAGCCATGCCGACTTCGCCAGCCCGCCGGAAATGAAAAACTACGGCGAGTCCTACACCCCGCCGGCGGATGTGCTCGATGGCAAGTTCTACTCCAGCCAGTTCGGCTTCCTCGCCGACGGCTTCATCTCCCTCGACGCGGGTACCGCCATCTGGATCGAGATGACCAGCGCCACACCCGGGCTCGAGGTGTATGAAGGCGGCATGCGCATGATGCGCGACATGCACACCTACGCCCCCATCTTCGGCACCGACGGCTCGGACACGACTTGGAAATGGAACGGGATGATGCACCACCCGTGGTTCGCCGCCACCAATCCCGGCAACTACTCCGCCGACTTCAACATCTACATCGGCGACGAGATCACTGGTGCGGCGCTCAGCGGCTACGTCCCGAGCACCGTCACGCTCGAATGGGTCACCGTCCCGGCGCCAACCTCGGCCTCGATCCTCGGCCTGGGCGGGCTTGTCGGTATGCGACGTCGACGCCACTGAGTTCAAGTCCTGCGAATCTGCCTCGGAAACCCGGATCACGCAGGCAACTCGGTGGGCTCCCCCGCTTACGCGGGGGGCTCGTGGGGGGGCTCGTGGGGGGCTCGTGGGGGGCTCGTGGGGGGCTCGTTTTCCCGGTTCGTATCTCCTGAAATGTATCTCCTGAAAAAAGGATTCATCATGAATACCAAAGACTTGGTTCTGACTTCAGCGCTCGGTTTTGCCCTCACGGCAGGCGCCGCCCTGGCGGACAACCCCGTCCTTGGCGGACCCATGCTCCACCTGCTCATCTCGCAGAACGGCAACGCCCTGGAAATTGACTACGAAACCCCGGTCAGCGGGCCGGTCGAATTGTTCCAGTATCCAAACGACACCTACACCGGACCCGCAGCGGTGCTCAACGGCACGTACTACAACGCCCAGTTCGGCTGGCTCGCCAATGGGTTCTTCAGCCTCCCGCCGGGCTCGGGCGTCTTTGTCCAGAAAATCTCCAGCAGCGCGGACCTGCGCGTCTACAACGCCTTCGACTTCTCGCCCATCCTCGGCACCAACGGCTCATCCGACGTCTGGCAATGGACGGGCGAGATGACCCACAACTGGTACGCCGCCGACGGCCCGGGCCAATACACCGCGACCTACCGCGTCTACGTCGGCGATGCAACCACGTCCCAGCCGCTCGCCGGCTGGGGCGACGCCATGCTCACGCTCGAATGGTTCGTCCCGAACGATTGCCTCGCCGATGTCAACGCCGACGGCAATCTCGACGCCACCGACTTCACCGCGTGGATCGCCGCCTTCAACGCCAACGACCCCAAGGCGGACCAGAACCAGGACGGCTCGATCGACCCATCCGACTTCACCGCATGGATCGCAAACTTCAACGCCGGCTGCTGATTGAAATAAATAGGATATCAGTGTCCGATTCAAGATCGGGCGTGCGGCTGGCTGTGATTTCAACCCACAGCAGCCGGCACGCCCGATTTTTTTCCGTTTCTCAGGAATACACCCACCCGCTCCCGACATTCACTACACTGAATGTAAACAGTCGTGAACCACATCGGCCACTCCGGACCTCTCGGCC
>DRKT01000221.1 GCA_011053195.1 Phycisphaerales bacterium | reverse complement strand
GGCTGCGGTCACAATTGACAGAAAAATCAAGAGGGTCCAGCGGCGGAATGTCGAATTCAAGTCAGGCACGGCGTTCCAGAGCAAGGGGGTGGACGTATTTCTTCTCTCTTCGGGTGAAAGAGGCTCTCGGGTCGATACTATCTGCGCAAGAACCCCGGGTGCTGACACACTCGGGAGAGTTTCTTTGATGTTCGGTATATGGGCGGTCGGCATGTCGCTGGTGATCCGATGAACGATTGGCACGAAGCAGAGCAGCAGGTCGAGCGCGCACACGAGTTGTACGAAGCCGGCCGGTGGGACGAGGCCGAGGCCGCGTTGCGCCAGGCTCTGTCGGTCAATCCGTATCAGGCCGAGTGGCAGTTCAATCTCGGGCTGACGCTCGAAGCCGCCGGTCGGCTCGAAGACGCCGTCAAGGCCTTCAAGCAGTCCTACGAGCTCGCCGAGGATGGCGATGCCCAGTCCGCCATGATTCTCGGATCGACGCTGATTGAATTGAACCGACCCGCCGAGGCCGTTCGCTGGCTCGAACGGGCCCTCGAGCACGCCCCGGACAGCGTCGATGCCCACGTCCACCTGATCGACGCCATGTCACTGCTCGAAAGGCACGATGAGGCTGAGGTCCATTTCTATCTTGCGATCCAGATCAATCCGCACAGCGGCCCCGCGCACGCGGCCCTGGCAGAGTCACTGCTCGATCGTCGGGAATACGACCGCGCCGTCTGGTGTCTGCGCGAGGCGGCCAAGTATGACAACTCGCTACCCCGCATCCATGCCAGGCTCGCCCGGGCCTACGCAGAAACCGGCCGGCTCGAACGGGCACGCCAGCTCTATCTCCGCGAGATCAGACGCAATCCGGGCGATGTCGAGACGATCGTCGATCTCGGCCGCCTGCTGATGGACATGAACCGCACCGTCGAGGCGGACGAGAAACTCAGACGGGCCCTCGAGATCGAGCCGGACCACACCGAAGCGCACATGAGTCTCGGCGAGTTGGCCGACTCCTGCGACGATCACGAACGGGCGCGTCGGCATTTCGATGTCGTGGTCAGGCTCGACCCGGCGTACGGCGGCGCCCGCCGAAAGCTCGCCTCGGTCCTGCTCGCCAAGCATCGCCAAAGCGAACAGAAACGCATTGCGGACTTGCTGAAAGACGAAACGAACGACGTCAAACGTGATGGCACAGCATTCACGAATGATGACCTTGATGAACTCCTCGGTCTGTTGCTCGACGCGGGCATGCCGGCCGAGGCCGAGGCCATCGCTCGCAAACTGATCGACCGCAAACCGGGCGATGCCGCGGCCCATCATCACCTCAGCATGGCGCAGTTCGGCCTCGGTCGAGTCGCACAAGGGGTTGTCTCCGCGAGGAGGGCGCTCCGGCTCAAGCCCGACTTCGTCGCACCGATGCACAATCTGGCCGTCGCCCATCTCCGCCGGGGCGAGATCAGCCGGGCCCGCTACTGGGTCCAGCAGGGGCTCGCCATCGAGCCTGAAGACCGTGGACTGCGACGGCTTCGGACCTACCTGCGCGTCCACGCCATCAGATCACTCGGCCAGCACATCGCCCTCATGTTCCGCCGCTCTCGAAACTCCGGTCAATAAATCGAGCTTGCTCTTGACTGCAAGAGGCGATCCGCTTCCGCGACATCCTTGTCGCCCCGGCCCGAGCAGCTGATCACGATGTGCTGGTCCAGAGGCAGAGCCTTGGCCCGCTCCACACCGGCTGCAATGGCGTGCGCCGACTCCAACGCCGGGATGATCCCCTCCGCCCGGCTCAGCATCAGATACGCATCGAGCGCCTGGTTATCGGTGACGGTGGTGTAGTCCACCCGACCCGAGTCTTTCCAAAAAGCGTGCTCCGGCCCGACGCCGGGATAGTCCAGCCCGGCCGAGCATGAATGAACATCCGAGGTCTGGCCGTTCTCATCCTGCAGGACGTAACTGAGCGAGCCGTGCAAGACACCGGGCGAGCCGTGTGTCAACGGGGCCGCATGGTCGCCGAGCTGCGATGAACGCCCGCCCGCTTCGACACCGGTCAACACCACGGGGTCGTCAACAAACGGATAAAAAATCCCGGCCGCATTCGAGCCGCCGCCGACACATGCCACGATCTCCACCGGCAGCGAGCCGAATGCTTCGATGCACTGCTCCCGGCACTCGCGACCGATCACCGACTGAAGATCCCGCACGATCAGCGGGAAGGGGTGGGGCCCGACGACTGAGCCCAGCACGTAGTGCGTCGATTCCACCGAGCCCATCCAGTCGCGCATCGCTTCATTGGTCGCATCTTTCAATGTGCGAGAGCCCGAATCCACCGGCACAACCCGCGCCCCGAGCGCCTGCATACGCACGACATTCAGATGTTGCCTGCGAATATCTTCCGAGCCCATGTAGACATCACACGCCAGTCCGAAATGGGCGGCTGCCGTCGCCGAGGCCACACCATGCTGGCCGGCCCCCGTCTCGGCGATGATCCGCTTCTTGCCCATGCGCACCGTGAGCAGTGCTTGTCCGAGTGTGTTGTTGATTTTGTGAGCACCTGTGTGCGCCAGGTCTTCACGCTTGAGCCAGATCGAGGCGCCGCAGCCCGGTCCCGCATCCTTTCGTGCGTGCTCGGTCAATCGCTTGGCCGGATACAACGGCGTCGGTCGACCGACAAATGTACGATTGAGTTCGGCCAACCCGTCCCAGAACGTATGGTCGCCCTTGGCCTGTTGATACACCTCGGCCAACTCGTGCAAGGCAGCGACCAGAGTCTCCGGCACGAAGACGCCCCCGTAAGCGCCGAACCGCCCGCGACAATCCGGTACATCGGCATGGGTCGTACTGTCTTTCGGAGTTGAGCTCATGCAGCAACTTTAGCCGGTCCGTCGATCGAGCCCGGCCTCCCGCTCGGCGCGCTTGGCCGACCGAACGCCCGCAAGCTCATCGACCGGAATCATCAGCAGCATCCCCACGACAAAGAAACTGGTCAACAGGATCAACGCCATCGTGTTGCCAAGGCCGGCCTTGACCAGCCCGAATGACAGCACACCGATCGCCGCGGCCAGCTTGTACGACACGCCCCAGAGCCCGAAAAACTCCGCCGATTTGTGCGACGGAGTGAATCGCCCGACCATCGCCCGGCTCGCCGTGCCCGTCCCCCCGAGCCCGAACCCGATCCCGTTGCCCACCACCCAGAGCAACCAGTGCGGCAGCCCGTTGATCCCACTGATTAACGCCAGCGAGGATGTGCTCACAATCCAGACCCCGAGGTAGATCATGATGGTGGCCTTGGCGCCGATCCTGTCCTGAAACCGGCTCGTCGCTGCTGCAGCAATCCCCGCGGTCACCGTGATCTGGAGTACAAACAGCACAAGCTGCGTCTGCTGAAACCCGAAGTCCTTGGCCAGTATCGCGGCAAAGGCGATCACCGTCTGCATCCCAAATGCGTAAATGAAGAACGCCAGCAAAAAGAGCATGAGTTGGCGGTAATGCCGGGCGTGATGAAAGGTATCGGCGATCCGCGAGATGGCCTCGGCAAGAATCGTGCTGTGCCTGAGAGTCATGGTGCGTTTCCGCTCGTGAAGGAAAAGCATCGGCGGGATCATCCCCAGCAGAAACCAGATCCCGGCAAAGACAAACAGAGGTCGCCACTGCGCCGAACTCCCGAGCCCAAAGATCTTCATCACGACGGAAACGATCAGAAGCAGGCACAACGCTCCGACATAGCCCATCATCCAGCCAAGCGCACTGATCTTCCCGATCGTGCGCTGGCTCGCGATGTCCGGCAGGAACGAGGCCAGCGTGTTCTCACCGATCTGATACAGAAAGTTCGCCGGGATATACAGCGCAAACGCGAGCGCGACCGTGCCCGGCCCGGTCAGCCCGAGTCCGCACGTAAAGATCACGCATCCGATCCCCGATGCCATCAGCATTTCTTTGCGCCAGTTCTTCGCATCCGCCAACGCCCCCAGCACGGGCGAAGCCAGAACCACCAGAAACATGCTGACGGAAAACACGATCGACCAGAGCCGATCACCACGCTGCCCGCCGCCCGCAACCACCTCCTTGAAATACACCGAGAACAAGAGAGTGTTGATGAGCAGCGTGAACGACTGGTTCGCAAGGTCGTACATACCCCACGCCCAAACCTCACGCGGGTTCGGCAGGCCGGCAAACGGATTCAATCGTCGGATCGACACCATCGTTGCTGAGCATATCGGCGAAAGAACACAAGCGAAGCTCAGGGGACGAGCAGGGTTCGTTTGAGGAACTCGACCTGGAGCGTCTTGGCCTCGGCGGCCACCTTCCCGAAACCTGCATGCTCCGAAGGAGCGCCCGTCCAAGGCCACGTGTGCAGCTCGATCATCGAACGATCCGCACCGGCTGCCTCATAGTGGTCCCCAAGTCGTTCGAGAAAGTGCTTCATGCCCGCGAACGGCACGACCTCGTCCGCCTCGGAGTGCAGCGACAACAGCGGAATCGGCCGAAATCCTTCGAGATGATCCATCGGATCGATCTCGGAGATTGTCTCGGCATCATGGTCGGCGGGCCAACGCCGGGCCGGGCTGTGGCTCGGGTGGTACAACTCGGCGAGCCACCCCGTGGTCGATTCCACCGCGGCGCACCGAAACGTGTGCGGTTCGCACAGCCGGCGCAGCGTCACCATGCCCCCGGCCGACATGCCGCCGATTCCGATCCGACCCAGATCAAACAGATGGGCATCGTCCCGTTCGGAGAGAGCCCGAAGCACCGGGTCGATCTCCCCAACCATCTGTGCGATCACCTGCGGCGTGAAACTCGGATCGTGCATTCGCGGACCCGGGCGTTCGCCATGGCCCGGCAGATCGACCGCCAAAGCGGCAATTCCCGCTCGGATCCACCGCAGATACCGTCCGGAATCAAGCTCTTTCGAGACCGTCCGACCATGCATCCAGAACATCACCGGCGACGGCGACTCCCAATCCGGATGCGCAATCAACGCCGGCACATCGGCAAGTACCGCATGACGTACACGGTCACGCAGCGAACTCGGAAAGGCCACAAAACGTGGGTCGATCCCGCCCATCACAACGCCAACTTCTGGCCCGGCTCAATCGAATCGGGCAACTCAACCCCAGACAGGTCCTCCGCAGAGAGCGCGGTCAGCGGGCTGATCTCGAGCGTGCAGTCCGGCCGGCCATCACTGGCCCTCGGCACGCGCACACCGGCGGCTTCAAGCCACCGCGCCGCACGAGCCGACTGCAAGCGGGCGCTCGACTCGGCGCTGTCGATCCCCTCCGCGTTCTTGATCGGGGCAAACTCATCCTCGCGCGATGTCTCGAGAATGATCGAATCCCGTGCAAAGGGCAGCGCATCAAAGACAAACTGCTCGAGTTTCACACCATTGGGCTCGCTCGGGCTGATCGCTTCTCCGGTTTCGAGATCAATGTGCCGGATCTTCTTGACAGCGCGGTGGAAGGGCAGGCGAAAATCCGGGTCCGTGTTGACCTTGCGCACAAACGACCCACTGAACGCATGAATCGCCGGGTTGCCAGCGAGGTAGACAAGCGAACCATCGTCGTTGCTCTGCTT
>DRKT01000220.1 GCA_011053195.1 Phycisphaerales bacterium | reverse complement strand
ATGGTGTCCTCCTTCTACGACCGGGGCCGCTGTGTATCGCCCCTCGACCAGTATAGAGAATCGGACCCCCGGAGGCTTCACCCGCCGGTGCTGTCGGGAGAATCCGTGACATGCTCGCCCTTCACCGTCAACCGCGTGGGGTGCCCATGCCAGGAATAGTTGCCCCCGGCCATCTTCTCATGGATCAGCTCGGCCACATCCGCAATCGTCCCGTCCGCAGGAACCCAGGTATTCTCAACATCGGGAAAGTCGATCTTGCAGTTCTCGCATTTGGCGGTGCTCGAGAACCGGATCGGACACCAGAACGATTCGATGTTGCGCAGCATCTCCGAGCCAAGCGACCAGATCCCGGTCATCCAATCGCAGTACAAACACCAGATCAGATCATGCCCGACCAGCCCATCAAACTTCTGTCGGCTGACATTGACCCATTCCGCATCGTTATACTTCGGCAGCCGGATGATCCATGTCAGCGGCGGGTAGATCACATACTCCCCAAGCCGAACAAACCAGAAGATCGGGACCGCCAGCGACGTGATCCAGACCGCGGTATGGTTCCGGACCCGGCCGACGTTTCGGTTCAATTCATACACGATCCGGGGCCCCTTGTGAACCTCGCGGTGCGCAAACTCGTGCAGCACCGTCCAGATCATCACACCAACCACTTGGCCGGCGACCGCCACACCAAGCCCGGCGAGCGCCCCTCCAACACCACCGGACCGACCGCCCACAACCAGCCCGACGCCCATTGGTAGCACGGTGAAGTAGGTAATCAGCAGATCCAGTCCCGGCGCCCTCGTAAACCACGCGGCCAAGGCCCGACCACCCGAACCCAGGTGCTTGAGCAGGTGCAGGAAACCCGATCCAAGAAGAAGACCCGCAACGGTGCCCAGAAAGACGATCAGCAGTGGTGCCATGCCCGAATGATACCTGATCGAAGCCAACCGTCGATCGGCCCCACCAATCACCAAAGCGGGGGATTCTTCGACACAACCTGACCACACTGGTCCAACCAATCCACAGCATGGATCTTGTACGTTCAAGAATGACACAAGGTTGAGCCGCGGTGTCAGGTCCGCACCCAGCTATCCGGCGATCTTGTGCCCAGATCCAAGAAGTTCCCTTCCCTTGCATGGCAGATGTTCAGTGCGGGCCATCCGCGTCCGATGGATGGAGTGTGGTCCAAGACCGGGCCGCCCAGACTGCAGCAATCGGTACCCATCAAGTCCCTTTGAAGAGAGTGTGATCAGACGTGAGCATCGAAGCACAAGTCGAACGAATCGCCAAGGCCGCGGCTATGGCGGACCCGACCGATCTCCCAGGCCTCGTCACCCTCGGCGAGCTGTTCTCCGAGTTGATCGAACAACTTGACGATCCGTCCCTTAAATCCCTCGCCGATCAGGCCGGCACCTCGGCCGAACTGATCGAACGGATCGTCATGCACGATATCGATGACCTCGAATCAACCTTCGAGGAGATCAACAAGAGCATCGAGTATGCGCAGAATGTCGTCAACGCACTTCAGAATCAACAGCCGGTCGATTCCATTCCCGTTCCGGGACACAATACCGATGAGAACAATCCTGAGATCGATGAAGAATTGCTCAGTGCCTGGGTATCGGGCTGCACGGACACACTCGCCGAACTCGAAGCACAAACGCTCGAGCTCGAATCAGGCATGAATGAGGAGACCCTCGCCGAAATCCGACGGGGTATCCACACACTCAAGGGCGAATGCGGCGTACTTTCACTCGCCAGTGCGCAGAAAGTCTGCCACGAGGCCGAGTCGCTGATTGATGCTTCGACCGCCAACGGCGGAGCATTCCCGGTCAACGAAATCCTTGCGGTCCTCGATTGGCTAAAGGAATATGTCTCACTTCTCGAATCAGATCCGTATGCCAAAGCACCGGATCACACCGAGTTGATGCAGAAGCTTACGACATCATCGGATACACCCGAAGCCGAGGCAGGCCATCAGCAGGCTGAACCGGAAATCGAGGCGTCCCAAACGGAAGAAGAAACCGACGCAACGGAAGGGAACGCTCCTTCGGATTCTGAACCGGTCGAGTTTCCATGCAACTTGGAACGGGACGAGAACCTTGATGAGTTTCTCATCGAAGCACGCGAGCACATCGCCAGCGCCGAAGGAGCGGTGCTCGAGCTCGAGAGCAACCTGACCGATTCAGAACTGATCAATACCGTGTTCCGTGCCTTCCACACCATCAAGGGGGTTGCGGGGTTCATGAACCTTGAACCGATCGTCCATACAGCCCACAACGCGGAATTTCTCCTCGACGAGGCCCGCAAAGAAACCATCACGCTCGATTCGTCGTACCTTGACCTGATCCTGTCCTCCTGCGACATGATCCTCAAGCTGCTCGCTGTGCTCGATGGAGAGCCCGCGCCGTTGCGATGCGAGATGGACGAGCTCATCTCTCGGCTTCAGAGTGCCGCCAAGGGCGAGGTCAAGCCCAGCAACGATTCGCAAAGAAAGCCCAAGCATCCGGACCCGGATCAACTCCCGGAGCCGGCGGACTCGGTACCACAACCGCCGGCACCCAAGCCCGCTACCAAGTCCCAGAAGCCACCCGCGAAAAAGGAAGCCGAAGGCAAGAAGAAACGCACCGATGTCACCGTCAAGGTCAACACCGAACGCCTCGACAACCTTGTCACCATGGTCGGTGAACTTGTCATCGCCCAGCAGATGGTCGTTCAAGACCCGAGCATCGAGGCCATCGAAGACCAACGATGCCAGCGCAATCTCTCTCACTCCGGCAAGATCATCCGGGATCTCCAGGAAGTGGCCATGTCACTCCGCATGGTGACCCTCAAAGGTCTCTTCCAGAAAATGGCCAGACTGGTGCGGGATGT
>DRKT01000219.1 GCA_011053195.1 Phycisphaerales bacterium | reverse complement strand
TAGGCTGTGGCGATCTGCCAGAGCATGATGAACTCGCCGACGTGGTGGGCATTGATCTTCGGGAAGGAGATGGTGAAGTTGGGCCGATGGCTCTCGTTGAGGGCGAACTCCGAGGCGCGTTTCTCTGCGTTCATCAACTCGGCCAGAGATGAACCTTCGAGATACGCCAGATTCTCAACGCCGAGGCCTGTGGGGATCGTGCCCCGATCCGGGCCGAAGTCCTCGACTTCCATGAACCCGATGACCTTGTCGTTCGGCCCCTCGCGGTAGAGCTGGACCTGCGAGTGCTGGTCGGTGGTGCCGAGCGCCTTGATGGGCGTGAACCCGGTGAAGACTTCCTCGCCATCGCGGTCAAACTGCTTGCCGAGGCTCTCGGCCCAGAGCTGGCGGAACCAGTCGGCCAGCAGGTAGAGACTGTTGGCATAGGGCATCAGGACATGGTTGGGTTTGCCCTTGCGCGTACCGAGCTCGACAAGCAGGGCAGCGAGCATGGCCGCCGGGTTCTCGTTCAGATTCTCGTTCGAGCACCGCCGGTCCATCGCATCGGCGCCATCGAGCAGCGCCCCGATGTCGATGCCCGTCATCGCGGCACTGAACAGGCCCACGGGCGAGAGCACGCTGAACCGCCCGCCGACACCCTCCGGCACGGGCAGCGTCGCGAAACCCTCAGCATCGCAGATCCGCCGCATCGTGCCCTTCTCGGGGTCGGTGATGGCGACGATGTTCTCTGTATACGCATCGCCGAGTTTGCTCTTGAGCAGATCCCGGACGATCATGAACTGGCTCGCGGTTTCCGCCGTCTCGCCTGACTTGCTGATGACATTGAAAATCGTGCGCTCAAGCCCGCCCTCGCTCTGGCAGAGCTTCAGGACGGCTGCAACGTTGACCGGGTCCACGTTGTCCAGCACGAAAAGCCTCGGCCCGCCGCGTTCAGTGTCGCTCTGCAGATTCCAGGTTGGGCTTCGCAGGGCTGCGTGCAGGGCGATGTTGCCCAGCGCCGAGCCTCCGATGCCCAGCACGACGAGGTTCGAGGCCTTGGGCCTGAGTCTCTCGACCATGGGCGTGATGGCCGAGAGATGTTCGGATCGCATGGGGTCCTTGGCCAGCTCGCGCCAGCGTTCCCAGCCGGTGCCCCGGGTCTTGGCGAGCTGCCGGGTCAGGGCGGCAATGCCTTTGGCGAGATCGCCCGCCGGGTCGAGCCGGGCGGGGTCCAGGCCATGCAGGCCGACGCGGGGCGAGAGACAGTTTGCATAGTTGATGGTGAGCATGGCCAAGCGTATCGGGCAGAATCTGTTTCCGCCTGATCCCGCGGGCCCGAGTGGGCGATAGAGTCCATCCCGGCGCGTTCGATTTCCGGCCGCCGCTTCGAGGAGCTTTCAGTGGTCCACCCATGGCACGACGTCACCCCCGGCATCGAGGGGCTTCCGCTTCCTCGACAGTTCCGGTCCATCATCGAGATCCCCAAGGGTTCGAGCAACAAGTACGAGCTCGACAAGACCACCGGCATGCTCCGGCTCGATCGCGTGCTTAGTTCGGCCGTCTACTACCCGGCGAGCTATGGCTTCGTGCCCCAGACCCTTGCCGAGGACAACGATCCGCTCGATGTGCTGGTGTTCTGCACCGAAAAAATCCCGCCGCTGTGTGTCTGTCAGTCCCGGGCGATCGGCGTGATGACGATGATAGACGATGGCGAGCCCGACCACAAGATCATCGCGGTGCTCTGTGACGACCCGGAATACGCGGATTTCCACACCGCTGCGGACTTCTCGAACCACACCTTCAAGATGCTCAAACGCTTCTTCGAGGACTACAAGATGCTGGAAGGCAAGGATGTCGAGGTCGATGAGATCATGCCCGCCGAGGTTGCGGATTCGATCATCGAGGACTCGCTGGCCCGGTATTCCATGAAACGCCGCATGGGCGGGATCACGGGGTTGCTGTAGGCAGGGTTCTCCCGGCCCGCCCGGTGTGCTAGTGTGGGCGCATGAACCGAGACCTCGCCCATGTGCTGATCAGCCAGGATCGGATCCGACAACGCGTCCACGAGCTCGGCGAGCAGATCGCCGGGGATGTGAATCTGATCGAGGATTCCGAGGCCTCGCTCGTGCTCATCCCCGTCATGACCGGAGCGATGGTCTTCTGCGCGGATCTGATCCGCCAGTTGCCCTTCAAGCTCCGGCTCGAGCTCGTTGCCATTTCCAGTTATCCCGGCAAGTCCATGGCCTCCAAGGGCGTCAAGATGGCCAGCGAGGTGCCCAAGAACCTCGAAGGCAAACACGTCTTGATTGTCGATGACATCCTCGACTCGGGCCACACCATCGCCGTGCTCAAGTCGCTGATTCAGGAGCAGAATCCCGCTTCGGTGCGTGTCTGCGTCCTGCTCGAAAAACAGCGCCGCGACGGTCCGCCCGTCGCCAAAGCCGATTATGTCGGGTTCCCCATTCCCGACGAGTTCGTCGTCGGCTACGGCTTGGATTTCGACGGCTACTACCGCAACCACCCCGAGATCGCCGTCCTCAAGCCCGAGGCCCGCTGATGCCCGATGCTCCGGCCAATCCGAGTCTCCCACCGGCGCACACCGCTGTGCAGATCGACCTCGGCGAGGGTGAGGACATCATCATGGTGCTCCGGCCACACTGGCTGTATGTGGCGCTCGATCGCCCGATGATCCTGATTCTCGCGATTCTTTCGGGTGTCGGGCTCTGGTTTGTGGGTGACTCGGCAAAGCTGATGCTATGGGCTCCGGCTATGATCTGGGTGCTCTGGCAGTTTGCCGAGCGGGCCTCGCGTCGGTACATCCTCACAACCCGGCGGGTGGTCTCGATCGCGGGGCTGTTGCGCCAGAAGGTGGTCGATGCTCCGATCGCCAATGTCCGACAGGTGACGCTGTTCCGTTCGATGCCCGAACGGGTGCTCGGTCTTGGCACGCTCGCCTTCGCCACGGCCGGCACCGGCGGACAGGATATCATCTGGCGTCTCGTGGATCGGCCGAAGCAGCGGTTCATCATCGCCCGCGGAGCGCTCGATCAGACTCCCGGAATCAACGAATGAGCAAACCGATTGTGCTGGGAATTGTCGGCGGCATCGGCTCGGGCAAGAGCTTCATCGCGAGGCTCATGGGCGAGGCCGGCGCTGTGGTGTATGACGCGGATCAGGAGGTGACAAGGCTCTACGAACGCCCCGAAGTGCTCGACACGATCCGATCGTGGTGGGGCGATGAGGCAGTCGTGGACGGCCAGCTCGACCGGGCAACGGTGGCGCGTGTGATTTTCGAGGATGAATCCCAGCGGGATCGGCTCGAATCGTTGCTCTTTCCGCTGCTGGCCGAGCACCGGGCGGCATTGATTCGACAGGCCGAGCGGGACGGTGTGAAGGCGGTGGTGATCGACGCGCCGCTGCTGTTCGAGGCCGGGCTGGATGAAGAATGCGATGCGGTGCTCTTTGTCGATACACCCCGTGATATCCGGCTGAGGCGTCTGAAATCGCGTTCCGGCTGGGATGAGGCCGAGCTGGACCGCCGAGAAAAAGCGCAGCTTCCACTTGATGTCAAGCGGGAGAGGTCCGATTATGTCTTGAGTGGAGCCGGTACCGTCGAGGAAGTGCGGGACCGGGTGCTCCACTTTCTTGACGAGATTGCTGCCGATCAAAGTTGAGCCACGACGCACGCGGTTTGCCCGGCAGCACGGTAACATTCAATGATCGGTTCGGGGTCGGATCTCGGGTTCGGCTCGGGCGCTGATCTTCCACCATTCATGTGAGCATTCGGCCCCCGCGGCCCGGCCACATATTCACGACCACGCTGGGCTGGAAACGAAACCGCACCCGGGTCAGCCACGTTCCATTTCTCAATACGACAAGGAATCTGTTTCCATGGCCAAGACCAAGGACGTCGTCGAAGAAACCCCCAAGCCGACACGCACACGACGCAAAGCCTCGACCGAAAAGGCCTCGGCCGATGCCCCCGCGAAACCCAAGTCCAAGGCTCGGTCCACCAAGTCTGCCGAGACCAAGTCGGCTGGGACCAAGTCCGAGGAATCGAAGGCCGCCACGCGCACGACCAAGTCCTCGGCGGATTCCTCGACCGAATCCAAAGCCGGCACCCCGACCAAGCCAGACGAGAACGCGTCAGCAGCGACCGAATCCAAGTCCGGGTCCGGTGAAACAAACGAGTCCTCCCCTGCCACAGCGGAGTCCAGACCTGAGGGCCAGCAGGGCACCAACAAACGCCGTCGGAAGAAGAAACGTCGCGGCGCCAACATGACCCCTCAGAACACCAACCAGCGCAAATACAACGGCGGCAACTCCGGCATCCCCAGCCATGTTCTGCCAAGCGATGAAGAACTCGAACGCGAAGCCCTCGAACTCGAAAAAGCGATCGAAGCCAAGGGCACCAAAATCGATGATTCGATCACCATCGCGGTGCTCCAGAAAATGGACATCGAAGAGTTGATGCCTCTGGCCGACAAGGAGGGTCTCGAGGAATATCACACGTTGCCCAAGCAGGATCTGATTTTCAAGATCCTCAAGGCCCGGGCCGCCAAGCAGGGGTTGATGTTCGGCGAGGGGACGATCGAGATCATGCAGGACGGCTTCGGGTTCCTCCGATCGCCCGAGCAGAGCTACCTCCCCGGCCCGGACGATATCTACGTCTCGCCGAGCCAGGTCCGTCGGTATGGCCTGCGTCGGGGGATGATTGTCCGTGGTGCGGTTCGGCCCCCGAAAGAGAATGAGCGGTACTTTGCGCTGCTTCGGGTCGACACGATCAATGGTCGTGAGCCGTCCGTTGTGCGCAACCTGCCCAACTTCGAGGATCTGGTGCCGTTGCATCCGGAGGAACGATTCATCCTCGAGACCAAGCCGAGCGCCATCGAGTGTCGGATTGTCGATCTTGTCGCGCCGATCGGTAAGGGCCAGCGGGCACTGGTCGTCGCGCCACCTCGGACGGGCAAGACCGTCCTGCTCCAGCAGTTTGCCCAGGCCATCACCGCCAACTATCCGGAAACCAAGATCATCGTGCTGTTGGTCGATGAGCGGCCGGAAGAAGTGACGGATTTCCGCAGGCACTCCGATGACAGCGTCGAGGTCGTCGCCAGCACCTTCGATGAGCAGAGTTCACGCCACGTTCAGGTTGCGGAGGTTGTGATCGAAAAAGCCAAGCGCATGGTCGAGTTCGGCGATGATGTGGTCATCCTGCTCGATTCGATCACAAGATTGGCCCGGGCCTACAACGCCGAGATCCCTCATTCGGGCAAGATCATGACCGGCGGTCTCGACGCCAACGCCCTGCAGCGACCCAAGAAATTCTTCGGAGCCGCCCGAGCCATCGAACACGGCGGCTCGCTCACCATCATCGGCACCGCGTTGGTCGACACCGGCTCACGCATGGATGAGGTCATCTTCGAGGAATTCAAGGGCACCGGCAACAGCGAACTGCACCTCGACCGCAGGCTCGTTGAGAAGCGTGTCTACCCGGCCATCGACGTCTCGGCCAGCGGTACGCGACGCGAAGAACTGCTTATGGACCCCAAAGAGCTCGAACTGGTCTACAAGCTCCGCAAAATCCTGGCGGATATGAACGTCGTGCAGGCAATGGAATTCTTCAAGGGCCGACTCGTCAAGACCAAGAGCAATGCCGAGTTCCTCATGACCACCACCCTCGGCTGAGACGCGACCAATCCGGTTGTGGTAGGCTTCGGGGCATTCCCGGCCCATCGCGTGGGCCTGAGAAGGAGGAACGCCAGCTGCCACTGATCCGACGCACCAGCATGACGCTGCTCTCGGTTGTCGCTTCGGCTTGGGCGGTCGCCATGGTTGTCTTTGGATTCACCCTGCTTGTCCGGGCGCCGGGCGGGTGGTTTCAGCACTCCGTCGGGCTTCCCGGCACCACATGGAAACTGCTCGGCGTGGCCAGCATCGGCGGCGGGCAGTTCATCTTCATGTTTATGGTCGCCGACAGGATCTTTCCAAAGGCCGGCCGGTTGGTCTCGATCTGGGCAACCGAACTCATCGTTGGGGGCATCGGGCTCTTCGCCATGATCGCAACTGGGATCATGGCGTTGGTGGGACTTCTATCATGATCGCAATGAAACGCATTCCACTCCCAATCTTCGCAGTGCTCGCGGCTCTGATGCTTCCGTTGGCCGGGGCTCGCGCACAAACCCAAGACGAGACATTTGCCGCCCACGAGCTGGCGCGCTTGGCCATGATCGACCTGCGCACCCAGACCGAGGCCACACCGGCCGATTATGCCATCACCGCGGACCTGCTCCGGATCGCACTCGACATTTCGCCCAACGACACGATCCTGCTCCGCCGGCTGATCGAGGCGGAACGCGCCACGGGGAATGAACAAGGAGTTCTCCAGGCCACTCGTCGGCTGATCAGGCTGGACCCATCCGATACCGTCGCCCAACTTCGATTGCTCTCGTGGAGCATCAGCCAGAAGCAGACTGTTCAGGAGCGGATCGAGTTGTACGACCGATTCCTTGGGCCGGAGGGTGAGCGGGCGATTCCTGACCCGGCGGTGCGGAGTCGGCTTGCACTCGACGAGGCACTGCTGCTGCGCGAACAGGGCGATGAGCGACGATTCATCGAGCGGCTCTCGCTGGCCACGTCGTTGGATTCTTCCAACAAAGAAGCGGCTGCATTGGCCTCGGCGTTCTTTTCGGAACGCAACCCCGACCCGGTCGGCGGGCTCGAACTGGCGATCAATGTGCTGCGGGCCGATCCGATTGATCCAAACCTCCACTTTGCGGTGGCGGGTGTGCTCGTCAGGCATGGCGTGTTCGATCAGGCGCAGCGATTCCATGACAACGGCCGACGGCTGCTCGCGGCGGATGGTGTCTCCGGCAACAAAAAAGTTGAAACCGAGTCGATCCTGCTGCGCTGGCAGACCCAAGGCGCCGAGGTGATCCTGGCGGAGTTTGAGCGGTTTCTTCAGCTCCAGCGCGAGGCCGCCGCCCAGCGCATCGCGCAGCTAACCGAGGCGGGCCAGCCGACGGACAACGTCAAGTCACCCGATGAAATCAGACTGCCCGTCCACTCAGAACGATTGCGGACCATGGCCGCCGCTGCGGTCGGCGATCGGGTGATCATCGAGCGTTCGTTGAAAGACCTGAAAGATGGGCTTGATCCGCAGCTCAAGGCCATCGCCGAGCGCATGAAGACACCGGGTGTTCAGGAGGACCCCGAACTTCAGGCCGCGCTTTCGCAGCAGGCCGTGTCTTACGCGGTCGAACTCATTGTGTCCAGGCTCGTTGCCAACATGGATATCCCGAAGGTGACCGGCGATTCGGCACAGATTCGGCCGCTTTTCAGCCAGACTTCTCCCGAGCAGATGGCCGCGATCGATGCGATGGTCCTGTACCGGCGTCACAATGTCGAACAGGCGATGCCTCTGCTCAAGCAGAACGCCGATGTTTCGACACTCGGCGCGGTGTTCTATGGCATCGCATCCGAGGAGCAGGGCGACCCCGAATCGGCAGCCGAGGCCTACGCCAGAACTGCGAGGTTCTCGCCGCTCTCGGCGCTCGGCGCCTTTGCCCGGACTCGGTATGAATTGATCAAAGGCGAACCACTTGTATTTTCAGAGTATTCAGAATCAATCCGCAAGGTCGCCGAGGCCGTCCCGGATTGGATCGACGTGATGACCGCCGATCCGCGTCGTTACATGTCGCTTTCGATCGCATTCGAGCGATCCAGGATCGAGCCGTACGAGTCTCCGATTCTCAATGTCACCATCCGCAACACCTCGCCGATCGCCCTCGCGGTGGGGAGCGATCGTCCGATCAACAGCAGGCTCATGCTTTCGGAGGGGATGGACATTGCTTCCATCCCCTCCGGCCAGGCGCTTTCCCCGGAGGTCGCCGACATCCAGACCCGGCTTCGGCTCACACCGGGCGAGTCAATGACGGCCCGGATCTGGCCCAACCCCGGGTTCTCTGGGTTTCTGGCCGAAGTGAAATCAACCCACAGGATCCGGAGCCGGTGGAACATCCTTCAGGGCTTTGTTGTTGGCAAAGGTACGCTCTACAGCTCCGGACCGATGTGCCTCTCTGGGGAGACCGGGCTTCTGGTCCGAGAGCCCGACCTGATGGTTCGCCGGAGCGTGGATGATTTGGCCAGACAGGTCGAGTTGTTCGATGAAGACCGATTTATTCTTCTTCTTGGGTCACTTAGAGCCGCGATTCTCGATGTTGATCGGCCGGGCGGCGCCTTATCCGACTCCGATACGGTTCGCCTCAGCGAAATCATTGCCGGGCGGTATCCAACCCTTTCCCCGAAGGCGCGTCTCGCGGTGATCGCCGTCATGCCCACCGCCATGATGAGGCCATCAATGCAGAAACTTGACGATACGATCCTCGCCGAGACGGAACCAAAGATTCTCGCAGCCGCCCTGGTTTCTCGCGTCACCACGGCGGATGCGCCGGCATTGAAGCGTGCTTTGGCTTCACAGGATCCCCTTCTCCGGGAGGTCGCCGAGACGCTGGCATCGAGGGTTGGCGATGGGGCGGGGTACGCCTTTATGAAGCCCCCGGGCAGCTTCCGCCCGCCTTCGCCGGAACACCCCGAGGCCATTCAGCCTTGAGTTCGGGTAATCGATCCTCACGAGCCGCGGTGTGGCGCCGTCTTGGCGGGTTCATCATCGGGTTGCTGCTGATCGGTGTCGCCATCCTTGTTGTTGTTCGCAATCAGGACGACCTGCACCACGCACTTGATTCCGCGAAACAGGCTCCGGTGTGGATGATCGTGCTCGCGCTGGGGCTTCCCTTGGTCAACGCCGGCGTGGTTTCGCTGTCATTCTGGGTGATGATGCGGCGCTTCGGCCAAGTTCCACTCATCGACATGACCTCGCTCATCTGCTCGGCGTGGCTGCTTAATTACATGCCGATGCGCCCCGGGCTCATGGGGCGATTGGCCTTTCACAAACTGATCCACCACATCTCACTCAAGGCCTCGGTTTCGGTTTCCGTGGCGCTCGCGCTGATGTCCGGTCTCGCCGCCGGGCACATGCTGCTCATCGGTTCGGCTTGGGCGCGGGACCAGACACTCGGGATCGGCGTGCTGGTCATCAGCACGGTCGTGGTGTACATGCTCGCTGGAATCGTGGCCGACCGCAGCCCGAGTGGCTCGGTCCCTCGGTCGGCGTTGAGACAGGCGCTCGTGTTTCGGTATCTCGACATGCTCGTCTGGGCCGCGCGGATGTGGGTGAGCTTCGCGATCATCGGGACGCCCATCGGGCCTTGGGCCGCGGTGCTGATCGCAGCCGCTGTCCAGATCGCCTACCTCTTCCCGCTGACGGGTGCGGGGTTGGGCGTGGTTGAATGGGCGGTCGGATTCGTGGCTTCGTTGATTGTGGTGGGAGTATCGCCCGAATCCGGGTTGGCGGCATCGCTCGTCACCCGTGCGGCGGAGCTGCTGGTTGTCATCCCGACCGGGCTCTGGGGAGGCGCCATCGTCCATCGACGACTGAGAAACCGGAAAAGAACACGCCCTGACGCCGACTGAGACCGTTTTTCAGGGTTTTCGTGGCTTTGTCCCCCGATCCGGCCGATCCTCTGGTGCGTACAGAACTTCGGAGCGGGGCGCACAGGACGCGACATGCTCAGCAGAATCGAACAAGACCATCAACGCTTCCGCCAGATCGTGCGCGGTAAAATCCGGAAGGATCTGCGCCGATTTCTCAGTCAGGACGAACTCATCGGCAAAGAGGGCGACCGGTACGTCTCCATCCCCGTCCATGACCTCGACCTGCCCACCTTCCGCTATGGCGACAACTCCGCGGGCGTCGGGATGGGCGAGGGCGAGGAGGGCGATGGCGTCGGGCAGCCCGGTGGTGGCTCGGGCGACAACGCCGGCGGCGAAGAGGCGGGCAAACACATCACGGAAGTTGATATTTCACTCGAAGAGCTGGCCGACATCATCGCAGACGAGCTGAAGCTCCCACGTATCAAACCCCGCGGCAGGCACAACATCACAACCAAACGCGACAAGTTTACGGGCATTCGTCCTACGGGTCCCGCATCGCTACGCCATTTCAAACGCACCTACCGCGAAGCCCTCAAGCGTCAACTCGCGCTCGGGATGTACAACCCGGACGACCCGATCATCATCCCCATCAAGCGTGATCTCCGGTATCGGAGCTGGAACGAGGTCAAGAAACCACAGTCGAACGCAGCCATCATCTACATGATGGATGTCTCCGGCTCGATGGGCGACGAACAGAAAGAACTCGTCCGCCTGACCGCGTTCTGGATCGACACCTGGCTCCGTCGAAACTACGAGGGCATCGAGAGCCGGTACATCGTCCATGACGTGCGCGCGGCCGAGGTCGATAAAAAAGTCTTCTTCTCCATGCGCGAAGACGGCGGCACACGCATCAGCTCAGCCTATGCCCTGTGCAAGGAGATGCTCGACGAGGAATACGACCCGGACGACTGGAACGTGTACCTGTTCCACTTCTCCGATGGTGACAACTCCTCAGAGGCCGACAACCGCAAATGTGTCGAGCTCCTCCGTGAACACCTCATCCCGAACTCAAATATGTTCGGGTATTGCCAGGTGACGTCGGCGTATGGCAGCGGGAACTTCATCAACGTGCTCGGCGAATCGTTCGAGGATGGCGAATCTGATGAAGATGGTCCGCGCCTGATTCTGGCCCGAATCGACGATCGGGACGGGATATACGACGCGATGCGGACCCTGTTCAAGCAAGGCCGCTAGGCTACGAACCGTGTCGGTCAATGGAGATCGGCCCCGGGTGTGCGTGTCGAGGTGGTGGACGTCCGATGCTGCTGTTTGTGGTGTATGCGGTTCTGGTGTGCTACGGCGCGTTCATCGGCCGGCGCCGGCTTGGCGGTTGGGCCGCGATCGCGGCCGGGATTCTGATTCTGGTGATGGTCAATACGGTCCATGGCCACATCGCCCGTGTTTTTCACTATGGGGATCTGCTACCGGTCTTTCGTGTGCTGATGTATCCGTACATGGGGCTTGTCTTCGCGTGCGGGGTCTTCTTTGTGATGCTGCCGATCGAACTGCCCCGGGGTGAGCTGCACTGTCGGCTGTGTCGATACGACCTGACCGACCTGATCGAGGAGATGCAAGCCGGCGGGCGATGCCCCGAATGCGGCGCCACGCTGGCCATGACCAGCACACGCCGGGGTCGGCGACAGGCCCGCCTCCAACAACGCATCCGCGATACGAGCAGCCCTGAGCCCATGACAGGCCTTCGGATCAGGCTCCATCCGTTATCCGGTCAGCAGTCGGACGATCGCGCCGATCAGCAGGACCAGCAGAGGCAGCCCCCCGATGAAGAACCAGCGGGTCGCCGAAAGTCTGCGGTCTGACATCGGTTGGACGATCGGGAATGACTGGGCTTCGGAACCGCGTGCGATCAGGCTTTCCCGCCCGGCGAGCCAGTCGATCAGGGCGTTGAACAGTTCCGTGTTGCCCGGGCTGGTTTCAACCAGTCGCCCGTCGATGGTGGTTCTGCGGTGTGCGATCGTGTCGAACATCCACAGGTGCGAGCCCACGACAACCAGACGCTGCGGTTCATCATTGAGTTGTCGCTCGGCTGCCCAGGCAAAGACCGGCTCGCTGACCTCGCCATCGCCCGGATCGCCCGGCGTTGGCGGATCGGTGATCTGCTTGCGGAGTGATTCCCGGGTGAGCCAGTAGCCAACCCACTCGGCCTCGCGCCACATCCCGCTTTCATTCGACCGGATCAGGGGCCACGCCTGCCCGATCGGCTCAGATCGTTCGATGACGATCGGCCACGTCAGTCGGACCGGCACGCCCTTGACGACCGCCGCAGCGGGGTGCTTGCCGCCTCCGGGGATGATGAGTTGTTCCCAATCAACCTCACGCCGATGGCCCGCGATGTGCTCGACCAGTGTCGGTCGGCCTGTGTCGGCGACAAGCCCGAACCGGGCCAGCGGCTCCGCGATCGGGTCCGGTTCTCCGATCGCCGGCAGCGTGGAAGGTGACAGGTTGAGCAGAACCGAATCCCCCTCGTCCAGAAGCTTCTGTAAAATGGCGCCCATCCGGGTGGCACGCTCGGCTGCTCCGGACGAGGTCATGCTCAGCCCGATCACCACGTACACCACCGGACCTCGGCTGTGCGCCAGAGTGACGGCACTCGGCGGGTCGGACTCCAGCGCCATGGGCCACTCAAGCCAGGTCGTGTTGCGCAGAGAGGAGCTCCGTACCAACTCGGCCAAGATCCCGCCATCGCCCAGCACACGGGTCGAACTGGCGTGCGTCAGAACCACCGTCACCTTCGTGGCGGTGCCCTCGACGGAGGCCAGCGCGTCGGTGATGAGCGACTCGGCCCGGCGGCCGGCATCAATCTTGGCCACACCCGGCGCGGTTTGCGGGATCAGATCGTCGATGCCGATGGCGCCGAGGGCCTCGGGACCCGAACCGATCACGATCGCCGCTTCGCCCGTCCCGAGGGCGGTGGCCACGCGGGAAAGCACAGGCAGGGGCAGGTTTCTGAAGCTCTCCATGGTCGCCTTGGCGCTGTCGAGATTGGACTGCATCTCCCGGATCAGTCGGTCGATCCGTGCCCGGCCCTCGGGCGAGAGGCGTTCATCGTCGCGTCTGGTTTCCAGATCATTGATCTCGTTCGAGAGCAATCGGCTGAGGATGTCGAAGGCGGTGGTGATGCTTCGTCGCGCCGAGCGGATGTCGGGGACGGGGGTCGATCCGATCATCTGTTCGAGGCTCTGTTCAGCCAGATCAACCACCTGTGGCACCTGCCCCGCGCTGACGCGCATCTGCGAGGCTTGCTGCATGAGCTCGGATGTCCAGGGGTTGGTGCCGCTGGGTCCGGGCGCGACATCATCGGCGAGCTGTTGCACCTGATCGGCCCACCGTTCGAGGCTTTGGCCGAACGTGGTGAGCGTCTGCATCGCATGATTCGTTTCGGCGATGGCGGAATCGGTTTCGGATGATCGCTCCGCCGCGAGCCGGGCGACGAGTTGTTCGTATTGCATCACACCATCGCTGGTGCCGGTGTTGATGACGGTTGTGCGCAGATTCGGGGAGAGGTGGTCCATCTCATCGAGCATGTCGAGGACGCGCGAAACCGACCGGCGATCTCGGTCTCCACTGGCCAGGTTTGCGGCAAGCACCACCTCGGTCTGCTCAGGCAGCGAGCCAACGACCGCCACTGTGCGCGGCGACGGCTTGAGCGCCCCCGTGCTGGTCACATCGAGCCGAACATGTACTTTCCCAGCCAGAACGTTGACCACGGCGACAATCATCGCCATGGCCAGAAGCCCGATGGCCGAGTAGAGGAGCCGCTTGCTCCGGTCAATCCGGGATGCGGTGGTGAGCTGGGTCATCGCCATCGCCTCAGTTCCAGTGCGGTCGCGCTGGCGACCAGAAGCCCGATCGAGATCGAGAGGAAAAAGACGATGTTGCGTGAATCGATGGCACCGCGGGCAAAGTCGTCGATCCTTGCCGAGAACGAGGCCCGGGCAAGTATCGCCCCGAACTTCGGGCCGACATGCTGCGGCGCGACGTTGGTCAGGAGAAGCCAGCACACCAGTGTGAGCAGCGTGCCGAGGAAGGCCAGCGTCTGGCTCTCGGTCAGGGTCGAGGCCAGTGTTCCGAGCGCCAGGCACAGCCCGCCGACGAGGATCAGACTCAGATACCCGGCAAGGATTGGCCCGAGATCAGGCCTCGGGTCGCTGGCGAGCATCAGCACTCCCGCCTGAAGCAGGGTCGGGGCGAGCATCAGCAGCAGAAAGGCCATCGCGCCGAGATACTTGCCGAGGACGATCTGCCAGCTGGTGACCGGGCTTGAGCTGAGCAGTTCAAGCGTGCCGAGTCTGGCCTCTTCGCTCAGGAGTCGCATGGAGACCGCCGGCGCGACGAAAACCATGAGCAGCGTGGTGGTGCCGAAGACGGGTCGGAGCGTTGCGGGTTGCCCCGGAACGAGGGCGCCGAAGACAAAGACGGCCCCCGTGAGCACAAGAAACAGGGCGATCACAACCCACCCGACCGGAAGCCTGAACATGGAAGCCAGCTCCCGTGTGGCGATGGCGAGCGTGGATCTCATGGCTCGGGTACCTCGGCGGATTCGAGCACGCTGACGAACAGTTCTTCAAGCCCGACGACCTCATCGCGCAGCTCGCGAATGGCGATGCTGGCCTCTGTCAGAGCAGCACCGATTCGGGCGCGGGCTTCGGCAGGGTCGCTGCCTCGCACACGAAGCCGGAACCAGCCCGATTCGATCGGCTCGACCTCGGCTTTGTATCCGAGGCGGGTGATGATCGGCAGGACACGATCCGGCTCGGCCCGGCACTGCACGATACAGGCATTCGAGGTGCGTGTCCTGCGGAGCTCCTCCGGCGTGCCATCGGCCAGAACGCGCCCGGCACCGATGATGATGAGCCTCCCGCACGTGCGCTCGATCTCGGGCAGGATGTGGGAACTGACGATGACGGTGCGATTCCGGGCAAGGTCGGCGATGAGCGAGCGGGCATCGCGGACCTGTGTCGGATCGAGGCCATTGGTGGGCTCGTCGAGGATCAGCACCGGGGGGTCATGTAGGAGCGAGGCCGCCAGTGCGACCCGCTGACGGTAACCCTTGCTGAGCTGGCCGATTCTTCGACGAGCGACATCGGAGAGTCGGCACAGCCCGAGAACCTTCTCGATACTCATGATGCGATCCCGAGGTGAGATGGGCAGGATCTTGGACCGGTAACGCAAAAATCCGCGGACGGACATCTCCGGGTAAGACGGGGCGGACTCGGGGAGATAGCCGATCGCTCGACGGGAAGCGGTGGGGCGGGCCAGGGCGTCGGTCCCGGCGATCCGGATCGAGCCGCTTTGTGGTCTGAGAATACCGGTCAGGAGTCGGAGAGTCGTGGTTTTTCCTGCACCGTTTGGGCCGAGAAGTCCGACGATCTGGCCTTGTGGGATTGTAAAATCAACCCCGCGCACGGCATGGACCGATCCGAACCAGCGATGAAGATTGGACACTTCGATCATGAGGAATCACAGTACGCGGCCCGACTGAACCGATGTCAAGCCGGGCAAGGCATCGGCCGACAAGCCCCGATAGCGCCAAACCTTGAAAGAAGGTGATGCATTTGTGGATCCACCCGCTACACTGACGCGAAGAACCCGGCAGGAGCAGTGGTTCTCGATGGCTCGAATCCGACCAAAGATCGTCATTTTGGCACCACCCGGCGGGTCGACGGATGAGCTGCGCGAACTGCTCCGTGAGCACTGCGACGTGGTCGTCGCCGATTCGCTCGGTCCACAGAACGCCGATGCGGACTTTTTGATTATGCCGACGGACCCCGGGAACCTCGGGTTGACCGGGCTGGGCGATCACGAGCGGGATGTGCTGCTGAATTCTGTCGGAGAGGCGCTCTGTCTGGTGACCGCCGAGGGCAAGCTGCTCTGGGGCAACCGGATGTTCGATGCGGTTGACCCGAAAACGAAGGAAGAGGTAATCGCCGCCGCATCCGAGGCGGCGGTTTCGTTTCAGAAGCTGGCGGTTGAGGCCGACAGCGAGCCGCCGATCGTCCGCCGCGAGATCGAGATCGGGGAGGATCGGCTGTATGAGCTTCGGATCACACCGATGGTCGTGGATGGGACCGAGCGATATGGCGACCGTGCGGTCGGCGTGCTGCGGGACATCTCTCATGCGGGCCGGGTTCGCAAGAAGATGAACGCGGTCGAGCGGGCTGGTGCTGCCCTTGTCAAACTCGATCGTGAAGCGGTGTCCAAGATGAACGCGGTTCAGAGGCTGCACCTGCTCGAAGAGCGCATCATCAAGCTCTCGCACGATGTGCTGAACTATGACCACTTCGCGATCCGTCTGATCGACGAGCACACCGGTCGGCTCGAGCCGATCATTACATCGGGGTTCTCTCAGGAGGCGATGGAACTGGAGCTGTACCCTGCCGAGGAGGGCAACGGCACCATCGGGTATGTCGCGGCCACAGGTGAGAGCTACATCTGCCACGACACACGGACGGACGAGCGGTATCTGATTGGTGCGCCGGGTGCCCGGTCGTCGCTCACGATTCCGCTTCAGATTGATGAAAAGATCATCGGCGTCATGGATGTCGAATCCGAAGAGGTGGATGCCTTCGACGACCAGGATCGCCAGTTTGCGCTTATTTTCGGCCGATATATTGCCATTGCGCTCCAGATGCTTGACATGCTTGTCACGGGACAATCAACGACGGGCATCACGCTTTCCGGGCGATTCGAGGGGGAACTCCGCGAGCCATTGGACGACATCATCCACGAGGCGGATGAACTGTGCAGTGAGACAATGGATCCTGAGACAGCCCGCCACGTCGAGAAGATCCGCGAGGATGTGGCCGCGATCCGCGACCGTTTGCGTGCGGTCGCTTCCGGCCCGAACACACTGTTGGGGATGGACGAGGTGTCCCGGACGTGCAAGGTCGATACCCTGCTCTCAGGCAAGCGAGCCCTGATCGCCGACGACAACGACCGGATCGGTGCGATGATTGCTGACGTGCTCCGTCGGCGCAACTGCGAGGTCGTGCTCTGCAAGAGCGGTCAGGAAGCGATCAACGAGCTCGAAGCCTCAGCCGCGGACGGGCACAAGCAGTTCGACTTTGTTCTGAGTGACATCTCGATGCCCGATCGGAATGGCTACGAGGTCTTCTCCGTTGCGCGCAACATCATTCCAGAGCGGGCGATCATTCTGATGACCGGTTTCGGCTATGACCCGCACCACTCGATTGTGCGCGCCTCGCAGGAAGGCATGAGCAACGTTCTCTACAAACCGTTCCAGGCGGCCCGGCTGATCGACGAGATTCACAAGGTGCTCACTCCGCCCGAACAGTCTGCCTGACGACACGGTCCAGTCCCTCAAAGTCCTGAAGCACGTCGGCATGGTCCACGTTCGGCGCGCATTCAGCGATCCTGAGTGCTTCGGATGCTCTCGATGAGGCGACCTCGACCAGGATCAGACCACCCGGCCTGACGAGCTTCGGCCCTTCGGTGAGTATCGGTCGAGCCAGGGCCAGACCATCCATACCGCCGCGCAGGGCGAGCGTCGGTTCGTGCTGTTTGACATTGGCGGGCACGGTCGTCCACTCATCATCCGGGATGTATGGTGGATTGGCGATGAGGAAATCCAGCGCACCCGCATGACCGGCGCTCGGGTGATCGGCCAGAGCGTCGAGCAGGTCGCCGCAGATAAATTCGATCCGATCCGACAAACCGAAACGTTCGGCGTTGGCTTGCGCCACCTCGATGGCGTCCTGCGAGATGTCCGTCGCCACGACGCGAGCATCACGGAGATTCTGTGCCAGTGCGATTGCCAAGCAGCCCGACCCCGTGCACACATCGGCAATCAGCACACCTTGGCCGGTCTTGCCACCGAAGCCGGGTCGGCTCCGACAGTGGTGGAGGACAGCCTCGACGAGTGTCTCGGACGCCGGGCGGGGAATCAACACGCGCTTGTCGACGTGGAGCTGCATCCCGAAAAACCACGCTTCGCCGGTCAGGTACTGTACGGGTTCATGGTCGAGCGCACGTGAGACGAGTTCGCGCAGGGCTGTGCGTTCGAGTTCGTTCGCAGGCCGATCAATCTCCATGTACAGACGAAGCCGATCGCACCCGAAGACGTGCGAGAGCAGCAGTTCCGCAGCCATCCTTGGCGAATCGAGATTCTGCCGCTCGAACGCTTCGGTGATCCAGGACAGCAGGCTTCGCGTGGTCCATCGAACTGGTGCAGATCGGCTCACGAGGTGAGTCTATCGCGATCTTCTTCGCCTCGGCGTCGTATCGAACTCTGATCGATGATTCAATGAGGCTCGGACACGCTGGGGGCGGGTCCGGATTCAGCCCGCACGGCCTGATCGATCGCATCCCGAACGCGGTACAGGTCATCCACGAGCGGCCCGCGGATCCCTTTGACCATGATGATTGCGTAGTAGCCGTCCTCGAAATCGATCCATGGTGTGAAGCCGAAGGCGCCGGGGCTGGAAACAACGGTGGCGTGGCCATTCTGATCGCGTTGTTCGATCCACAACCCGAAGCCATACCCGAACCCCCGCTTCTTCGCGTCGCTTGGGATGGACTGGCTGGGTAGGCCGGTGGTGCGTTCAACGAGCATGGAGTTGACCGCTGATTCGCTGAGGAGCCGGATCCCGTGTGATTTTCCTTTGGTGGCCACGACTTCGAGCACTCTGGCGTAGTCACGGAGGGTCGCCTCGCCGCTGCCCGAAGGTCTGAAGTTGTTGGTCTTGCCCAGGCCGTTCCATGTGATGGATGTGCCCAAAGGTTCATTGACAGCATCATCGAAGAACTGATCGTAAGGCTTGTCTGATTCGACCTCGGCGATTCGACCGACGACGTGCATGCCGTAGCCGCCGTAGCGGAACTTCCGGCCGGGCAGATCCTTGAGTTTGACGCAGCATGCGATGTGCCGGACCGCTTCAGCCAAGGTCAGATCAAGGTCGCTCAGGACGGTGCCCCGGATCGTGGCGCCGGGGAAGCCGCTGGTCATGGAAAAGAGCTGGTCGATCGTGAGTCTGGATTTGACGTGGCCGGCATTCTCCGCGGAGAACTCGGGGAGATAGGTGCTGATCGGGGCCTCTCGATCCAACCTGCCGGTATCGACCAGCGTCATCACGGCGACACCCGAAAGGAGCTTGCTCGCCGAGGCAAGGGGGAGGCGCGTGTTCTCGTCGTATCGGCCGTAGTAGTGCTCATAGATCGGTGTGCCATCTGTCTTGGCGACATAGACAGCGGCTCCACGGAGCATCAGCGGGTGATGACGCATGAGCCTGCGGACTTCCTGATCGACCGATTTCCAGCCCGGGGGCCCCGGTGCCGCAGCGCAGGAGATGGAGGCCAGACACAGCATCAGCAAGACAAACGGGCTGCAATTCTTCATTGGGAAACCTCGGCGTGTGGGGGTGTGCGGGTTTGTCGGATTCATTTCTCTGGATCGTTTCTGTTGTACATTTCTTTGCCACCGACAATGGTTCGGAGTACCACGGTATCGGCGATTGCTCTTGGTTCGCACTGCATGATGTCGCGGTCGATCACGATAAAGTCCGCCAGCTTACCCGGTTCAATCGAACCGAGTCGATCCTCGGCAAACCCGGCATAGGCAGCGTCGATTGTGAACATCCGCAGCGCCTGCTCGCGCGTGACGCGCTCGCTCGGATGCCATCCGCCGGCCGGTTCACCCTCGAGGTTCTGTCGCGTCACAGCCGCATAGATTCCGAGGAAGGGATTGGCGCTTTCGACAGGGAAATCGCTGCCGCCGGCGATTCGGACACCGGTGGAGAGCAGGCTCTGCCACGCATAGGCCCCATCCGCCCGCACCGGTCCTACGCGGTCCTCGACCCATCGCATGTCGCTGGTGCAGTGGGTGGGCTGCATGGAGGGGATGACGCCGAGCCGAGCAAATCGGCCGATGTCATCGGGAGCCAGAAGTTGGGCGTGTTCGATGCGGAAGCGTGCTTGGGTTGTGTGGCCAACGTTGTTGAACGCCCATTCGTAGGCATCGAGGACTTCGCGATTCGCTCGGTCCCCGATGGCGTGGGTGCAGACCTGGTAGTCACGGAGCAGTGCGTGCCGGGCGACCGTTCGGATCAGGTCCGTGTCGCTGACAGCCAGGCCCGTGTAGGGCTTGCCCTCGGCATCGACCGGACGGTCCGCATATGGCTCGAGCATCCACGCCCCGCGCGAGCCCATGGCACCATCCATATACAGTTTCGCCGATCGCATGGAAAAGAAAGGGCCTTCGTATGGCTCGTGCGTCTCGAACCATGTGAGCGCCTGTTGGCCCGGGACCATGCCATAAACGCGGATATTGAGTCGGCCGGATGCCTCCATCTCGCGGTACACACCGATCAGATCCGGCTCGACCCCTGCATCATGCACACCGGTGAGTCCGAAGCGCAGGCAGACGCTTTGAGCCGCGTCGATGATGGCAGCCGGATCGTCAATCTCGCCGGGGATGACGCGATCAAAGAGTGCGGTTGCGTTGTCAATAAAGACACCGGTGGGATGGCCTTGCTCGTCGCGGATGATCTCGCCGCCGGCCGGCGCCGCGGTGCCTGCCGAGATCTCGGCCTGTTCCAAAGCCCTGGCGTTGGCGAGCGCGGCGTGCCCGTCGACCCGGCTCAGCCAGACGGGGTTGTCCGGCACCGCAGCGCTGAGCCTGTCGTGGGTGGGGAAGTCTGTGTCCTTCCAGCTTTCGTTGTCCCAGCCTCGGCCGATGATCCATTCACCCGGTTCGGCGGCCTCGGCTTGTTCGACCACCCGCCGGATGACCTGCTCAAAGCTCGTCGTCCCCGTCAGGTCGACCACACCGAGTTGGAGCCGACCGAGCCCGAACATATGACCATGCGCATCGATCAGCCCGGGCAACACCGTTCGACCATGAAGATCAATGACTCGGGTTGAATCATCGGCAAGATTCCGAATCTCGGATTCCGGGCCGACTGCGGTAAAGTGCCCATCCTCGACGGCGAATGCCTCGGCGACTGAAAACTCGGAATCCACGGTGTAGACGCGGGCATTGACATAGATCTCGCTCGGCTGGGCGACGGCTTCAACGGCAAACAATGCGGACAGCAGGAAAGCTCTGATCATGAAACCAGTGTAGCCGAGATCACTTGCCCTCAAACCAACTCCGGCTCACGCCCGCATCGACGACCAGCGGTACATCGAGCTTCATCGCATGCTCCATGCGCTCGGTGATCAGAGCCATGGCCTCGGTCGCGACGGCCTCCGGGGCCTCGAAGACCAGTTCATCGTGGATCTGCAGGAGCATGCGCACACCGGGAATCTCCGGTTCTCTGCCATCTCGCAAGTCGCGGGCGTGTGGGCTGAGCCGACGGTGGAGGTCGAGCATCGCGAGTTTGATGAGGTCGGCCGCGGACCCCTGGACGACGGTGTTGATCGCCATGCGTTCGGCGAGGGATCGGCGGTTTGGTGTGTTCGAGTCGATGTCCCGGATCGGACGCCGGCGTTTGAGCATCGTTTCGACGTAGCCGGTGCTCCGGGCCTGTTCGATACATTCCTGCAGGAACGTTGTAATGCCCGCGAATCGCTTTTTGTAGTTGTCGATGATATCGGAGGCTTCGTTGTTCGAGATGTTGAGCCGGCGCGCAAGTCCGTATGGCGTGATGCCGTAGACAATCCCGAAATTGACCATCTTGGCGCCGCTGCGTTGTTCCTTGGTGACTTCCTCGAGCGGGATGTCGTGGATCTGGGCGGCGACGGCCCGGTGGATGTCCTCGCCCGCCCGGAATGCCTCGATCAGCGCGGGGTCGCGGGAAAGGTGCGCCAGGATGCGCAGCTCGATCTGGGAATAGTCGGCCGAGATCAGCACCGAGCCCTCGGGGGCGACGAAGGCTTTGCGGATGGATCGGCCGATTTCTGATCGAATCGGAATATTCTGAAGATTCGGATTGCTCGAACTCAGGCGACCCGTTGCAGCCACCGTCTGGTTGAAGCTCGCGTGAATTCGGCCTGTTTCCGGGTTGATTTCCTCGGCGAGATTGACAAGGTAGGTGTTGACCAGCTTGGTCAGTTGGCGGTAGTCCAGCACGAGCCGGGGCAGCGGGGTCTCGATGGCCGGGTCAGTGGCCAGTTTGTCGAGCACCTCGGCATCGGTCGAAGGCCCGGTTTTGCCGCGTTTGATCGGTTTGAGGCCGAGGCCGGGCTGTTCATCGGTCGGTGAATTGAACAGCACGCCGGCCAATTGCTTCGGCGAATCAGGATCGAATCCCCGTCCGAGCGCGCTGTAAGATTCATCTTCGATCTGCGTGCGGATATCGTCGATCCGAGATTCGAGGTGCTTCCGCTGGCGAGCGAGTTCTTCAGGTTCGACCAGAATACCGTTGTATTCCAGCTCGGCCAGAACCTCGACCAGTGGAAACTCGACATCACGCGCCAACGTGATGAGGCCATCGGATTCAAGTTGTGGAAGCATCAGTTCCGCAAGTTGAAGCGAAACGTCGGCATCCTCGGCGGCGTACGGTCCCGCGAGATCCAGAGGTACCTCGTCAAATCTTTTCTGCTTTTTGCCGGTGCCGATCAGATCCTTGATTGAAAGATTCGTGCGCCCGAGCAGCGCCAAGGCAAGATTGTCCAGCGAGTGTGAAGAACGAGAGGCATCGAGGAGGTAGCTGGCAACCATGGTGTCGCAGGCACCCGGTGAGTTCAGTCCACGAAGCTCGATGCCGGCGCGACGGAGTACGAGCAGATCATATTTCAGATTATGACCGATTTTGGGTATCGAGGCATCGGAAATGATGGGGCCGAGTGAGGCAAGGACTGTTCCGCGGCCGAGATGCGTCTCGGGTTCAGGGGAGAGAACGGGTACGTACCAGCCCGATCCCGCTGCGGTGCTGAAACTCAGCCCGACCAGTTCGGCGAGCATGGGTCTGATGGAGGTGGTTTCCGTGTCCATCGCCACGAACGAGGCCTGTGAGAGTTCCTTCACAAGCTCATCGAGTTGTGCCTGCGTTCGGACAATCCGGTACGAGCCTGCTTGGGGGGCTTTGGGTGATTCGTCTTGTACGGCTTGGTCAAAAAGCCCGCCAAAGCCGCCCCCGACCGGTGCTGATTCGGAATGATCCGAATGAATTGCTGGTGTTGCGAGCGATTTGGCCTCATCGAGAAGGCGATTGAAGCCGAGCTCTCGCAGGATCGGGATGATGTCGGAAGGGTGGAGGCTTTCGACCCGACACTCGGCCAGATCGCACCGGATCGGCGTGTCGCGTCGCAGGGTCACCAGTTCTTTGCTCAACGGCAAATGCTCGGCAAACTCGACGATCCGTTCTCGACGTTTGCCCTTGATCTTGCGGTCCTTGGCCGGTTTGCTTGCGTCCTCGGCCTCTGAGAGAACGGCATCGAGTGTTCCAAACTCAGATAAAAGTTGAGCAGCCGTCTTCGGACCGATCCCCGGCACGCCGGGCACGTTGTCGGCTGTGTCGCCCATCAGTGCCAGCATATCCACGACCTGTTCCGGATCGAGTCCGGTTTCCTCTTTCAGCGTGTCGGAGCTGATGACACGATCACGGTGGATGTCGTAGAGCTCCACCCGGCCCGGTTCGAGCAGTTGTTTCAGGTCCTTGTCGCTGCTGATGATTCGGATCAGCACGTCGGGTCGTTCTTGTTTCATCCTGGACACAATGGTGGCGATCACATCATCCGCTTCGAACCCCTCGCTGCCGAGCACGGTCACGCCGAGCGTTTCGAGCAATTTCAGGCATCGATCAACCTGAGGCTTGAGGTCTTCCGGCGGTGGCTCGCGGTTGGCCTTGTACGCCGGGTAGAGCCGGCTGCGAAAGGTTCCCTTGTCACCCGAGACATCGAGTGCGAGAGCCAGATACGTCGGTGGGCCGCCGGTTTCGAGCATGTGCGGTTCCTGACCGCGCAGGAGCTTCAGCAGCATCCCGACAAAGCCGAAGGTCATGTTCGTCGGTTCGCCCGTCACGGGGCTGGTCATCGGCGTGCGGATGGCGTGGTAGGCGCGGAAGAACTGCGCGTAGCCGTCGATGATGTAGAGCGTTTCAGGAGGCTTCACTTCGAGTTTGTCCCGGAGGCTTCCCGGTGCAGGGTGTGCAGACGCTGCAGATAGGCCTCGCCCGGTTCGATGCCTCGGCGTGCCATCACAGTCCTCGCGGTGTCCATGAATCTTGGGAGGCGGAAGGCGGTCTCGCCCCGATCGGTCGCCCAGGTGAACGGCCCGACACACCCGACGACGGGCTTGGTCGAGGCAATCATGGCTCCGGTATGAATGACAGCTCCGGTCATGATCCGGGTGCCGATGGCAAACTTTGCGTGGTCACCGATGACCGCACCGAGGAAGGTCTGCCCCGTGCGTTCGTGCGAGCCTTCGACGGTGGCCTTGGAGATGACCTCGCCGTAGGTGTTGAGCAGATTCGAGTTGCTCGTTCCCGCGCCGATGTTGACCCATTCGCCGATCCACGAATCGCCGAGGTGTCCCTCGTGCGCCTTGTTTGCGAGCCCCTGGAAGATGGTGCCTCCGACCTCACCGCCGACCTTGCATCTGGCGCCGATGGCGGTGTGCCCCTTGATGTGGGCCCGGTCGAGCACGGTCGAATCCTCGCCGATAAAGGCAGGGCCGACGATGATGCTTCCGGGTCGGATGGTGGTCCCCGTCGCAATGACGATCGGCCCATCGGAAGAATCGAGGACCACGCCGGGCCAGATGTCCGCGCCTTCGCGCACAACGATCGGGAATCGGCCCCGGTGAATGACGCCATCGGGCAGGGCAACACCCGCGATTTCGGTCAGCACTTCGAGATCGTGCGCAATCGCGGCATCTCTAAACCGCCGAAAATCCCAAGGCCGACGGAGCATCACCGGCGTGGAAATCTCGGTGATGTTCATCTCGGGAATATCGCCGGACAGTATGGCATCGGCATCTTTCGGAGCAACGCAGGCGGCAACCACGGCGGCCTCGCTGTCATCCGGTCCAAGCCTCTCGACCTGCACAGAGCCCGGCGAGAGCGAGAGCGCTTGCTCGGGCAGCAACGGGCATCGCCCATTGATCAACAGCACAGGATCCGATCCGGTGATCGGTCCATTGATGGGCAGTTCATACGAATCGGCAACGATGTCGGCCAAATACTCGGGCACGACCAGCCCCGTGATCTCAACCGAATCCGGCAAGAGTTGTTCGAGTCGGCTGAGTGTGGTTCGTGCGCCGGTCCGCACAGCGAAGCTCGGTCTGAGATCCGTCAGGGGTGAAAGTCGGCCACGTCCATCGTCGTAGACAATCGCTTGCATGCCCGCAGTCTATCGCCCGGGCCGGCCCGTGACCGCTACAGTGACCGGCATGAAGGCGATCATCTTCGATTTTGACGGCGTGATCGCCGATTCCGAGCCCGCCCACGAGCGGGCGATCCGTGCTGCTGCCGAGTCCAAGGCGATGACCGTCACCCATGATTTGTATCTCACGCAGATCATCGGGCTGGACGACCGCGATACCTTCCGCGTGATCGCCGAGGCCAATGGACGTTCGCTGGACGATGTCGAGTTGAACGAACTGACGGGGAAGAAGCAGAGGCTGTTCGTGGATCTGGTCCAGGCCGGCGAGGTATACGCATTTCCGGGTTCGGTCGAGTTGGTCCTTTCGGCTGCCGATCGAGTACCGATCGCGGTCTGCTCCGGCGCGGTCCGGCTCGAGGTTGAGTTGATCCTGGATCGACTGAAAATCCGTGACCGGTTTCGCTGTATTGTCACCGCCGATGATGTGCTGAGCGCCAAGCCCGATCCGACCGGATATCTCATGACCGCGGAAAGGCTCGGGTGTCCGGCGCGTGAGTGCGTGGTGATCGAGGACACGGCACGGGGGATTCAGGCGGGCAAGGCCGCGGGCATGCGCGTCGCTGCTGTGGGGCATTCACTCCCGGCGGGCCAACTCTCGCAGGCGGATCTGTTCGTTCCGAGGATCGGGGATCTTTCGGTCGATCGGCTCGCGGCAATCGCGTCGAAGACCCCGTGATGTTCAGTTGATGGAGCGTCGGCCGGGCATCACTTCGAATCGGATGCCGGCTGGGGCGACTGTGCTTCGGGCACGCGGATCGCGGTGTGGCACGCTTTGCAGCGGACCGTCTTGCCTCGCGCCGATTCAGGGACAGCAAGCACCTTCTTGCAGGACAGATTCGGACAGATAATGCGCACAGTCTGGGACATGCCTGTTCTCCGGCCTGATTCTCGGTCATTTCAGGCCTCGGCTTCAGACCTGGTCCGCCGGAATGATCCCCAGATCTCGGATCGGCGAACTTCTCGGACGCGAATGGTGATCTTGGCTCCGTCCGGGCGAACAATCCTCGTATGAAGCCCAATGCTTCCAACTCGGGATCGCTCGCGGTTGTCGGCCTCCAGTGGGGCGATGAGGGCAAGGGCAAGATTGTCGACCTGCTCGCCCCCGATTTCAATGCCATCGTCCGATACAACGGCGGCGCCAACGCTGGACACTCCGTTGTGGTCGGTGATGAACGGTTTGCCTTGCACCTCATCCCCTCGGGCGTGTTCCGACCGGCGTGCACGTCCGTGATCGGGAATGGGGTTGTCGTGGACCCGGCGCAACTCCTGACAGAACTCGATGGCTTGGCCGAGCGGGGTGTGGACTGCTCGGGTGTGGTGGTTTCGGACCGGGCGCACGTGGTGATGCCCTATCACAAGGTCGAAGATGCCGCCCGGGAGCGGGCGCTCGTCGAGCGTCTCGGGATCAAGGCGGTCGGAACGACAGGGCGTGGGATCGGGCCCGCATACGCGGAGAAGGTCCAGCGCAGCTCGGCGATCAGGATGGGGGATCTGTTGTTTCCCGACATAGTGCGCCGCAGGGTCCGCGCTGCGATGGCATTCAAAGGGCCGATGCTCGAACGATGGGCGCCCGAGGCGCTCGCGGAACTCGAAGAGGATTCGTTGGTCGAGCTGGCTCTCGGTTGGGGACGTCGGCTTGCGGAACGGATTGCGGACACTTCGATCCTGCTTCACCGCATTCTTGACGGCGGCGGGCGTTTGCTGTTCGAGGGCGCCAATGCGACGCTGCTGGATGTGGACCACGGCACGTATCCGTTTGTGACGAGTTCGAATTCCAGTGCGCTTGGGATCGGGCCGGGCAGCGGGGTGCCGCCGCAGAGGGTTGGGCGGGTTGTCGGTGTCGCCAAGGCGTACCAGACGCGGGTGGGTGCCGGGCCGATGCCGACGGAACTGACGTGCGTCATCGGCGACCGGATCCGCGAGCGGGGACGGGAGTATGGCACAACCACGGGTCGGCCTCGGCGCATCGGATGGCTCGATCTTGTGGCACTTCGGTATGCGGTTCGGCTCAACGGGGTGACGGAAATCGCTGTCACGCTGTTGGATGTCCTTTCCGGATTCGAGAGCATTCGGCTTTGCACCGCATACACCCTGGATGGCCGGGCGATGGAGGAGTTTGTGCCCGATGCGGCAGCCCTTGATCGGGTGAAACCACAGTATGAAGAGATCCCGGGATTTTCAGAGGAGATCACGGCGGCCCGGTCGTACCAGGCATTGCCTGCGACAGCCCGGGCATTCATCGAGCGGATCGAGCGCGGTGTCGGCGTTCCGGTCACGATGATCGGTGTCGGGCCCGATCGGGACCAGACCATCCACAGGACGGGGGAGATCGGTGGCGCCTGAGTCGGGAGTTGAATCAGAGTTTGCGTCATGCCCTCGGGCCCGGGCGGCGATCGATCGGCTTCGGCGGGTGACGCCGGGCGCTGATCCGCTAGCCGTCCTGCCTGATGTCCATCCCGAGCGGATTCCACGGCATGTGGCGGTCATCATGGATGGCAACGGCAGATGGGCGACCGAGCGTGGTCAGCCCCGGATGATGGGGCACCGCGAAGGGGCGAAGTCGGTTCGACGGTTGATCAAGGCAGCCGGTCGGCTCGGGATCGAATACATCACGCTCTATTCCTTCAGCACCGAGAACTGGAAACGCCCGGCTGAGGAGGTCGAGGCCCTGATGTCGCTCTGCGTGGCCTATTGCCGGAGCGAGATGGATGAATTGATCAGCAATGGCATCCGGGTTCGGGTCATCGGCCGACGCGAGGGGCTCTCCGATGAGGTCATTTCGGCGCTGCATCAGGTGGAAGAGGCGACGAACCGGGCTTCTTCCAGCGGGCCGACGCTCTGTCTGGCGATCAACTATGGCGCGCGTGAGGAGCTGCTGGACATGGTTCGGGCCGTCGCTCGTGACGCTCAGGCCGGGACGCTTGATCCGGATTCCATCTCGGGTTCGGATCTGGAGGATCGGCTGTATACGACAGGCATGCCCGATCCGGATTTGCTGATCCGCACCGCGGGGGAGTATCGTGTGAGCAACTTTCTGCTCTGGCAGATCAGCTACGCGGAGTTGTATGTGACCTCGACACTGTGGCCCGACTTTGACGAGCATGCCCTGCACGATGCGATCCGCTCGTACGCCGGGCGTGAACGCCGATTCGGCGGCTTGGGTGGCGTCTAAGGGTGCTGCGGCACCGTCTCATGCTTGGACCAGTGATGGTGTTGGCCGTGGTGCTTGTGCTGTGGCTCGATGTGTACCTGGAGCAGTCGTACAGCCGGGTTGGGCTTGCGTTCGGAGCGCTGATCGGGCTGATGGTCGGCATGGCAGGGTGGGAGCTTGCTCGGATCCTGCGCGCCAATGGCGTGCGTGTGTCAACGGTGATCAGTGTCTTCGCGGCGGTGATGGGTCTTGCTGCGACGGTGCTATGGCCGAGCGAGGCGCATGCGGCCGGCACTGGCGCGATTCTGGTCATGCTGGTGGCGCTTCTGACCCATGTTCGGCACC
>DRKT01000218.1 GCA_011053195.1 Phycisphaerales bacterium | reverse complement strand
GGGTCGCCATCATCCTCGTCGCCTTCGCATCGGCCGGGTGGATCGGTGTCCTCGCACTGCCCGGGCTCTTTCTCACGCAAATGCTCACCGCATGGAGGCTCATCGGCGTCACCACCGAAAGCCAGCGCTGGCGAACCATGCCCCGGGCCGACCGGCTCCCGTGGTGGGTCGCGGCATGGAGCTCGCTCGGCATCGGCGCCTTCGCCGCCATCGGCGCCTTCCTCCTCTGGGTCCGCTGATTACTCGCCCCGCTGCCAAACGGCCCCGCCCACGACCAACGCATCGAGCCCCGTCCGCTCGGCGCACCCGATCGCATCGCGCACACGCTCCACGATCGGCTCGCCCGCATCATTGAAACTCGTGTTCAGCAGCACACCAACCCCATCCCGGCTGCGCACCGCGCCGAGCAGCTCGTACAACCTCGGCGTCCAACGCTCGCCCACCGTCTGCAACCGACCCGAGCCGTCCACATGCGTCACCGCCGGAATCTTATCTCTGTATTCCTCTTTGACCGTTGTATTGAACAACATATACGGCACAGGAAAGCCCACGCCGAAAATCTCCTCGGCGTTCTCCTCCCGACAGATCGGCGCAAACGGGCGGAACGACTCGCGATGCTTGACCCGCCGATTGATCGTCTCCTTCATCGAAGCCCGCCCCGGCCACGCCAGGATCGACCGCGCCCCGAGCGCCCGCGGGCCATACTCGCTCGGCCCCTGCCACCACCCCACGATCTTGCCATCAAACAACAGCTCCGCCACCGTCTCGGCAAGGTTCGCCGGCCGGCTGCCTCCATGCAGCACAAGCTCATCTTCCGCAGCCGCCTCGTCCGGCTCGGGCCCGAGATACACCCTGTTCTGCTGGAAGGGCAGCATCCCGCCCAGCGTGTGGTAGTAGCCGACCAACGCCGCCCCCATCGGCATGCCCGCATCCGAACTCGCCGGCTGGACGTGCATCTCACGCAATCGCCCCTCCGCCGCCAACGTATCACGCGCCAACCGGTTCGCCACGACATTGAGCATCACGCCGCCGGCCGCCACCAGCGTGCGCGAATTCGCCTCGATCACCGCCTGCCGAGCCAGGTGGACCACCGCCCGCTCGAGCCAGTGCTGCGCCCAGTACGCGATATGACACCACGGCTCATCCGTCGCGGGCACATCCGCCGGGCGCACCTCCGGCACCTCAAACTCCGTATCAAGCAGATAGTCCAGCATCGGCGTGTCCACACCATCAAACAGCGCCCGAGGAAACGCCGGGTAGTCCTTCAGCCGATCGGCGGACCCGTAGCCCGCCAGCCCCATCAGTTTGCCCTCCTGAAGCTGCCCGAACCCCGCGACATGCTTCGAGAAGTAGCTATAAAAATGCCCGGCCCCGGAGCGCGTGCTCACCGCCAGCCGTTCCAGCCTTGTCCCCCGGCCCTTGAAAATGCTCTGCGTCTCGGCCCGGCGATCATACCGGCGAAGCGGATAGTGCCCCACCTCCGTCGGCCGGCCCTGCATGATCAGCCGATCCGCACGGGCCGAATCCCTCGGCCAATCGCTGCCCGATCCATCGACCACCAGCACCGCCGCGCGATCGACGTGGAACGGGTAATACGCACTGGCCGCGTGCGCCAGGTGGTGGTTGACCACGAACGCCGGCACGCCCTCGAGCGCCAGAAAGAACGCCCGCTCCTCATCCTGCCACAGCGACCGGTCCACCGTCCCGATCGGCCGGGTCTGCTCGACCATCGTCCCCGGCCCGAGCTTGTCCACACACACACATCCAAGGTCGCCAAGCCGAAGCCCGGCCTCGCCCAGCACCGCCTTGATCGACAGCGCCGGGAAGGCGCGATCCTGCTTGCGCCGGCTCAACCTCTCCTCCGAGATCGCGCAGCAGCGAAGCTCGCCCGCCGACTCCCACACCACGCACGCACCCGTGTCATGCTGGGGTCCGAGTTTGAGACCGAGAACTGCCTTCACGCAGACATGATCGGCGTCAGAGCCCGATCAGCATTGAAGACACGCCGCCACACAGAAGAATCGGGCTTGTTTGCACTGTGGTTCGGATCGAAAAAAACAGAGTGCTCGGACCGTCACTCGCCCCGGCTGGCGTCGCGCATCGAGCGGGCCCGGTCGATCAATGCCGATTCCTCGCCCTCGGCCGCCTCAGCACCCGCCTGTGGCACCGGCTCGAGATCGTAATGCCACTTCAGAGCCGTCTTCACACGCCACGGCGCCGCGATCGCCAGAAGGTCGATCCCCGGATACTCCCAGATCGGCGCCACCGCCTCGTGCTCCGTCACGATCGGCTCATATCCATCCAGTTCCAGCCGAACGTCGTAGACACCGAAATACTTAAACCCCGTCTCCACCGGCGTGCGCCCGATCTGCTGATCGTTCAGCGTCACCAACGCCCCCGCCGGGTCCGACGTGATCGTCACCGTGCGCTCGAGACACCCGCCCGCGCTCAGCACCATCGCCAACACCAAAGCCGAACGCCTCATCGCTTGCCCGCCTCGTTCACTGCAGCCTTGGGCGCGCTGGACCGCTCGTGCGAGCGCGTCGGCGCCGGCGAGAACTCCTCGTCAAACTCATCGCCCCGGAACAACGACCCGAGATACACCCGGCGAACCATCTCATCATTGATAAGCTGTTTCGGCGTCCCCTCCGCGAAGACCTTGCCCTCGTCGAGGATGTACGCCCGGTCGCACACGCGCAGCGTCTGCTGAACATTGTGGTCCGTGATCAGGAACGCGATGCCCGTCTGCGCCAGCTTGCGGATCTCGGCCTGGAGGTCTTCGACCGCGATCGGGTCCACGCCGCTGAAAGGCTCATCAAGAAGAATCAGTTTCGGATTCGTCACCAGCGCGCGCGCGATTTCGAGCTTGCGCCGCTCCCCGCCGGAGCAGGTCCGCGCCTGATCCCTGGCCTTGTGCGTCAGCCCGAACCGGGCCAGCAGCTCCGCAGCCCGGCGCTTGCGCTCCTTGCGACCGATCGGCATCGTCTCAAGTATCGCCAGCAGGTTCTGCTCGCACGTCATCCGCTGAAAGATGCTCGGCTCCTGCGACAGGTACCCCATCCCGAGCCTCGCCCGGCGGAACATCGGCAGCGCCGAGATGTCGTGGTTGTCGAAAATCACCCGCCCATCGTCCGCGTCGATCATCCCGATCGTCATCCGGAAGCTCGTCGTCTTCCCAGCCCCGTTGCGGCCCAAAAGCCCGACCGTCTCCGCGTGGTCCACCGAGAACGACACACCATCAACCACCGTCCGGCCGGTGTAGCTCTTGCACAGATGATGGGTCTGAAGCAGCGGCATGCGGACCAAGTGTATCCCGTGACCCGGCAACCCACCCGGCCGGACAAACCTAGACCAACCGGAAGCACATCGGGTAGCGGAAGTAAATACCCTTCGACGCGCGCACGCCCCCGATGATCCCCCCCACGATCGCCAGAATCGGGATGCCGATGTACAGGATCGCACCGATGCCGCAGGTCAACAGCGTCACCGGAATCAGGATCAAACCAAGCAGAATCAGGCTGATCTGAAAGTTCAGCGCCTCCCGCCCCTGATCGTCAATGAACGGCGACTCCGCCTTCTTGATCTGCCACAGTGTCAACGCCACCAAAGGCGGGACGATAAACGCGATCCCGCTCGATGCCGCCACGCTGATCCAAGCGATCAACGGCCCCCAATGGCACCAGCCGGCATACACCCGGTGCGCATCACTCAGGCCGACCGCCTGAACCTCACCCGTCGCCGGGTCCACCACGTGCGACTCGGCCTGTCCCGGATTGTTCGGCACTGCAGCATTCACTCGACGGCCCCCATACAAGGTCACTCCGCCCATGATTCGGATTCCGAACCCGGCGATTGCACCCAACCGCAATCCGAGCCCCGCCCACAGATATGAACCACAATCCGAGCCCCTTGCGTAAGCAAGGGGCCAACCCGCCCATCCTCGCGCCCAACCGCCCCTCTTTGCGCAGGCGAGGATCTCGCCGGGAGTCCAGCCTCAGTTCCCAAACAGGTTCGTCTGCCCGAACATGCCCTTCTTCTCGAAATACTCGATCGCCTCGGCGACCGACGCGAACACGCCGTTGGCCGTCTCCGTGATGAACGGGCTCGGGTTCTTCTTCGGCTTCCACACCACGTACACATCCTTGGCATGCTCGAAGGCGTGCTGAAGCTCGCGCTCCACGCCGGAGCTCAGCCCCGGAATCCCGCCGGGCAGCTCCGGCACCAAACTTACGATCATGTCCGCCTGGTCGATCAGCTTGAAATCCCGCATGTAAATCTGCCCATCAATATCGCCCGCGATGTCGAGCACCTCGCGCGTGCGCATGGTGATGGCCTCGGCGCCGGCCTGCGCCTTGGTTCCCGCCTCGCCCCCGAGCGCGTACGGCCTGTGCTCGAAAAAGTCCTGCCCGTTCTTCGCCGCGTCCACCGCATTGTCCAGCAACAGCTTCTCATCCACATCCCCCGGATCGAACGTGATGAAGTGCTCCGCGAGAATCTCGCGGAACGTGTCGATCTCGGCCTGCACGTCCGGCATCCCCACGACATGGCTCATCGGGAAACTCGGATACACCTTGAGCATCTTCGGCCGGGTCGTCAGACGGAACATCGTCCGGTACGACGACTCGTACCGACCCCGGCTCAGAATCACAAAGTCCGACCCCGGCACCGCCTGACTCATCAGCTCCGTCGCAAGAATCTCCTCCTCCCGCCACACCATCAGATCCTTCAGCGTCGCATCGACCGTGTGCTCGGCGTGCAGCCTCTTGTGCACGACCTCGATGTTGTCCACCAGACACACGAACAGATCCGGCTTGAACGCGGAAATCTGGTCAAAGTCGAACGCGCTGAACAACCCGTGACGCCAGCGGAACGTCGCGTGTGTGTTGACGATCACGTTGGACGAATCCCGGCTCTCGGAGATCGCATCCTTGAATGCCGCCCGACGGAGCGAGTTGAGCCGGCTCAGTGGCAAATCCAGAATCCGCCCCGCCTTGACATCCGGCGCCTCGTCGTACATCCGGTCCCCGATGTGGTAGATGTCGATCGGTTCGCCCTGCTGGCCGGCAAACTGGGCAACCTCGTCAAGAAAGGGCTTTTTGTCCATACCGACCTGGCCGGTCAAAATCACGCGCATGTCATGGTTCCTTTTGGGTCCTGATTGAGAACGATTGTAGAGGGGCCGATTCCGTCCCGCTTGGGCCCGGTAATCATGCTTTCTGCACGAATGATGCTTTGAGATCGAGCCGGTGTGTGGTAGTCTGCCCGTTCCGAAGAAGTGAGCAGCGCCGGCCGGGACACCCCGAGTTGGCCCGGTTGGCCGCCGAACCCTGAACCATGTGGCCGGAGATGTGTCCGATGAAACGAGCCCCGCTCGCGTTGGTGTGTGCTGTGTCCCTGACGAGCCCGGCCCTTTCGGACCCCGGCGAGGGACCGGACGGCGCCGACTGCCCACTCTCACCAACACCCGCACAGGTCGAGCTTGTGCGCCAACGCCTCGCGCTCGGGCTCTACAACCCGCCCCGATGGCGCGGCGCCGATGTCCTCGTGCCCATGACCATCCACGTCGTCAGGCGTTCCAACGGCACCGGTGGAATCAGCGCCGCCGAGATCGACAACACCATCGCCGCGGCCAACACCGCATGGCTCGGCTCGGGCATCCAGTTCTGCCAGCCCGGCGCCACCGTCTTCATCGACGATGACAACTTCTACACCAGCACCGATACCTTCGCCGAGATCGACGCCCTGCGATCCACTGCGGTCGTCCCCGACACCATCAATATCTACTTCGTCCCCAACCTGCGCTCCGAGCTCGGCAGCCTCTGCGGCATCTCCTCGTTCACCTTCTCAACCACCCAAGGTATTGTCGTCAGCAACAACTGCACACCCGCCTTCGGCAACCCCTCGACCTTCCCGCACGAACTCGGACACTACTTCGATCTCTACCACACACACGAAACCGCCTTCGGGGTTGAATGCACCGACGGCTCTAACTGCGCCGACGCCGGCGACCTGCGATGCGACACGCCCGCGGACCCGAACGTCGGCGGCGAGGTCCCGCCGGACACCTGCCTCTGGATCGGCTCGGACCCGCCGCCCTGCTCCGGCGCCCCGGCGTATTCGCCCCCGGTGCTGAACGTCATGAGCTACAGCGCCAAATCCTGCCGGACCGACTTCACCGCGGACCAGTTCGCTGCGGCCATGGCGACACTGGTCAACCTCCGCCCGGGCCTGCTGGCCAATGCCTGCGACCCGTGCCCCAACATCGCCGACATCAACGACGATGGTCAACTCGACAGCACCGACTTCACCGCATGGATCGCTGCCTTCAACGCGGGCGACACCAAGGCCGACCAGAACGGCGACGGCTCGATCGACCCGACCGACTTCACCGCATGGATCGCCAATTTCAACACGGGCTGCTGAGCCTCACCCCGGCGGGGTGTACCGCGCGTGCCGACTCGAATGCGGATGGTCCAGATTCACGATCATGTACCGCAGCGCGTCGGCTGCATGATCCGGCCCATCCTTCACAGGCTCCATCGACGCCGGCCGGTCCGGCGGATAATGGTACTGCTCGAGCGATTCGATGAGTGATGTGCATCGTTTGTGAATCAACAATCTCGGCTTGCCGGACGCCGGCGTGAGCCTGGCGCTGACCATCGCAATCCCCTCTGCAATCCGCGAGGCGCGATGCCGAACCGTGATGCCCTGCGCCGCAAGAACCTGGATGTCACTCTGGCCCGTCTGGCCCGAGCGTTGGCGACCCGCGGGATCGACGCCGACCCACGCCGGCTTGGGCCAATCCGAATCAACAATCGCTTGCGCGTGCCTCGCCAGCACGACCTCCTTGGCGCTGCGCTCGGCGAAGACCGTCACCACGCCCGCCGGATCGACCGACGCCCAGAGCACCACCGTCGGCGCGCGGAAGCCGAAGTCCATCCCGGCGATCACCACCAACCCCGGAGCACCCGGATCGTGCGCCGCCACGACGTGTCGCCGGCGATCAAACCCCGGATACACGCAGTCCGAGCGTTTCGGCTCGAGGCTCAGCATCTCCGCATTCCAGACCTGCTGCGAGACGCGGCGCTTCATCGCAATCGCATCGTCGATGGCAATATGCCCCGGCTCGGTGCGCCGCTTGGCCGAGCCGGCGCACTCGGGCAGCAGCGGGCAGGCCCGCCCCGGGCCGGGGTCGCACGCATACGAATCGTCGCAGTGTTCCAGCACATCCACGACTCCCCAGGTAAAGAGTTTGCGGTGCCCGCTTTCGGCCTCTTTGACCAGCCGGGACATCATCCCGAACGGGACGTGCATGGTGGAGAGGCAGTCGATGGCGCCGCGCACGCGCACATCGCCACAGACTTTCGATCGCGTCACGAGCTGGGCGGCCTCCCAGATGCGCTGGTCGAACAGGTCCACCTCGTCGCAGCGGAGTTTCTGCACGCGCGTGCCTCGGACGGACGCTTGGCTGGCCGCGAGCAGCTCGACCCGTGAGCCGTTGGTCAGGCGCAGGCGTTTGTCGGTCATCTTGCCCTCGACGAGCGGCGCGAGGGGTTCGCGCTGAAAGAGGTGGCGGATGTGTTCGTGCATGCGCGTGCTCTGTTCGAGGCTGCCGGCGAGGATACGGATCTCGATGCCGGGCTTGAAGACCATATCAAGAGCCGTCGCCACCGCGCCGAGGAATGTCTTGCCCCCGCCCCGGTTGGCCCAGACCAGCGCATCGCGAGGCCGGCGCTGCTCGAAAAAACTGTGACACAGATAGTCAAACGGGGCGCTGTGCCCGGCAAGCACGGCCAGCCTCGGAAACACCAGCCCGAGCTCGCCTTCGAGCCAGCCGTGCAGCTCATCATCAGTACGCGGCATCTCCACGCTCAAACTCCCAGACGGGGACGCCTGTCTCAATAATTCAATAAATTGAAAGTATATCTATCAGCCCGCTGTGTGCGCATACACGCTCGGCGGGGCGATCAGGGCGGCGCCGGCCATTCGGGCCAGTGGCGGGAGCGCACCATCGGCAAGCTTGCGTGTCGAGGCGCTCCCGCGCGCCCAGACCCGGATGCTCGAATCAATCGCACGCGATCGGCCGGGCGAGGTGATCAGGTCCATCGGCGTCAGGCCCTGGTCGCGCATGACCTCCAGCAGGCGCTGGTCGCGCCTGGGCGGTGGCAGCTCGATTTTCTTCATTCCCGCCCGCTCGAAGAACGGGCAGAGTTCGCCCATGACCGCGATCGCCTCGGTGCAAGGCGTGATCGGCTCGCGCAGGTAGGAGCGCACCATGGCGCTTGCGATCCCGAGACCCCGGAATCGCGGGTCGATGATGACCCGGCTGATCGTACGAAGCTCGGCGTTGAGCCTTTCGGCGCGCGAGCGCATCGATCCTGTGCAGAAGCGCCCGGGCCATGCGATCGGCCTCCACGCACCGTTGAGCGTCGGGTGGCTGATGATCATCACGCCGATGAGTTCTTCGGTGGTCTGGTCCTGTGCTCGGATGATCTTGGCGGTGGTCGCCGGCGGTCCGGCGCGGTAATGGAATCGGGCGAGGTGCTCGTAGTCCGATCGCGATCCCGCGCCGAAGCGCACCGGCCGGGTGCTCGCCGCGTCGATGCCCCGGAATCGACGGAGCAGCGGCTCGGGCGTGCGACTGATTTCTGACATGGTTCGGTCCTTGCGATGACCTCGGCAGCGCCCTCCAGAGGCACGTACACGAGCAGGTCCGGGGCGAGCGGTTCGAGCAGATCATCGTGGGCACTGGCGACGACCAGACGCACCGGCGAGCGGAGGCGCCGGCGGTAGCAGCCCGAGAGCGCCCCGGCTGTGGTGCGATCCAGCGTCGAGGCGAACTCGTCGGCAAGGATCGTCACCGGTGCCCGGGCGCGCTCGGCCTGTTCGATCGCCAGCGCCAGCGACAACCGGGCGCGCTGGCCTTCAGACAGCGAACCCGCGGGCGTGACGAAGATGTTGGCATCGGCGAGCCCGGCCGAGGCCAGCAGCGAGAGCGACTCATGCACCGGCATGGCAAACAGATCGATCACCGCCCGGCGCCGATGCTTCGAGACCACCGGCGGCAGGACGACTCGCTCGCACAACGACGCGAGATGCGCGAGAATCAAAGACTTGCCGGCCCCGCTCGGTCCTGTGATGAGCGCGATGCCGCCGGGCTTGAGTGCGCTGTTGATCGTTCGCGCCGAGCGTCTGGCGCGTGCGAAGATCTCGCGTTCGCGAGCCGCATCGGCGCCCCGGCCGAGACCAAGCCCGAACCGGGCGCGCACTTCCGTACATCGGGGCGACCTGTTCACGATGCGGCTCCCGCCGACTGGGTCAGTTCGTACATGGCTTCGATGGCCTCTTTGTGTCGCCGAACGGTGTAAAAACTGAGTTGAAGGCGGGCCGAGGCCTTGCGGATCGAAAGCCCGTCGAGCACGCAGGCCTGGCCGACCTTTCGGCGTGTCGGTCGCCAGCTTGACTGTCGCTCGGCGACAAAGCGGAATCGCGGATCGAGAAGTCGGCCGGTCACCCGTCTGATCCTTCGCCTGAGTTTGCGAGGATCTTCCCCGATGACGCCGGCGAGCTTGGTCACGGGCGTCCCGTCGGCGAAGACGGCCTCGATGAGGGCGCGGTCCGTCTCCGGCAGGTACCGGGCCCGCTCACGAAGAACCTCCACCATCGCCCGGGAACGCTTTCGACGCAGGTCGTGCGTGTGGAAACTTTCGAGCGAGCGCGGGGTTTTGACCTGTCCCATGAGATTTTCCTCCGATCTGTGCTTTTTTGACTTGCTTTTCCTCATCTTTGTGTTCACTATGTAGAGAACACAGATGTATATTCGCTCATTGGAGAACACTTTGCAAGGCCTCTGTATGGTTCAACCGAATAGAAGCGCACAAGGGCAGGAGATCGGCGGCCCATCGTCTTCGCCGGGCCCTGTCACCAGCGAGGGGTTGGCCATTTCGTTTGACAGCATGACCAGTCTGGGAGCGATGGTTCGCGAGCGGCGCACGCGGCTCGGGCTGACGTTGAGCCAGCTCGCCGAGCGCGTCGGGTGCGCCAAGAGTTATCTCTCCCAGATCGAGACGGGTGTGCGCGATCGTCCGCCGGGGATGGCGCTGCTCGGTCGGCTTGAATCGGCGCTGGGGCTTCAACCCGGCCGACTTGTGGAAGTAGCGCAGTGGCAATCCACACCCGAGGCGGTCAAGCAGCGCGTCGCCGATTCACAGCAGGCGGCGCGCCGGCTGCGCGAGTTGTTGTCCTCCGGCGGCAACGGGCGCGAAGCGCTCGACCGCGCCTTCGGCTCGGGCGAACTGCGCCGACTCGTCGAACTGATGGACCCCACGGGTTCGCACGGCTCAACATCGGACGGCTCGCTCGAGCCGGTCATGCTCCCGCGCGAGGTCCCCGTGATCAACAGCGTGTCCGCCGGCTACCCGACTGAGTTCACGGACCTTGGCTACCCGGCGCGCGTTGCGGATGCCTACGTCCGCGTGCCGGACATCCGGGACGCCGACGCCTTCGGCGCGCGGGTGGTCGGAGATTCGATGCTGCCGGAGTATGTCGAGGGCGATGTGGTGGTGTTCAGCCCGGCTGCCGAGGTGGTCTCCGGGGCGGACTGCTTTGTACGCCTCGAGCCCGACCACGAAACAACCTTCAAGCGGATCTATTTCGAGACGGACGAATCAGGGAGCCAGCTCATTCGGCTTCAGCCGTTGAACAGCGCCTATGCCCCGCGGGTGGTCCCGCGCGAGCAGGTGGCTGGATTGTATTCGGCGGTTTCGGTTGTCCGGTCATTGGTCGGGCCCGGCGGATCGCGCGGGAACCGGCCTGCGGGGGGCGCATCGGGCGGGCAATGGTGATACACTGCAGACGGATGCGGAAGCCCGGAGCCGGGCCCGGTGGGGCTGGTCCGGTTCGTGGCCCCGGCGCCGGGGCGACCGAGGGGCGGTGGTTCCGGCCGAACAACAGAGATGGATCGCATGCAGCACGGCCCGCGGATTGGGCCTTGGAGCCGACGTGATGGCAAAGATGTTTTATTCGCTCGAAGAGGCAGCCGAGAAACTCGGGATTGATATCGACGCGGTGCGCGCCAAGATCGAATCAGGCGAACTGGCCGAGTTTCGATCCGGCGATGAGCTCGTGGTCAAGCGTGAACAGGTCGACCTGCTCGCGGGCAACGAGGGCTCCGGCGGCGGCTCGGCGATCGAACTCGAACTCGAAGACATCGGCGGCAGCGAGATCGGTCTCTCCGACTCCGTTATGGAAGATGACAACCCCATCATCGACACCGGACACGACAGCCTGATCATCGGGCTCGAAGACAGTGCCGGTGGATCCTTCGGGCTCGGCGACAGCGCGGGCGAGTCCATCGGTCTGACGGACTCGGCAACCTCGGACATGGAGCCGGGCAGCACCTCCGGCGCCACGCCCGCGGACACGGGCAATGACCTCGGCTCCGGCATGGGCACGGGACTCGGCTCGGGCGTGATGGGCTCAAGCATCATCAGCCTCGCCAGCGAGGCCTCGGGCACGGGGATGGAAGTTGAAAGCCCGAAAGATCAAACCGGCATCAGCATCTTCGACGACGGCCTGGACGAGGTGGACGCTTCGGACGCCACGCTGATCACTGAAACGCCGGCGATCGGCGAGCCCGAGCCGCTCATGGATTCCGCGGGCTCGGGCTCGGGCCTGCTCGACCTGACCCGCGAGGGCGACGACACCTCGCTCGGGGTCGATCTGCTCGACGAGGGCTATGGCGGAGACGAGGGCGGCGACGCGGGTGTCGCACCGGACGAGGGCGAAGCGCTCTTTGAATCCCCCACCGGCGGCGAGGCCGACCTTGCCCAGGCGGTCCCCATGATGGCCTTCCAGGAAGCGTACGACGGCTCGGGCTCCGGGCTCGTCGGCGGGGCGGCCTTCGGGATCGCCCTGACCATGCTTTTCGTCGGCGCGGTCGTGATCTTCGGCCTGATGAACCACGCGGGCACGATGATCATCGAACAGCTCGGCGGGACGATGGACATCGGCGTGGGCGAAGTCCCGATCGCGGTCCTCGCGGCTGCGGGCGTGACGGTTCTCGTGGCGATCATCGGGTGGGTGATGGGCAAGCGGGGTTGAGGCGCACGCCCTGCCGGATCAGATCCGTTGATTCTTTGGCGTCCGCGCATCGGAGCCGCGGCGGCCGGTCGCCGCGCGGAGATCGGGCTGCAATCTATGTCATGGACATCCGTCGCATGAGCCATTCCAGTGGTCCGTGTCGAAACCGAATCGCCCAGATGTTGCTCGAGATGATCGAGAGGATGCAGAATACGGCTGCGGCGTTGAAGGCATAGGTCAGGTCGCCCGATTCGAGCTTTCCAAGATAGTCAAGCACACCCATACCGAGAAGGATGTGGGCGATGTAGAGGGTCAACGTCTGCCGGCCTGTCCGGGCGAAGAGTCGCGCTATGTGCAGCCGATGGAGCCATGGTGTCATCAGCAAGACCGCACCCACGCAGGCCATCGCGGTTGCCGCCGATGCGATCATGTAGAGCGGGGTCGGCGGGATGACCGACGTGGTGAGGAAGGCGTCTCGCAGTTCACGGTATTCATCAGGGACCGCGTGCTGGAGCGCTGCCGCGCCGAACTCGGTCCCCGCGGCGACCGATGCGCTCACAACCAGAAGCACCAGTTGGGTGCGTCTTCTATCGAGTCTGAGACGTGAGATCGCCATTCCCGCGAGCACGAAGGCACTCCACGGGATCGCCGGGTGCCACCCGTTGTAGAGAAGGTTTCGCACGAATCCGTCGAACGTCCAGAAGCCCTCGTAGCTGAGCGTTGACCAGTCCCAATGTTTCTCGTAGTCGAAGATGAACAGCAACATCGGAAACAGCAGAACGATTCCGGCCGAAAGCGCCCAGAGTGCCACGGCCGGGAGTCGGATGCACGCGGCCCCGATGAGAAAGTACACCGCGTAGTAGTGGAGGATGTCGGCGGGAAAGACGAGACTGTTGAGCAGTCCGATGACCATGAGAAATGCAGCGCGTTTGAGCAGCGTCCGCCGGAACCCGATGCCGTGCCGGTCTGAGGCAAGACCAAGCCCGATGCCCGCGAGCATCACAAACAGGGCGGCGGCTCGACCCTCGAGCGACGATACACAGACATCAATCCACCTCGGCGTCTGATCCGCGGGTGCAACAACCACGCGGAAGTTGACCACCACCATGCCCAGAAACGCGATGCACCGGGCAATGTCAAGGCCTTCGAGACGCCGGGGGCCTTCTGGGCTGTGTAGATTCGGGGAGATCATCCGTGTTGAGTTCTCCCGGCGAAAGCCTTTCACCTCGTACTACGCGCCGACCCTGCATGCGTTACGGTTGCAGCGAACAAGATACACACCAGACGCCCGATGATCGGAACGGACGGACAATCGAGAACCGGGATGTCACCGATCCAGTTCCGCCGCGACGACGTTGATCGAGCCGAGGACCGCGACAATGTCCGCGAGCATGTGGCCCTCGATCATCTTGGCCATGGTTGCGTAGTTGATGAAGCTCGGCGGGCGGGTTTTGACGCGCCAGGGGCGGTTGGAGCCGTCGGAGACGATGTAGTAGCCCAGTTCGCCGTTGGCGGTTTCCTGCGCGCCGTAGGCCTCGGCGACGGGCGGTTTCCAGCCGCGGTTGCTCATGATGAGCTCGAAGTGCTGGATGAGCCCCTCGATCGAGCCGTAGACATCGCCCTTGGGCGGCTTGGTCATTTTGCTGTCGGGGAAGGCGTCGAGCGGGCCCTCGGGGATATCGTCGATGAGCTGGTTGATGATCCGGCGGGACTGACGGATTTCTTCAAGTCGGACGAGGAAGCGTGAATACACATCGCCCTCCTCCGCCAGCGGGACGCTGAACTCGACGGCCTTGGCGCCGGCGCCGTCCCAGTTGTCCGCATAACAGAGGTAGGGCTCGTCCTTGCGCAGGTCGCGCCGAACGCCCGAGGCCCGGGCCAGCGGGCCCGAGAGCGACCAGTTGATGGCATCCTCTTTGGAGATGACGCCGATGCCCCGTGTTCGGTCGATGAAGATGCGGTTGCGCTTGACGAGGCTTTCAAGGTCTTCGATGGCCTGAACCATGTCGTCGTTGACGAACTCCTTGACCATGGTCTTGAAGACACTCTCGTCGGGGATTTCCTTCATGGCGCCGCCGACGCGGGTCCAGTCCGGGTGGAAGCGTTGGCCGGAGATGTAGTCGCAGATGTCGTAGATTTTTTCGCGCGGGTTGAAGGTATAGAGGAAGCCGGTGAAGGCGCCGAGGTCCAGCGCGGCTGCCCCGACGCAGAGGAGGTGGTCCTGGATTCGTCCGAGCTCGGCCATGATGGTGCGCAGGACCTTGCAGCGGGGCGTGATGTCGATGCCGAAAAGTTTTTCAACCGCGCCATGCCAGCAGATGTCGTTGGAGATCGGGCTGAGGTAGTTCATCCGGCTGGTGATGGCGACGTACTGGTTGTAGTCCATGACCTCGGCGATTTTTTCGAAGCCGGAGTGGAGGTAGCCGATGTGGGGCGTACACCGGGCGACCCGTTCGCCGTCGAGCTGGAGGACGAGGCGGAGCGTGGTGTGCGTCGCGGGGTGCTGGGGTCCGAAGTTGAGCGTCCACCGGTCGCCGGTATCGACCATGCCCTCGACATAGGGCGTGGTCTCGATATCGACGTCGTAGCCTTGGTCCGGTTTGAGGGTGTAGGGCATGGCGTTCTCCGGCGGCCCATCGCGGGTCGGCGGCATTGTAGCTCGGCCGGTGTCGTGTGGGCATGAAAAAACCGGGGACGTGGGTCCCCGGTTGGTTGGGTCTGAGGTGGGCTGGACCGATCAGCCGCCGCAGCCGGCGTTGAAGTTGGCGATCCATGCGGTGAAGTCGGACGGGTCGATGACGCCGTCGAGGTTCTGGTCGGCCGCGGGGTCGTTGGCGTTGAATGCGGCGATCCAGGCGGTGAAGTCCGTGGAGTCGAGGATCCCGTCGCCGTTGACGTCGGGCAGGCAGCCCGGGGCGTTGCAGAGCGGGTGGCCCGTGAGGTCGCAGGTCGCGCCCTGGCCGGCCCACTGGCCTGAATCATTCAGATAGGCAAAGATCCATGAGTTGATGTTCTGCGGGTGGAAGTTGAGGTTGATGTCGGCCACGCCCGAACCGCAGAGGTGGCAGTAGCTCATGATGGTGCCGGGCAGTTGCGAGCAGTCCCCGTTGCCGCAGTTGTCGATATTGGGCAGCGGCGCCTGCTCGTGTGTGTGCGGGGCGCCGAACATGTGTCCCCACTCGTGCGAGGTGACCATGATGTCCCAGTTCTGGCTGCTGCCGTTGGTCAGCGGGTAGGGGAAGAACCCGTTGAGGTTGGCCGAGAGGGCGTAATCAAACCCGTTGACACACAGGCCGCCGATATAGGCGACCCCGCCGCCGAGGCTCCGGCCCGAGAGGAAATGCGCGGTATGCCGCTGCACGCCGGTCATGTTGGCATCCCAGTAGTCCTGGAACTGGAAGAGCTGCGAGATGGTGTCGCCCTGATTCCACGGGTCGGCCGAGGTCCAGATTCGGAGGAACGCGATATTCAGGATCGTGTTGATATCACGCTCGTAGATTTCGCTGACAGCGCCGACGAGCATGGTGGCGTAGTTGGCGGCGGCGTTTGCGTCGCCCCCGAACAGGGCCGTGCGGAATTCGGTATCGGTTTCGATGGCGACATCCGCGACTCGGCAGGGCTCGGTGCCGCGCATCGAGTAGGAATTGGAATCGGCGTCGTGCGTCCGGGCATCGTCCGGGACGTCGAGCGCATCGCATGCGTAGGTGAACCAGTTGATGGCGCCTTCGGGCAGGTCGGCCGCGTTGAAGATGACGGTGTCGTTCCCGCCGCCGAACGGGCCGGAGCTGATGATCCACTGCTCGCCGGCGGTGTTGATGAACCCGACGGTCATGTCGTCGCTCATGGCGAGGTAGGCCGTCGAATCCTGATCGCCCACGACCTTGCCGCCGAGGATGACGACATCGGGCCTGGCCAGAGTACCGTTCTCGTTCAGGCGGAGTTCGACGTTGTCGGCGAGCACCTGCCGCTGGTCGAGCGAGAGGATGACGCGCATGTCTTCGTTCAGGGGGAAGTCGTTGAGCACGACGTGCTGCATGCCGTGCGTCGTGGCGAACAGGTCCCTCGTCTCGGTGAGCGTGGTGACACCCTGGACATCGCCGGCGACGGCTGTGTAAGGCTGGTCAATCACGGCGTTGGTCGGCTGGGGCGTTGTCCCTGCCATCAGCATCAAGGCTGGAATCAGAATCATGTGAAACTCCTCTGGATGGAGCGGCCCCCCGGAAACCGCTTGGTGAAATGGTCGAAACAGGTCCTTCTCTCAACCGGCTCAGCAGCCGGCGTTGTAATTGGCGATCCATGCGGTGAAGTCCGATCCGTTGATCAGGCCGTCCTGGTTCTGATCCGCGGCCGGGTCCTGGGCGTTGTAGGCGGAGATCCACGCGGTGAAGTCGGCGGGTGTCAGGTTGCCGTCGGCGTTGACATCGGGCAGGCAGACGGGTGGCTGCATGCAGGTGCCGTCGGGCAGCCCGTCGCCATCGCCATCACAGATCGTCCCGGCGCCGAGCCAGACGGCATCGGGGATCAGATTGCAGTCGTCTTCGGACAGAATCAGGCAGTTGAGCGTCGTGGTGATGCAGCAGGCGCCGGTCGGCTGCGGACAGTTGGCGCCCTGGCATGTGGTGCCGACGCCGAGAAATGTGCCGCCGAGGGCATTGGCTTCGAGCTCGGTGACGCCTTCGACGCAGGTGCCGTCGGGCAGGCAGGCGGCCCCGATCGGGCAGAGCGAGCCGTTGCACTGCGAGTTGGCGCCCTGCCACGTGCCGGCGAGGATGTCGCAGTCGGCCTGCGTGAGCGAGAGGCAGTTGCCGTTGGAGAGGCAGCAGGCGCCCTCTGGAATGGGGCACTGTGTGGTGGTGCAGTTGGTCCCGTCGCCCATGTAGGTGCCGCCGAGCGTGGCGCACTCGGCCGCGGTGAGGTCAAAGCAGGTGGCCATTCCGTCGCAGCAGGCGCCGGTGATGGTGTCGCATGTGAAGCTCGTCCACGTGGCGCGGAGCATCCAGTCGCCGGAGGGCGTGCACAGGGCGGGGAAGCTCTGGAACGTGCTCCATCCCGCCGGGCAGCCGAAGGGGCCGCAGTCGAAGGCGTTGATCCAGTTGCCCGTTTGTGAAGCGACGCCGGTGGCATCAGTGAATGGGAAGGCGTTGAGGTTCTGCGAGGGCGGTGTGGTGCAGCCGTTGCCGGACTGGGCATTGTGTTTGTCGATGCGGAACCCGATGGTGAAGGTGTTGGTGCCGCTGTCGTTGTTGATGAAAATCTGGTTCGGGTCGCCGGGATCAATCGAGAACCCGAGGTCGACAGCCTGCGCTGGACCTGGGGGAATTTCGATGTGAGGCAGGATCACGCCATCGGACGAATAGCTCGCGACGAGGATGCCGGTGTCCGGCGGGCCATCCCAGACGAGCACGGACCACTCGGTCGTGGTCGCGACCGAGGTGCCGACGGTCCCGAAGACCGCTTCGAGCAGGTCGATCCTGATGGGGAAGTTGCTCGCGGGGATGGTGTATTGGGCAGCCATGATCTCGCCCTCGACGAACCCGGCCTGCGCAATGTAGGTGCCGCCGGTGAAGAGTTCGTCGGTGTGCGTGCTGACGAGTTGGCATTCATCCCGGCCGACAAAGCCGCCGGGCATCGTGTCCGAGACGTTGCCGAGCGAGGTCACCGAGAGCGTGCGCACCTCGGGCACGGTCACCGGGATCGGTCTGGGCTCGGGCCCGGCCATCGCCGACCCCGCAACCGCCGAACACAGGCAAACTCCTCGGACCAGACCGACCAATGCAGCACGCACCATGCTTTGCTCCTCTAATAACTCCACACAACCAAGGCCGACCTGCATGATTTCGGCGCAGGCAGGTCGACCCTTCCTTCGGTTGGTCCGTCCAGCCTACCAGAAAGGTGCCCCGGATTCAGGCCATTCCCACCCGGTCAAGGCCACTTTCTGCCTGACGACGGGACCGGGTCAGCCCAGACTGACCAGAACCACCGCCCGCGAGTTGACTTGTTCGGTTTGTGTGTGGCTTGTTCGGTTGTTTGCCTGTCCCCCGGACCTTGCGTACGAGCCTTCGGCCGTCGACGACCGATAGAAAGAACCGGAACCTTGGGCGAATTTTCCCGGTGGCGCACACTCCCGGCCTGCTGGTCGGTAGAGGGGTGTGGGCAATTGACGTTCCCGAAGTGGAGAGTGTGATGAGCGAGATCAAGCCGGAAGAACTGCAACGGATCAGCGAAGCACACGATCGGCTTCGGGCAGAGATCGGGAAGATCATCGTCGGACAGGAGGACGTGATCGAGGAGATGCTGGTCTGCATCTTCAGCCGGGGGCATGCGCTGGTGGTGGGTGTGCCGGGACTGGCCAAGACCTTGTTGATTTCGACGATCGCGCGGACGCTGAGCCTTGATTTCAGCCGGATCCAGTTCACGCCGGACCTGATGCCGAGCGACATCACGGGCACGGAGGTGTTTCAAGAGGACAAGACGACGGGCCAGCGGTCGCTGTGCTTTATCCATGGCCCGATCTTTGCGAACGTGATCCTGGCGGATGAGATCAACCGGACCCCACCCAAGACGCAGGCGGCCCTGCTCGAGGCGATGCAGGAGGGGCAGGTGACCGCGGGCGGACAGATGCACAGCCTGCCGAGCCCGTTCTTTGTGCTGGCGACGCAGAACCCGATCGAGCAGGAGGGCACCTACGCCCTGCCCGAGGCCCAGCTCGATCGGTTCATGTACCAGATCCGCATCGGGTATCCGAGTGCCGAGGAAGAACTCGAGATCGTCCGGCGGAGCTCGTTCAAGGGCGAGGTCGAGATCAATCCGGTGCTGAGCGCCGGCGAGATCCTGTCGATGCAGCAACTCGTGCGGCATGCGCCGGTGGCGGACCATGTGATCCGGTACGCGCTGCGGCTGGTGCGCGCGACTCGCCAACCGGGCGAGGGCGAAGAGGACCACCGGCCTCAGGTCGTCAAGGACTATGTGGGATGGGGAGCCGGCCCGCGGGCGAGCGAGAACCTGATTCTGGCGGCCAAGGCGTCGGCGATCCTGTCCGGCTCGACGCACGCAGACATCGGACACGTTCAGCGGGCGGCTCTGCCCGTGCTGCGCCACCGCGTGCTGACGAACTTCAACGCCGAGGCGGACCAGATCAAGCCGGACGATGTGATCCGTCGGCTGATCGAGGCGGTCCCCGTTGAGGACGAGTCCCCCGAGAGCCTCAAGGAGGTCGATCGCCTGATGGGGTGATGCCGGGCGGCGGGTGATTCAACCCGGGCGAAGTCCGAAAATACGTCCGGCTCGGGACATTGGGAAAAAAACGGCATTTTCGTGGAACAGTCCGGGCGCGATGGGTGTTGCCACAATGATCGGCTTGGGGTTCTTCCCGACCGGTCTTGGAGGTAAAGACGTGCTGACCCAGACCGCTGAATATGCGTTGCGTGCGGTGTGCACACTGGCTGCCCGCGATGGTCGGCCGGTGCCCGCGAGTGAGTTGGCCAACCAGGCCGGCGTCCCGACGCCCTATCTCGCCAAGATCATGCAGCAGCTTGCCTCGACGGACCTCGTCACCGGTCGGCGGGGCATCGGCGGCGGGTATGCGCTCAACAAAGACCCGCACGAGATCTCCATCCTCGACGTTATTCTCGCGGTCGGACAGATCCGCATGCCCCGCAAAGATGAGCAGATCGTCAGTCTGGGCGATGGGCTGGCCAACCTGCACCGCGCAATCGACGGGGCAGCAGAGAGCGTGATCCACCAGTTCCGTACCATCACCATCGACCAGGTCCATCAGGACCTCGGCGCCGTGCGTTCGAGTGACCCGATGCCGATCGTGACAACCACCACGAACAGCATCAATGGCGCGCACACAGGCCAGCAGACCGCCTGACGGGCGTTTTTCGCGCCTGCGCGCGACCGGCCCGACCCGGGAGATTGGCCCGTTGATGGCCCCCCGCTGATCCAAAGGGCTGATTCTGACGTAGAGACTCTC
>DRKT01000217.1 GCA_011053195.1 Phycisphaerales bacterium | reverse complement strand
CGGCGGGCCGGCGCGCATCGGCCAAGGCCCCGATCGGCCCCGCCTGACCCGCCAGCCCGATCGTCAGGGCCGCCCCGGTGTTGGTGGTGTCCGTCGAATCCAGCCGGAACGTGGACATCGACGCCACGATCGGCACCGTCGAGGTCACCTGCGCGCTGAAGGCGCCCTCGGGCAACACGCTCGCACCGATGCCCTTCAGATCAACACCGCCCCGGCGAAAGGCGCCGAGCGTTCTCGGTGTCACCAGCTCCGTCGGCTCGCGATCCTCGAAGAAAAACTTGATCGTCACTTCACCGGGCTCATCCGTCAGATTCATCCAGGTGATGAAATTTTCCACATTCGCATCATCTCGCTCACCATCGGCAAACGTCCACGTCATCAGATCATCCCGCCGATCGGTATCCGAGATCGAGAGCGGGTTGAACAACGCTTCGCCCGCGAACGGCTCGAGCCCCGCCGTCTGATCGGAGAAGTCGCTGCGCGTCAGTGTGGCGCTCACCGGCACGGTGTTCGGGTCATCGCTGGCTGTGTTCACCTCGATCGCGTACGGGATGAACCCGATCACACGATCCGAGGCGCCGGAGCCGCTGAGCTTGATCTCCTTTCGCTCGCCCGCTTCGAGTGTCCCGAAATCGACCACGAGGTCGCGGTCCAGACCCGTCGCATAGCGCAGAATCGCTTGATATTCAACGGATTTGTTGTTCGTATTCACGACCGTCAGCGTCTCATCGGACCGGAAGTTTCGGTACCCTTCCGAGAGAAACACCGACTGGTCGAAGAATGTCGCGGTCCCCTGCGGCTTGATGACTTCCGCGTCGATGATCGTCACGAAGTCCTCCGCGGAGACCGGTTCGTTCGGGTCGAATGAACTCGTCACCGGCACCGACCCGAACGACCCGCCACCGAACTGCGGATCGGAGATCACGCTGCTCAGATCCTCGATATTCAGCCCGGCGATGGTCTGGACGACATCCCACGAGACATCATCGAGGATGCGTCCGAACACGGGGAACCCGCCGTTGTTCTGGTTCGCCGGCGAGAGTACATCCGTGTTGTCGATCAGGTTGATGAAGAACTGCGAGCTCGCGCTGTTGGGCGCGTTGGTCTTGGCCATCGCGATGGTGCGTTCGGTGTTGTCGCGCCCAATCTCGTCGTCGATCTGGTCGCGGGTCGTGTTCGTTGTCACCTGCCCGGTCGCATCGTCGAAGCGGTTGCGCCCGCCCTGGATGATCTCCGGCGGCTCGTCCGGGTTGCCCGAGAGCGCCTGCGAGCGATGGAAGAACACGTTGTCATACTGCCCGTCGCGGATATAGGTCAGGAAGTTGTCCACCGTTGCGACCGGGTCGCCGGCGTCGGCGACGAACAGCTCGATATCGAAATGGCTGAACCCGGCGGCCGAGGTCACGTTGGTCTCGAACCGAACGACGATGTTCTCCGGGTTGTCCATCGCCGCGAGGTCGGGAAGAGGGGCCGCGAAGATGGTCGAGAGCAGGACCCGGGACTCGAGCTCCTCGTACATCGCCGGCTCAAAGGTGGATCGGTCGCCGGTGCGGCGCCGATGCGTTCGGAACAGATTCATACCCAAGGCTCCCAAAGACTTCGACGGGCGGCCGGCCGGTTGGCTACGCTGCGCGGCCGACCCCGCGACTCCGCCACAAGGATATCCGGCCAAGAGCCATGACCGATCATGCCCCCCGCCAGTCAGACCCGCCAGACAAGACCGGGCCCACCGTCCGGGGGGTTGTCCCGGTCTGGAACCGTCCCGGCGATCTGATCGCTCTGCTCGGTGATCTCGCGGCGACCAAGGCCCAAACCGCCGATCTGGCCCTCTTGATCGTCGACAATGGGTCCGATAACTCGATCCAGACCCAATCGGCCATCGCCCAGGCTGCTGCCAAGGTCCCGTTCCCGGTCGAGTTTCTTCGCCTGCCGACCAACACCGGCGGCAGCGGCGGTTTCAATGCCGGGATCAGGGCCAGCCTCGCCGACCACGACCCGGATTTCATCTGGCTGGTCGACAGCGACGTCCGCCTCGAACCCGACACTTTCGAGAAGATGGTCGGCGCCATCGTGCGCGATAAAGGGATCGTCGGGGTCGGGCCGGAGATCGCCGATCCGGCGACCGGCGAGCTGTTCGAAACCGGCGGACGGATCGACCGCGCATCGGGCCGGCTCGTCGCGGCCATGCCGAACGATGACGGGGGGCCGATCGACTACATCGCCGCCTGCTGTGCGCTCGTCCGCGCCGATGCGGTCCGCAGGGTCGGCCTGCTGCCCGATACGTTCATTCATTCCGACGATGTGCTGTGGTGTCTGCGGCTGGCCAAGGCGACATCCGGCCGGTTCGAGATCGCCACCGGCGCGCGGTGCCGGCATCCACGGTTTGATCGGTTCAAGACGTGGGCGCGCTATTACGAGGCTCGCAACTGGGTGGGCGTGGCGGCCGAGGCGCGCGTCGGGATGCTCGGGCGATTCAGGCGCGCCTTTCGCGAGGTCGCGCTGGCGCTCGAGCAATCCATGATCGGGTGCGATGACCTGGCGGAACTGCACCTGCGCGGGCTGCATGATGCGCTCGCCGGTCAGTTGGTCGGCAAGGCGTCGCCGGATCGCACGAGACACAGCCGGATCTGGCCCTGGCACGCGCTGGACCCGGCGATCCGGGCGATCGTGCCCAGCGCGCCGTCGTCGGCTGCTGCCATCGCGGAGATTCACACCGATGCGCCGGTGCCGCGGGATCGCCGACCGGCGTTGGGCAAGCTGCTGCGCGAGTTGGGATTGGAGACCCGCCGACGTGAAGCGATGCCCTCGCGCTCGTTCAAGCAGATGGTGCGTGGGTTTGTGCGCCTGCTGGTGACATCATCGAACGCGATCGCGGTGGTCAATGCCAAGGCCCCGCCGCACGCCTGGGCTGCGGCGAGGGTGCTGCTGATCGTCTCGCCGCAGGGATTCCGCATCCATCGGGTCAGGCCGGTTGATCGTCTGGCCTCGCTGTTCAACACGGCTGCGCGCAGCGTGCGCCCGCTTGTTGGCCTGACCTGGTCATTGCCCGAGCCGCCGCCAAGCGAGCCGATCGCCAGCACACGACCCGGAGAAAGGCCCAGCCTGTCGATCATCATCCTGACGCGCAACCGCATCGACCAGCTCCTGCACACGCTGGCCATGCTCGAACAGGACGAAGTCGGCGCCCAAAGCGAGATCATCGTCGTTGACAACGCCTCGACCGACGGCACACCGACACGGGTTCGGCGAGAATTCGAGCGCGTCAAGGTTATCCCGACCGGGGCGAACCTCGGCGTCGAGGGGTTTAATCGCGGCGTCGAGGCTTCGACCGGCGATGCGGTGTTGATCCTTGACGATGATGCCTGGCCGAACCCCGGTGCGCTCGCGGGCGCACTTGATCTGCTTGCCGAGCGCCCCGATGTTGCGGGCATCATGCTTCATCGTCAGCACCCACGAACCAACGAGCACGAATGGCCTTTCGAGCGCATCGCCTCGCGCCTGCCCCGCTGGCCGGACATGGGCTCGGGCAACATCATCCGCCGGAGCGCGTGGGATGCGGTCGGCGGGTACGAGTCGGGCTACTTCCTCTACCGCAACGACACGGACCTGGCGCTCAAACTGCTCGGCGCGGGGTATGAGGTCATGTTCACGCCGGACCTGCACGTCTGGCATGACTCGCCGATCAGCAAAACCAAGACCGCGCCGTGGCTTTTCCGCTCGACGCGGAACTGGGTCTGGCTCTGTAAACGCCACGGCCGGCGCGGGTCGGGACTGCTGGCCATCCTGCTCGGATGGCTCTGGGCGCACAAACTCGCAGGCTTCTCGCCCGTCAAGCACTGGGCGGCTTTGCGCGGCGCTCTGGCTGGGCTGTTCACGCGAGCACCGAAACTGGAATCTTCGACCAAACCGGATGGCAAGGCCCTGGCCAGACTCATCCGCCTGAAGATGGGCCTTCGCGGCGGACGCTGAGCGGCACAAACGGGTCCGCCGGCTCGAAAACAACCGGCAATTTCGGCTCGGTTGCCACACCCGTCTGCGCAAACATCCCGAGCATCGCACGCCACTCCATGTACCGGTATTCGATCTCGAAACGATCGTGAACCGCTTTGATGCGATCACACGCGACCTCGGCGAGCGCGTTGACCCAGAGCGCTGCAGAGTCATCACAGAAGAAAACACGACAGCCGGCCGGACGAACGGGGTGGATGCCGCAGAGTCGACCGACCTGAAACGGACACGTCCCGGCGTCTGATGCGTTCTGAATCTGCGCACATTCGGCTGAGCGTGACTTCGGCCGGCGATCGAGCGCGTACGCAGCTTCGAGCCCCGTCACATACAGCCGATGCCCGAACCGTTCAAAGTGGCAGCACCGACCTGAAGCGGTACAGACCGGTTCGCGATCGAGCACCTGTGATTCGATGTCTGCATAGATTGATCCGAGCTCGGCAACAAGACGCTCATCGCGCAAGGCCTCGAGCCAAACCCGGCACAGATCCGCATCGCTGGTCACATCTTCACCGCGGCCCGGCTGATGCGGATCTGCTCGGGCGGGATCACCTTCGGGCCACGGTCGATCCCCGGGCACTCGATCGCGGCCCGACGCCACGCGTGCTCGCTCGACAGATTTGACGCCCAGAAGGGCCACGTCCGGCACTGGGTCGGTCGGCAGCGGTAGACCCGACACAGCGCCCGGCCCGGCGAGGTTTCACGGTCGAGAAAGATGCAATCGAAGCCGTGCTCGGTCGGGCGTTCCGTGAGCGATCGGCCCTCGGGCGTGTCGTGCGTGTAGTCCCGCAGAAATTCGTCGAGCGTGATGCCGAGTTCACGCGCCATTGCCTCGGCTTCCTGATCGGTGAAGTTGACGTAGCCCTCCGCACCCGTGCAGCAATGGCCACACTGCGAGCATTCAAAGCGCAGCCCGTGATCGGAGGCCTCGGCATCGCCCCGGCCCGCGCGCACGCCGACGCGGTCGAACCATTCTGTGCGCTCGCCCCGGCTCATGCCCCGGCTCCTGATGCCCGCTCGGCGCACGCCCGCTCGATCCGGCTGGACAACGCCCGGGCTTCATCGGCCGCGCGCAATACCTCATCGAGAAGATCGGAACGTCGAGTGGTGTCTTTATGCATGTTCGCATTGACACGCACATTCTGCCCCGCGGCGCGCGCGGCGGCCTCGGCGATCGCTGCCGATGATGCCAAATCGCTGAGTAGATGCTCGTTGCAGATCGCCACCAGCGGTTCGACGTGCCGGAGCAGATCGAGCGCCGATTCCATGATCGACCTCGGCACGCGGATCGCGGCGTCCAGCGCCCCGGGCCACGCCCGGAGCCGATGCTGGTCGTCCTTCGGCAGCCGCCACAACCCGTTCAGTTCGGCATAGGCCTTTGCGTCGTCATCGGCGAGCCCGAGCATGAGTTCCTGCGTCGCCGAGAGCCGCGATGCCATGGCCTGGAGTTCATCACGGTGCGTTTCGAGTCGTTCCGGCCCGATGGAGTAGGCAACGACCATCGAGGCGAGCGAAGCGGCGATGGCGCCGGTCATCGCGGCTGCAGCCCCACCACCGGGCACGGGCTCGCGTGAGCCGAGACAAGCCAGAAGGTCAACAAGTGGGCGCTCGCCGAGTCGGTCCATGGGTCAGTTGTAGCACGACCGATCCACCCAAGCACCCTGCCCGGCGCCCCACATCGGTTCATGCCCGGCAAACCCGGGTCGGCGCCCGGTCTGCCGAGCCGATATATTGCCACCATGCTGGCGACCGTCGGACAACGCATTGCAGCCGCCTTCCGGGCCACCGCGCCGGACCCCTTTGTGATCGCGGTGCTCCTGACGGCTTTCACCTTTGTTCTCGCCTTGGTAACCACCGATACCACACCGGTACAGCTCATCGACGACTGGGCCGATCCCAGCAACGGGATCTGGAAGTTTCTTGGATTTTCGATGCAGATGTGTCTGATCCTGGTGACGGGGCACGCGCTGGCTGCTGCGGGGCCGGTGGCGCTGGTTCTGCGCAAACTTGCGGATCTTCCACAAACCGGAGCACAGGCGGCGGCTCTGGTTGCGTTCGTGGCAGCCTCGCTCGGGACACTTAACTGGGGGCTTGGGCTCATCGCCGGCGCTCTGATGGCGCGCGATGTCGGTCGATCACTTTCCCGGCGGAACATCCCCTACCACTACCCCGTGCTCGTGGCGGCCGGGTATGTCGGGCTGATGGTCTGGCACGGCGGTTTCAGCGGGACGGCGCCGCTCAAGGTCTCGACCGCGGCCCAGATCGCCGACGTGCTGCCGCCCGATGTTCACCTTGATCCCATCCCGATCACCCGAACCATCCTGAGCCCGATGAATCTGGTCATCACGGGCGGGATGGTGGTGCTGGTGCCGGTGATCTTTGCAATGCTCATGCCCAAGTCTGGTGAATCGGCGCCATCCACACCGGCGCCGGGCGATGGCGCCGATGAAACCGACCGGACGCCGATCATCCCGAGGATTCTTGAAGAGACGCCGATTGTGAATCTTCTTTTGGCCGCGATGATCGCGGTCTGGGCGTGGCGGTATTACTTCCCGGCCGAGGGCGCCAGCGGCATCCGCACGCTCACGCCCAACTCGGTCAACCTGACCATGCTGATGCTCGGGCTGCTCCTGCACCGATCGCCCCGGTCATTCCTTTCGGCGGTCGAGGATGGGGCTCGCGGGTGCGCGGGAATCATCATCCAGTTCCCGCTGTACGCCGGGATCATGGGCATGATGCACGCCAGCGGGCTGACGGCGGAGCTGGCGTCGCTGCTCGGCCGGGGATCGCCGACGACCTTGCCACTGACGACCTGTGTGAGCGCCGGCGTGGTCAACCTGTTCGTACCCTCGGGCGGCGGCCAATGGGGCGTGCAGGGACCGATTGTGATTCAGAGTGCGCTCGATGCGGGCGTCCCGATGCCGAAGATGGTCATGGCGCTGGCGTATGGGGATGAGCTGACCAACATGCTCCAGCCCTTCTGGGCGCTGCCGCTGCTGGCGATCACCGGCGCCAAGGCCCGCGACATCGTGGGGTATACCGCGATCGCGATGGCTTTCGGCTTTGTCTGGACACTCGGCTGGCTGCTGGTTTTCTGAGTACGATCGCCGGATGGACACACCGGAAGAAGCCTTGTCACATGATGGATCAGCCTCGCTCAGCCTGCCGGTGCTGCGGGTGCAGATGCCCGAGGGCTGCGCACCGGAGAGCGAGACATGCGATTCATGCGTGATGCGCTGGATCGAGCGTCGCAGCGCCGAGGTGACGGGGCATGTGCCGGAGGATTCAGAATCGGCCCGACTCCGGATTCCGATCTCCTGCCTGGATACGAGGATCGATGCGCGTCGGATCGACCGACGACTCCGGCGGGCGAATCTTGATGCCATGATCGACTGGCCCTCCCGGGAACTGATCCTTCAGTTTCCTCGGGGCCGGTGTCCGCTGCACGAGACGGCTCTGGCGCTGGAAGGCACGCCGTGCCGGCTCTCGCTTGCCGATGCGGTGCTCGAGCCCGTCACCGGGCCGAGTCTTCTGCCGGGTCGTGGCCGATTCGGCGTGATCGGTGCAGCTTTCGACTCGTTGATCGCATTGATGCGGCGCGAGCGGGATCTGTCCCGCGTGGCCATTGCGGGGTTGCTCCTGCTGGCCGGAGCGACAACGCACTGGCTTGGTGGCCCGGATGCCCTTCGCCTGGTGCTGTTGGCTGCCAGTGCGATCCTCGCCAGCACCAAGACGGCGCCCGAAGCGCTCGACGTTCTCAAGGGGCTGCGCGTCAATGTGGATGTGCTCATGTTTGTTGCGGCTCTCGGCGCGACACTCCTGCACCAATACGAAGAAGGGGCGTTCCTCCTGTTCCTGTTCGGGCTCGGAGCGGCGGGCGAACACGCCGCGATGGCGCGCGCCAAGCAGGCGGTCGAAGCGTTGGCCAAGCTTGCACCCGAGTCGGCGCGCGTGCTGGACGACCAGGGCGAGCCGCACGAGGTCCCGCTCGAGGAGATTTCGCCCGGTGCGCACATTACGCTGCGCCCGTTCGAGCGCATCCCGCTTGATGGAGTCATCGTCCATGGCACATCCGCGGTCGACCAGTCCCCCGTCACGGGTGAACCCGTTCCCGTCGACAAGGGGCCGGGCGATGAGGTGCTCGCCGGGATGCTCAATGGCGAGGGACCGCTGGTCATTCGCGCCACCCGGGCAGCCGGCGAGAGCACACTGGCCAAGATCATGCGCCTTGTTGAGGATGCACAGGCCGAGAAATCGAAGACCGAGCGTTTCACGGAGCGTGTCGAGCGGATCTACGTCCCCATCGTGCTGGCGCTGACACCGGTGCTGGTTGTGGCCCCGGCACTGGTGGGTTGGCTCAGTTGGAGCGAATCGTTCTATCGGGCGATGGCGTTTCTGGTCGGGGCTTCGCCATGCGCCCTGGCGATCGGGACGCCCGCCGCGATGCTGTGCGCGATGGCGCGATCGGCGAGGCTCGGCGTGCTGATCAAGGGCGGTGCGCATTTGGACACACTGGCCCGCGCCGACACGTTCGCGTTTGACAAGACCGGCACGCTGACTTCGGGTCGGCCCGAGGTGCTGGCGGTGCAGGTTGTGGGCGATGTCGATCCTGATTCCATGCTCGGGCTTGCTGCAGCCGTCGAATCGCAGGCGACCCATCCACTGGCCGAGGCCATTGTTCGCGCCGCCCAAGCCAGGGAACTGTCCATACCCGCCGCGACCGATGTGCGCCAGAGCGTCGGTGTGGGTGTTTCGGGCATGGTCGATGGATCATCGGTGACGGTCGGTCGGCTTGCAGAATCGCAGCGCCCGCCGGCGCTGGCCGAGGCCGAGCGCCGGGCCTTTGAGCAGGGCTCGACCACGGTGTGGGTCCGGGCGGATGATCGCGTGCTCGGGTTCATCGAGATCGCCGATGCGATCAGACCGAGCAGCGGCGAGGCGATCGCCGAACTCAAGTCGATCGGGATCTCGCGTCTGGCCTTGTTGACGGGCGACCACACGGGGGCCGCCGGGGTGATCGGGCAAGCCGTCGGAATCGAGGATGTCCATGCGGGGCTGCTACCGGATGAGAAGCTGCGCGAGATCGATCGTCTGCGTGAGGGCGGGCACACCGTGGTGATGGTGGGCGATGGTGTGAACGATGCGCCGCCGCTGGCGCGGGCGGATGTGGGCGTGGCGATGGGGGCCGCGGGCACGGATGTGGCGATGGAGACGGCGGATGTGGCGCTGATGGGCACGGATCTCCGCCAGCTCGCCAAGGGTGTTCTTCTGGCGCGCACGACCCGCACGATCGTGAATCAGAACCTGGTGATTGCGTTGGGTGTGATCCTGATCGTGGCGCCGCTGGGTGCGTTGGGGTTGGCCGATCTTGGGGTGGCCGTCGTCCTGCACGAGGGCTCGACGGTAGTGGTCGTGCTCAACTCGCTTCGGCTGCTGAAATGGAAACCCCGGAACGGGCGTTGAGTGTTCAGGCGGCTCGACGTTCTCGATGGGCATCAATGCATCGGCGGCAGATCGAAATGAGTCGATCGCTGGTGATCGGCTTTCCGGCGAAGTCATCGAAGCCGGCCTTGAGACAGGTGTGCTGCTCTTCGGAGCCGGTCGCCGCGGTGAGCGCGAGGATGGGCAGTGTGCAACCGAATGTTCGGAGTTCCGCAGCCGCACCGGGGCCGTCAAGCTCGGGCATGTGCATGTCCAGAATCACAAGGTCGAACCTCTTGCCCGATGCCTTGGTCACAGCTTGAACCGCGGCTCGACCATCGGCAACCGCAACGACCTCGGCTCCGGCGCGCTTGAGCAGGTGTTTCAGCAGCTTCCGGCTGTCGTCGCTGTCCTCGGCAAGCAAAATCCGGCAGGGTGACAACGGCTGGGCCGGTTCCTTTGGCTCGTGGCACACCACGTCTTCCTCGGCTTCCTCGGCCTGCTCCGTTTCAATCACTTCGCCCGTCCCGATGGTGATGGTGAACGTGCTGCCCGATCCAAACGTGCTTTCGACGAAGATGTCGCCGCCGAGTTGCTCGGCGAGCTGTTTGGAGATGACCAGCCCAAGCCCGGTGCCACCGAACGCTGTCTCGGTGGAGTGCTCGGCCTGCTGGAACGGCTTGAAGAGCCGGGCGAT
>DRKT01000216.1 GCA_011053195.1 Phycisphaerales bacterium | reverse complement strand
GCATGGCGGGACAAGTTCGGCATTCTCGTTCGTCGGGGTGTGGTCGTTGGTCGTCATCGTTCGATTCTCCGTTTCTTTCGGGGGCTTGCATTCGTCCCGCGTGGAGCACATGAAGCCCTGGACACGGGCATGATGCAAGGCATTTGGGCCTGTATTTGCAGATGTTTTCGAGAATCTTCCAGACTCGGGGCAACGTGCGGGCAAGTGATGCCGGGAGGCGCGTCATGACTCCCGAACACGCGCCGAGTTCCGATGCAACGCCACGGCTGGACCCTGCGGCGATGACGGTCGAGGACGCGGCCAAGCTGCTCACCAAGGCGGGCGGCGTGCGCGTCGATGCGTCGCAAATCGACCAGGACATCGAGGCCGGCGCGCCGACCAATGCCGGTGGCACGATCAACCTCGTGCACTACGCCGCGTGGCTGGTGCGGGAGATGGCGGCGGGTGGAGCATCCAATGGCCAGTGAACCTCGAAAGCGAGATCCGCGTCAACTCAGGCCGAGCGAGCTGTGCCAACTGCTCAACTCGACGCCAATCGGTGAAGTCATCGGCGATCAACAGCTGCGTCGGCACCGCACGCGGGCGGGGCTGCGCATCGCGGCGGGTAGCGACCCGCAGCGGGTCGATCTGCTGCGCTATGTTGCGTGGCTGGTGGGCGAGCGGCACAGGCCCGGGCCGGAGGTGAAACCGCTGGACCCGTACGAGGCGTACCGCGACCGCAAGGCCCGCGAGGCGCGCGCCATCTCCCTCTCCGGCCGCGACATCGGGGAGCTGCCGGATGTGGCCGACCCTGGCCGTCGATCAAGGGCCGAGCGGGACTTCAAATACTTCTGTGAATCATATTTTCCAGAGACATTCTCGCTGGCCTGGTCGGATGACCACCTCAAAGTAATCGTCAAGATCGAGCAGGTGACCCTCGATGGCGGCCTCTATGCCATGGCCATGCCGCGTGGGTCCGGCAAGACGAGCCTCTGCGAGACAGCGTGTTTGTGGGCGATGCTCTTCGGCCACCGACGCTTTGTGGCGCTCATCGGCTCGGATGAGGAGCACGCGGGGGGCATGCTCGATTCGATCAAGACGGAGCTGGCGCACAACGACATCCTCGCGGAGGATTTCCCGGCTGTGTGCATTCCGATTCGCATGCTCGAAGGCATCACGCAGCGCGCCGGCGGGCAGCTGCACCTCGGGCGGCAAACGCTGATCGGGTGGACCGCGCGAGAGCTGGTGCTGCCGACGATCGCGGGCTCGGCCGCATCCGGCGCGGTCATGCGCGTCGCGGGGATCACCGGGGGCCTGCGCGGGATGAAGTTCAAGCCGCCGGAAGGCCCGCCGATCAGGCCATCGCTCGTGCTGATCGACGATCCGCAGACGGACATGAGCGCGCGCTCGCCATCGCAGTGCGCGGTGCGCGAGCGGATCCTGGCCGGCGCGATCCTCGGCCTCGGCGGCCCGGGCGAGAAGATCGCCGGGCTCATGACGCTCACGGTCGTGCGCGAGGGCGATATGGCCGACCGGCTGCTCGACCGAGATCTGCATCCGCAGTGGCAGGGCGAACGCACGAAGATGGTGTACGCGTTCCCAACGAACGAGGCGTTGTGGGCGAGATACGCCGAGATCCGGGCCGATGGGCTGCGCAGCGGCGCGGGGATCGTCACGGCGACCGAGTTCTACCGCGAGCACCGGGTTGCGATGGACGAGGGCGCGGTGATCGCCTGGCCGGAGCGCTTCAACCACGACGAGCTCTCCGCCATTCAGCACGCGATGAACCTGAAATTTCAGAACGACATCGCATTCTTTGCCGAGTACCAGAACGAGCCGCTGATCGAAGAAGAGTCGGACAGCGACCTCATTGGCGCCGACCAGATCGCGGCCAAGCTCAGCGGCCACGAGCGCGGGCTTGTCCCGATCGCGTGCTCGCGGCTGACGATGGCGATCGACATCCAGGGCAAGGCGCTGTACTGGCTTGTCGCCGCGTGGGAGGATGATTTCTCGGGTGTGGTGATCGATTACGGCACCGAGCCGGAGCAGAAAAGCCCGTACTTTACGCTGCGCGAGATCAAACACACGCTGGCGCAGGCCTCGCCGCGCGCGGGCGTCGAGGGCTCCATCTTCGCCGGGCTCGAGCGGCTGTGCGCGAGGACGATCGGAAGGCATTGGCGGCGTGATGATGGCGTCCAGCTGCACATCGAGCGGTGCCTGATCGATGCGAACTGGGGCACCTCGACGGACATCGTGTACGAGTTCTGCAGGCAGAGTGTTCACGCGGGCGTGGTGATGCCGTGCCACGGGCGGTACGTCGGCGCGAGCAGCGTGCCGCTGTGCGAACACCGGCGCAAGCCCGGCGAGCGTCTCGGCCTGAACTGGCGCGTGCCGGTGCTCGGCGGCAAGCGCGCGGTACGGCACATCCTCTTCGACACCAACTACTGGAAGAGCTTCGTCCACGCCCGCCTCGGCGTGGCCATGAGCGATCCCGGGTGTCTGTCGCTCTTTGGCCATGAATCTGAACACCACCGCATGCTGGCCGAGCACCTCGTCAGCGAGTACCGCGTGCGCACCGAGGGGCGAGGCCGGACCGTGGACGAGTGGAAGCTGCGCGCCGATCGGCCGGACAACCACTGGCTCGACTGCCT
>DRKT01000215.1 GCA_011053195.1 Phycisphaerales bacterium | reverse complement strand
GGTCGATCGACGACATGGGCTCGATCCCCATCGCCACCCCGGCCGGCCAGGGCGTCCCGCTGGACACGCTCGTCCGCGCGTCCGGCGCCACATCGCCCCAGTCGATCCACCGCGTCGAGGAGCTGCCGGCGGTTCGCCTGATGGTGACGCCGCCCCCGGGCAGGGGTCTGCAAGCCGTCATGAAACAGATCCAGAGCGAGTTCGTCGAGCCGGCACGTCAGGCCGGGCTGATTGACCGGACCATGCGCGTCCGGATGCAGGGCACCGCGGCAAAGCTCGACGAGGTCAGACAGGCCCTGTTCGGTAAGCCTGTCACAGGCCAGACGCCGCCCACGTCATCCGGATTGGCTGAGAAAATGGCATTTGGATTGGCCGCCATTGGCGTGCTGCTCGCCCTGTTCGGCTTTGTGCGGACTGTTCAATCAGGACGGGCGACATACACCTATGGCGGGATCGGGGCGCTGATCCTGCTCTTGGGGCTCGGGGCTGCGATCTTTGGGCTCGTCGAGATGCCGCAACTGATGCTGGCCCGGTTCGTGTGGGCGCTGCTCGTCACCTACCTGCTGATGTGCGCGCTGTTCGAGAGTTTTTTGTATCCGTTCGTGATCATGTTCAGCGTGCCCCTGGCGGTTGTGGGGGGCTTTGCCGGCCTGTCGATTGTCCATCGCGCAACCGCAGCCGACCCGCTCATCGCGACGCAGCAGTTCGACGTGCTCACGATGCTTGGCTTTGTCATTCTGATCGGCGTGGTGGTCAACAATGCCATCCTGATTGTTCATCAATCGCTTAATTTCATGAAAGGCATCTCCGATGGTGATGGGGTCCACCAGCCCCCGCTTCCGCCGGCCGAGGCCATCGCCGAGAGTGTGCGCACCCGAGTTCGGCCGATTTTCATGAGCACGCTCACCTCGATCGGGGGCATGTTGCCGCTGATACTCATGCCCGGCTCCGGCTCGGAGATGTACCGGGGCCTCGGCTCCGTGGTCGTTGGGGGACTCCTGGTTTCAACAGTCTTTACGCTTCTGCTCGTTCCATTGCTGCTGGGCATGGTGATTGACATGTCCAGCGGGCTGCGGGCGCTCTTTCGAAAAGACGGGGCGTTGATCGAGGGTCTCTCGCGCCCCGCGACGGACTGACCGGAATCTTCAAGCCTGCCGATCACCGGAGATTGCCGGCGGTTTGGCCCAGTGGAGTTTGTCGATCAGCGTGCGCCAGTATGACCCGTTCGGGTTGTCGATCAGCGTGATGCTCTTGTTGTGTCGCCTCAGCCTGACCCGCTGGCCCGCGTAGATCCGTTCGTGGTTCTGACCATCGAGCACCAGCGTTGTGCCGCCGGACCGGCCGTCGTCATTCAATCGAACGAGATCGAGTTCAACCGTGCAACTTGCCGGGATGACGATCGGTCGAAACGCAAGCGAATGCGCCGCGATCGGCGTGATAACAAACGCATCGGTGCCCGGATGCACGATCGGGCCGCCCGCGGAGACGGTGTACGCTGTCGAGCCGAGCGCTGTCGAAAGGATCAGCCCATCGCCCCGCACCACCGGGCCGATTGAGCCATCGATCGAGATGCTCAGCTCGATCACGCGGTAAGGCGGGCCCGCGGTGATGACGGCTTCGTTCATGGCGATGCCAACCATGCGGGCCGTGCCGTCGGGTTCGATCATCTCGGCGCACAGCATCGGCATGTCGCGTCTGACCAGCGGCCCGGAGCCGAACAACACAGCGGCCTGCTGCTCGACCTCACCGACATCGAACTCCGCCAGGAAACCGAGTCGGCCGAGATTGACACCAAGCAGCGGAACATCCAACCCCGCGAACCGCCGTCCTTCGCCCAGAAGCGTCCCGTCGCCGCCGAGTACCACGATCAGATCCGCATCCTCAGCGATCTCCGGGAGCGATCCGTTGCCCGCGTCGATCTGGCCGAGCAATGTGCCGTGAGCGGTGATCGCATCGACCAGTCGGTGCGTGACGGGTTCGGCCTCGGGCTTGTCCCGGTTGACCACCAGCAGCACAGACCGACCCGTATCCGCCATCATACAGGCTCCGAATTGATCGAAGCACCGGCCGATCTGGTCGACTTCGGCTCGACTTCGGTCGAGACCACGGGCGTCTCTCCCTCGACAGCCGATCGGATCGCACGGGCGATGCCCGCTCGGTCCAGCCCGGTTTCGATGAGCTGGCTGGATCGGCTGTCCTGACGCACCCAGCCGTCGGGCAGGGCAAGACGGGAAATCTGTGACGTATCGAGCCCCTGTTCCTGCGCCGATTCCAGCACCGCGGACCCGAAGCCGCCGATGGGGCTGTGCTCCTCAACGGTCACAATGGCGATTCCGCGCGAGATGAGCGCCCGGATCAGCGGTGCATCGACGGGCTTGGCAAACCTCGCATCAAACACAGCGACACGTAGGTCTGGTTCGAGATCCCGGGCCGCTTGCAGGGCCGCGATCGCCGGCGCTCCGAAGGCGAGCACCGCGACATCGGGCCGCGCATCGTTGACGATGTTGATTTCGGGCGTCAGGTTGCGAGCCCTGCCGAGTTCGAATGGGGGGCATTGGAGGTCAGCGAGTTCGGCCGACACATCATCGCGCGGATACCGCACCGAAGTCATGCTCTCGTCATAGGTGCGCATGAATTCGAGGCTTGCCCGCAGGCTCGGCTCGTCAATGGCGGCCATCACGACCGAGTCCGGCAGCGTGCGCAGCAATGCGGTGTCGCAGAAACCATGGTGTACCGCGCCATCGCCCCCGACCAGCCCGGCGCGATCCAGACAGAGCCGGACCGGAAGACCCTGAAGCGACACCTCCTGAAACGCCTGATCGAAAGCCCGCTGGAAGAAGGTCGCGTAGACCGCAAAGAACGGCCTCTGCCCGGTCCGGGCCAGGCCCGCCATCATGTCCATCGCGTGGCTTTCGCAGATGCCCGTGTCCCAGGTCCGGTCGGGATAGGCCCGCATCGCGGCCGTCAGTCCGGTGCCATCGGGCATCGCGGCGGTACACGCGACCACACGCTCATCGCGCTGCATCACATCGACCATCGCATCGGCAAACGCGGAGGTAAACGATCGGCCGGTGGATGGGATGCTGACCCGGCACCCCATTGCCTCGTCACGCTCGACGGTGAAGGGTTTGGGTGAGTGGAAGGTGGTCGCATCGTTCTCGGCGACATCGAGCCCCTTGCCCTTGACCGTTTTGACGTGCAGCACCATCGGACGGTCGAACTCGCTGGCCTCGGTCAGAAACTCGATCAGTTCCACCAGGTTGTGTCCGTCGATGGGACCGACGGTCACGAGCCCGAAATGCTCGAACCACGAGTTCTCAGCGAGGGCCGCCTTGGTCGCTTCGCCCGTGCGGTGGTAGGCATCGCGCAGGAGCGAGCCGCCGGGGAGGCTTTCGAGGATCTTGCCCGCGGATTTTTTCAGTCCCGTATAGGTGTGGCTGAGTCTGACGCGATCGAAATACTGGGCCAGGGCGCCCTGTGGCTTTGCGATGCTCATGCCGTTGTCGTTGAGGACGACGAGGAACTGTCGTTTGAGTGTGCCGGCGTTGTTGAGCCCTTCCATGGCCAGACCGTTGGCGATCGAGGCGTCACCGATGAGGGTGACGACCCGTCGGCCGGAGGGGTTAGCTCTGCTTGCGTAGGCCTGTCCGTTGAGCATGTCGCCTCGCGCCATGCCGACAGCGGTCGATATGCCGGTGCCGGCGTGTCCGACGCTGAACAGGTCATACGGGCTCTCATCGGGCTCGGGAAATCCGGCCATGCCTCGGCGCGTGCGCAGGTTGCCGAGCATCGGATACCGCCCGGTGATGAGTTTGTGTGGATAGCACTGGTGCCCGACATCGAAGAGGAGCCGATCGTGCCCGAAGTCGAAGACGTAGTGCAAGGCGATGGTGAGTTCGACGACGCCGAGGTTGGGCGCGAGGTGGCCTCCGGACTGTGCGACCTGTTCGATGATCGCGGTACGGATCTGCTCGGCGACATCGGGCAGGGCCGAGATGGGCAGTTTCTTGAGGTCGGCCGGTGTGTTGAGCGTGCTGAGAATGTTCATTCCGGTTCCGTTGGTCGCGTGATGTGGAGTTCTCGGTTCGCCGTCGCTGTCACAGGTGTTCGGATTGGGTCTCGGATCGTCCCAGTTTCAGTCCCTATTGAAAGAAGTGTATCTCGGCGGGCGAACCGGCGTTGGATGGGTTATCGGTCCCTGCGGGCGAGTTGTTCGGCGAGCTGGACCAACGGCTCGGCCGGGGCGCCCAGTGGTGAGATTCCATCAATCGCCCGACCGAGGAGAGCCTCGACTTGCTCTCGCGTGCCTTGGACACCGAGCAGCCCCGGGAAGGTGAGCTTGCCGGCGTCGGCGTCCTTGCCTGTGCGCTTGCCGGTGTGATCTGTCGGTTGTTCGACATCCAGAAGATCATCGACCGCCTGGAACATCAGGCCGATCGAATCGGCGTAGGCGGTGATGGCGTGCATGGCCTCGGTGTTGGCACCGGCACAGATCGCACCCATCCGGCAGGCTGCCCGGATCAGGGCGCCCGTCTTGTTGCGGTGGATGCGTTCGAGCGCCGCGCGCGAGTCGATCGGCGGGTCCACCCCGGGCAGCGTGTCGAAGACCTGTCCCGAGATCATCCCGGCGCATCCCGTCGCCAGTTCTCGGATCAGCGCGATCTCGGTGTTGGAATCCAACCCGGCGCGAGCGAGTGTGTCATAGGCAAGGCTGAGCAGCGCATCGCCAGCGAGGATCGCCATCGCCTGCCCGGCGTGGATGTGCAGTGTGGGTCGGCCCCGGCGCAGGTCGTCGTTGTCCATCGCGGGCAGATCATCATGGACCAGGCTGAAGGCGTGGACGAACTCGACCGCAGCGGCTGCGGGCAGGGCGCGGGTTGGCTCGCCTCCGAAGGCCTGACACGAGAACCAGACCAGCAGGGGCCTGATCCGCTTGCCGCCACCGAGTACGGCGTAGCGCATGGCCTCGGCGAGCCCGTCCGAGAGGTCGCCGCCGGCGCCGGCGTGGTCGATCCGTTCGGCCAGTTTACGTTCGATCTCGGTGAGGGGGACGGTCAGGATGGATTCGGTTGGTCTGGGGATCTGTGGCGTCCTTTCTTGGGTGGGGGTGGGCTCGGGGGGCCGGTGGACTGTACGATCCGACCGTGGCCGGGACGATCGAACAGGCTGTGGAGATGTTTCGGGCCACGGGATGGGTGGCTTGGCCGCTGTCGGTGCTGAGCGTGGTGGCGATCGGGCTGTGTTTTGAGCGGGCGATTTTCTTCGCCTCGCTCAGGAAGTCCATGAAGCCCGAGCGAATCGCGGCCTTGGCGTCGGCACTCCGCCGGAATGATGAACGCTCGCTGGCCAGACGCGATGGTGACGGGATTCTGGGTGTGTTTGTCTCGACACTGATCGAGGCGGGTGGGCGTGGAGGTTCCGTTGGTGAGAGCGCGGTGATGCTCGCGGGCGAGACGGTCAGGCCGAGACTGGAACGCTTTTTGCCGTTCCTCTCGACCACGATCACAGCGGCCCCGATGCTCGGGATTCTGGGAACGGTCACCGGCATCATCAAGAGCTTCGGGCTTCTGGGCAGTGCTGAGCGGGTCGCCGACCCGGCGACCATGGCGGTGGGGATCTCCGAGGCGCTCTACACCACCGCCTTCGGGTTGGTGATTGCGCTGGTGGTGTTGTTTCCGTATAACGCCTTTCGTCGATCGGCGGACCGGGCGTTGGGGGCGCTCGAGGCGATGGGGGCCGCGGCGATGGAGAGTGGAGAATCGCCGGCAACCGACCACTCGAAAACGGGTTAGAACCCGGCATCGGCGAGCCAGCGCGATGGACGGGCGTTCAGCGCTTCGGCGATGAGCAGGAGTGAATCGAGGCTCGGCAGATGGGTGCCTCGCTCGATGGAGCTGAGTTGGCTGACGCTGATGCCGGAGTGTTCGCTGAGTTCTTTGAGTGTCCATTTTCGGTCGGCGCGGTCCATTCTGATCCGCTGGCCGAGTTGCTGTCGGAGCCGATCCTGTGGTCTGAGCCCGAGGGCAAAGGTCTCGGCGGCTTGCTTCAGGACGTTCTCAAGCTGTTCGACGGAGAACGGTTTGGCGAGGTAGTCGAAGGCATCTCGTTTGAAGGTATTGCGCATGGTGTCCATGGATGGGTAGCCGGTGACGATGATGACGCAGAGCTTCGGCCAGCGTTCGTGGAGTTGTTCGAGTACCTGCTCGCCGCTGTGGTGGCCCATGTGCATATCGAGCAGGACGACATCGGGCAGGCGATCCTCGCAGCGTGTGATGCAGTCCGGGGCGGCACCGGCGGTGCGCACGGTATGACCCCGGTCTTCCAGCAGCACCGAGACAAACTCGAGGAAATCCGAATCGTCGTCGATCACGAGGATGTCGAGCACGGGCGGTGTGTCGGGATGGCTTTCAGACATCGGTCGGCTCCGCGGGCGGGTGGGGCAGTGTATCGCCCGGTGTGTGCTGCGCTGTGGGGGCGGATATGGGGAGGAGGATCTCGAAGATGGCGCCGGTGGTGTCGGTTCGGTTGTGGGCGAGGATGACGCCGCCGTGCTCGCGCACGATGCCGTCGGCGACGGCAAGCCCGAGACCGGTGCCTCTGGAATCGAGCGTGGTCGAGACGAAAGGCTCGAAGAGCGATTCGATGAGTTCGGGTTTGATGCCCGGGCCGGCGTCCGTGATGGAGATCGAGAACCAGCGGGCGCCCTCGCGGTCGAGCGGAGAGGCCTCGATGATGATGTTGCCCTCGGGCCGGTTTCGCTGGGCATCGACAGCGTTTCGGATGAGGTTGACGAAGACCTGGATCATGCGGTCGGCAT
>DRKT01000214.1 GCA_011053195.1 Phycisphaerales bacterium | reverse complement strand
CATGGCGTGCAGCGAGTTGCTCTCGCTGGCGCTCTCGCGATGCTCGGCCCGTGAGATGCGGGTGGTGGCCGAGGTCAGGGGGCAGACCCCGGACGAGGCGTTGACACTCCGGGTCGTGGGCGGCCCGATCTCGACGCCGGAAGATCAGCCGAGCGGGGCACCGTGCGGTCTGGCGCTTCTCAAACAGATCGCCGAGACCCTGCACGGGACGATATTCGTCGAAACAGAGCCCTCGGGCACGACGCTGGAGCTCTCGATCCCGACGGAGCTGGAGCCGGACATGCAACTCGAAGCGTCGTCTGAAACCGATCGCGAACGGGCGGCATGAGCCAACCGGAGAACAGAACGTTGAAATGGGAAAGGGGAAGGGTGATCGACGGGGCTTGAACCCGCGACCCCCAGGACCACAACCTGGTGCTCTACCAACTGAGCTACGACCACCATCCGAGGCCGATCCTATTTCCGGCCGACTTCCGGGCAAGGCTAGGAGCGTCCGGGGGAAACAGTCAATCGTGGGCCTCGTGGTCGGGGAGAATGCGGGGGTCTAGTGTCACAAAGCCGGTCGATGGTCGTCGACCTCGGAAAAAATCGAGCTTTGGAGAATTGTCGTGTCGATTGGAGCGCTTGAACGTCTGGACCTGTCCACCTCGCGTACCTTGAAGAATCTCTCGCCGGCCGAGTTGATCGAACTGGCGATCAAACGCGGCGAGGGGACCTTGGCCGCCAACGGCGCGCTTGTGTGCACCACGGGCAAATACACCGGCCGATGCCCGAAGGACAAGCTGCTCGAAGACACCGCCGGCATCCACGACAAAATCTGGTGGGGCAATGTGAACCGGCCCATGACCACGGAGCAGTTCGCAGCCGCCGAGCAGATCGCGGTCGATTATCTGAACAAGCAGGACGAGAAGTTCGTGTTCGAGGGGTTCGCCGGAGCGGACCCGACGCACCGCCTCGGCGTGCGCGTCGTCTGTGAGCAGGCGTGGCACGCGCTCTTCGCCAGCACGCTGTTCATCAAGCAGGGCTCAAAGGCGGCCGGCGAGAATGCAACGTGGACCCACGACTGGACCATCCTCAACGCCGGCAGGCACACACTCACCGAGGAGGAGCAGAAGCTCGTCGGGCACGAGGGCGGCGTGCTCATCGCCCAATCGCTCGAAAAGAAAACTGTCGTCATCCTCGGCACCGAATATGCCGGCGAAATCAAAAAAAGCATCTTCTACGCCATGAATTTCGACATGCCGGAACAGGGCGTCTTCCCGATGCACTGCTCGGCCAACGTCGACAAGAAGGACCCGAGCAATGTCGCGATCTTCTTCGGGCTCTCGGGCACGGGCAAGACCACGCTCAGCGCCGACCCGAATCGCTCGCTGATTGGTGATGACGAGCACGGCTGGGGGCCGAGCGGTGTCTTCAACTTCGAGGGCGGGTGCTACGCCAAGTGCATCAAGCTCTCGCCGGAGACCGAGCCCGAGATCTTTGCCGCGATCAAGTTCGGCTCGGTGCTGGAAAACGTGGTGCTCCGCGAGGACCGCACGCCGGATTATGACGACAGCTCGCTGACGGAGAACACGCGCGTCACCTATCCGGTGGATTACATCCCCAACGCGGCCATCCCGAGCATCGGCGGTCATCCGAAGAACGTGATTTTCCTGACGGCGGATGCCTTCGGCGTGCTGCCACCCGTGAGCAAACTCTCGCCCGAGCAGGCGATGTACTACTTCATCAACGGGTACACATCGAAGCTGGCGGGGACGGAGGCCGGCGTGACGGACCCGGTGCCGAACTTCAGCCCATGCTTCGGCGGGCCCTTCATGCCCCGCCAGCCGGTCGAATACGCCACAATGCTCGCCGATCGGATCGAGAAGCACGGCGCCAATGTCTGGCTGCTCAACACCGGCTGGACGGGCGGGCCCTATGGCACGGGCAAGCGATTCAGCCTGAAATACACACGCGCCATGGTGACGGCCATCCTCGACGGCTCGCTCTCCAAGGTCCCCACAGAGACCGACCCCATCTTCGGCTTGCACATCCCGACCGCGGTGCCCAATGTTCCGAGCGAGGTCCTCATGCCCCGCGCCACCTGGACGGATGGCTCGGCGTATGACGCCAAGGCGACCGAACTGGCCAAGAAATTCAGGGCCAACGACAAGAACTTCGAGATGTCCGATGCCATTCGAGGCGCCGGGCCGACGTGCTGAGTTGAGGCTTGATGGAGGACCGTGACCATGCGTGAACGCAGGCCGTTTGTCGGCGGCAACTGGAAGATGAACACCAACGCCGAGAGCGCCAGCTCACTGGCGCGGGGCGTGGTCGATGCGTGCGAGTCGATCCACAGCGCTGTCGAACTGGCGGTCTTTCCGCCCGCGCCGTATCTGCTGACGGTCTCGAGCATCTTCCGCTCGCGTTCGACCTCGACGAAGATCGGCGCCCAGAATGTCTTTCACCAGCCGGACGGCGCCTACACGGGTGAGATCAGCGTGGCGATGGTCAGCGATTGCGGCTGCTCGCATGTGCTAGCCGGGCATTCCGAACGCCGACACGTCATCGGCGAAAGCGATGAGCTGATCAACGCCAAGGTGCGGGCGATCATCGCGGGCGGGCTGACGTGCGTGCTCTGCGTGGGCGAAACCCTCGACCAACGTGAGGCCGGCCAGACCGATGAGGTCAACCAACGCCAGATCCGCACGGGGCTGGCGGATGTTGGCCAGCGTGAGATGGAGCACATCATCATCGCCTACGAACCAGTCTGGGCGATCGGAACCGGCAAGACGGCCACGCCCGAACAGGCACAGGCCACCCACAAATCCATCCGGGGTCTGATCGCCGAGCTCTACACCCAGGAAGTCGCCGACCGCGTTCGGATCATCTACGGCGGCTCGGTGAAACCCTCGAACGCCGCGTCGCTGTTCTCCCAACCCGATATCGACGGCGGCCTGATCGGCGGAGCGAGCCTTAAGGTCGAGGATTTCGGACTGATCGCCAAAGCGGCAGCCAGCGAATAAGGCACCATCGGGGCGACAGCGCTAGAGTGGATGCCCGTCGCGCCGCCCGGGTAGGGCGGCACCGGCGACGCGGGGTGTAGGGAACCTTCTTCGATGACAACGATTCCGCTGACATTGGGCATCGCCACGTGGGCCGTCGGCCTCATGACCGTCGCCTTTCTGATCGTGAGCCTCCTCCTCATCCTGATCGTGCTGATCCAGCGACCCTCCGGCGGCGGGCTGAGCGGCGCCTTCGGGGCCGGCGGCAGTGGCTCGGGACAGACCGCCTTCGGCGCCAAAACGGGCGATGCCCTGACACTGGCGACCGTGGGCATCTTTATCATCTTCCTCGTCGGCGCGGTCGTGCTGAACTTTGCTTTGCGTCCGAGCCCGGCCCAAGTCGCCGAGCAACAGCAGGTCGCCGAGCAGCAGGCGGAGGATGAGCGGGCCGCGGATGAGAGCGGGTCCGATGCGGCGACCGAGGACTCGGCAACGGACAACCCGGCCGCAGATTCCGGGGATGACGCAACCGATGCACCGCCATCCGAAACAACCGAGCCTCCCGCCGAATCAGTTGATCCGGAGCCGGATGCACCCGTCGAGCCGCCGGCCGAGCCGACCCCGTCGGATGATGGCTCGGGCGGCTGAGCCGGCGTTGCGCTGTTCTGGTAGACTCCACACTTCACACCCGGCGGGCACCCCTTCCGGCCCGCGTGCAGAAAGGGAGCTCATGTGATCCGGAGCATGACTGGCTACGGCGAGGCCTCGGCCGATATCGACGGCTCGCACTACTTTGTTCAGATCCGTTCCCTCAATGGAAAGTATTTCAAGGCGTCCGTACGCCTTCAGGAGGAGTTCGAGGCCATCGAGCCCGAGCTTGAAGCCAACCTCCGCCGGCACGTCACCCGGGGCAGCATCACGCTCAAGGCGACCGTCGCCGACGACAGCGAGCAGGCCGCCCACGAGATCAACATCGCCGCTCTGGATCGCTACGTCACCCAGTTCGAGCAGTCGTACTACGTCAAGTCCGGGCGGGTCGCGATCGAGATCGGTTCGCTGCTTCGGCTGCCGGGCGTCGTCCAGCCCCCGAGCGACGAGGGCCAGCGGATCGGACGGGTTAAGGACGTGTTCGTGAAGCTGACCGACGAGGCGTGCCGGAACCTGCTGAACATGCGGGCGACGGAGGGCCAGAGTTTGGCCGAGGATCTGCGGCATCAACTCGATGTCATCTCGACTCATCTGGAGGAGGTCCGCAAGCGCGCGCCGGATGTCGTGACCGACTACGAGGCCCGTCTCCGTCATCGGATCGACCAGCTTCTTCAGGATGCCGGGGCATCGGGTGATCGGATCGAGATCATCCGGGAGGTCGCAAGCTACGCCGAGCGGACCGATATCGCCGAAGAAATCAGCAGACTCGGCGGCCATCTGGAACAGTTCCGGACGCTGCTCGAATCGGCAGGGGACAAACCCGTCGGCCGGACGCTCGATTTCATGGCCCAGGAGCTGCTGCGAGAAGCCAACACGATGTCGAGCAAGTCCATGGATACGCGGATCAGCCGATCGATAGTGGAGATCAAAGGTGCGATTGATCGGATCAAAGAACAAGTCCAGAACGTCGAATAAACCCGGCGCGACGGGACTTCTGAGCAAGCCGGAGCATGTGGGGGCACCTGCGGAGATGAACGACAACGGACACTCCAACGCCAGGCCGGGCAGCGACGAACCCACGCCAGCGATCGATCTCTTTGCATCCTCCCCGAATGCCGCGTCTTCTGATGAGACCGTGGTCGGCCACGTCCTGGCGCCGAAGGTTCCGAGCGCCGGCTCCCCACAGATCACCGGCGAGGGCCGCCCCCCGGTTCAGGGCCACGACCGCTTCGCCACCGGCGAGATCGCGATCGTCTGCTCGAACTACGAGTTTGGGCGGATCCACAGCGTGCGCGAGTTCCGCCGGGGCTCGAGGCAGGCACCCAAGGTCGTGCTCGAAACCGCAATGGGCATGGTGCTGATCAAGCGTCGCCAACCGGGCCGGGCCAGCTCGGCGCACATCGCCTTCAGCCACGCCATCCAGCACCACCTCGAACGGCGTGCGTATCCGCTGGCCAGGCTCATCACGGGCAAGAACGGCCAGGGCGCCGTCACGATCGAGGGCTTTGTGTACGAGGCATTCGAGTTCATCACGGGGACGCGCTACGACCGCAGTCTGCCCCCCACCGCCGATGCCGGCCGAGCGCTGGCGTACTTCCACAGGCTCCTGTCCGACTACGACGGCCCGGGCACGCCGGTCAGCGGGAGCTACCACAATGTCCACAAAATCCCGGAAGCCCTGCGCCGGATGGCGGGCAGGCTCAATGACCCGGCGATCGCCCCGACCGCGGAACGGCTGGCGTCGATGTATGAACGTGCCTCGGCGCGCGTCCGCGACACGGGCATCGCCGGCTGGCCGAGACAGGTCATCCACGCCGACTTCCACCCGGGCAACCTGATCTACGCCGACGGGCTCGTGCGCGCCGTGGTCGACTTCGACTCCGCACGCATCGGACCCCGCGCCCTCGATATCGCCAATGCAGCCATGCAGTTCTCGGTCACCCGCACCGGCCTGGACCCGATGGCGTGGCCTGTCGCCCTCGATGCCGAGCGCCTGGCCGCGTTCCTTGGCGCCTACGACGCGGTCGAGGGGTGCATCCTGAGCCGCGCCGAGTGCAAGGCCCTGCCCGGCCTGATGGTCGAGGCGCTCATCACCGAGGCCACGCTCCCCATCGCCGCCACAGGTCGATTCGGGCAGATCGAGGGCTCCACGTTCCTGCGCATGGTCGAGCGCAAGGCCTCGTGGATGCTCGAGTCCTACGATGAGCTGATCCCCTTGTGAGCCCGCCCATGCGCCGATGGTCCGTTCTGATCCCGATTGTGCTCGCCGCATCGGTTTCGGCGCAGCCGGAAAGCCGCATCGACACGCTGGTCGAGCAGCTCCAAACGGGCACCTTCATCCAGCGAGAATTGGCGACGGATGAACTCGAGACCAGCCCGACGATCTCGCTCGAGCAGATCGAGCAGGTGCTGATCAACAGGGACCTCTCGCCCGAGCAGCGTCAACGGCTCATGCAGGCTGCAGCCGACCGATTCATCAACGAACCGCGCGGCGCCATGGGCATCCAACTCACCAACGAGATCAGCGATCTGGGGCTGAAAATCAGCGGCCCGGTCGAGGGCTTCGATGCCTTTGACAAGCTCAAACCAAACGACATCATCTCGCGCATCGGTGATTGGCCGATCCGGTCCTCGGCCGATCTTCAGGCGGCCATTGTCAGCCGAACCCCGGGCGACACGGTCCCCGTAGAGATCCTGCGCGGCGCCGAGCGGATGACGTTCGACATCACGCTCGGGTCGTGGAGCGATCTGGCATCGCCTTCGGGTGTGCCCTGGGCGACGCTTGAGCTGGCGTGGGCGCACCGGTCTCGGCCGTACGCGAACCTCGGGGCGCCGCGCGTGATCGAACTCACGCCGGATGAGCGGGCCTGGCTCGAGGCCTCGAACCTGTCCCGATCGCTGCCCCAGCCCCAACGCAACACCCGGCCCGGCCAGCCGATGCGCACAATGATCGTCGTCGCGGGTCATGCCCGGCCGAGGCCCGGAGCCCTTGCCGGCGTTCGGCTGGACCGCCCGCTCTCGCAATCCGCCCAGGGGCGCGCCAACGACTTCCCGCCGCTGCTCCGTCAGCAATTGATCAAGACCGAAGTCGATATCGTCGGCACCGATGAACGCCTGCATCGGCTCCGCCTCCAACTCGACGCCTACCAGCGCATGGATGCAAGCCCCCGACAACTCGACCAGGTTCGCCACCAGATCGACCTGCTCGAAACCGAGCTCAATGAACTCGAACGCCGGGCCAAGAGACTCCGCGCCCAACTCACCGGCGTCGGCGTCCGCATTGAGTCGCCCTGACTCGTGTGACACAATGCCTTTGATGCACCGGCGTCAGCCCCGAACGCGGGCCATCGCCTGCTGCACCAGCTCGATGGCCCTGGCCGATTCAGGATGCGCCGAGGCATCCGGCCGGGCTAGCTCCAACGCCCGATCGCAGCGCGTCAGGTGTCTGGCGATGATGTCTGGCATGTCGCCGGCGGTCCGTGTGCGCATGTCTGAAAGGTTGTCGTAGACATCGGCGAGCTTGATCAGCCGGGCTCGCCAATCACCGGCAGCGAGCCGGGCGTCATACTCCGGCTCGCGCTGCGCCTCGGGCAGCATCATGTTCTTGGTCAGCGATGCAACGATGTCGGCAACCTCGACGCCAAATGCCTCTTCGAGATCGTCGTAGTCCGTGGCTGTGTCTTCGATGGTGTCGTGGAGAAAGGCCGCCGCGATCGCCACATCGTCCTCACATCCGAAAATATGACGGAGCGTCAGCGCGACCCGGGCGGGATGGCTTGCGTAGGGAGTGGCGCCGTCCTTGCGGATCTGTCCGAGGTGCGCTCTGGCGGAAAAGGCAGCCGCATCCTGCCACAGTTCTTGTCCGGCCGAGTGGGGCATGGATCACCTCCTGATCGCGACGGTGGCGCGGTCGATGCTGAGCTTGACCTTCGCGGGCGAGCCGCCGTGCTCGTCGAAAATCATCAACTCGTTTTTCTTTCCATTTCGGATCATCGGTTCGGGCAGTGTGACCGAGTGGGTCGGGCCGACGGCATGCCCCTTGGCGTCCTGCACGAAGTACCGGCACAGGTGCTTGCCGTTGAAATAGAGCTGCCCCTTGGTCAGCCCCCCGAGCTCAAGCCGCACGGGCGAGCCCTTCGGAACAAGATCAAACCGGGCTTTGAACCACGTCGGCCCGGAAAATGAACCGAGCTTGCTCTTGGGGACGGCCTTGAAGTCCGACGGCGCCGGGGGCTCCCACTTGGCGAACGACCACGACCCCTTGGCGGTCAACGCCTCGACACCCTCGACAAACCGAACCGAAGCCGCAACCGCCGACAGCGCCGAGGGCGGGTCCGACTCGTCGCTCATCACCGTCATCTGAAGCGTGTTGGCGCCGCGGTTCAGCTCGGACTGGTCAAAGACCAGCGTCTGCACGCCCCTCTGGTCGATGAACCGCACAGGCTCGTCGTTAAGCACCACGAGCACGCGCGAATGACCGGGATCGAGCGAGATGACAATCGGCGACTTACGACGATGGGTAAAGCTCCATTCCGCTCGTTCCGGATGCGTCGAATCACCCGGACGAAACTCCCACAGCGGCGAACGAAATTCCAATGGCTCCATCGGAATCGCGGACACGATCTTGAACTTGCCGACCTTGAACGGCTTGATCTCGTACAGATGATCGACAAGGCCCTTCGGCTCATCCATGTGCAACCCGGAACTCGGACGGCCGAGATTCTCAGCCAAGGCGACAAGCGTGTGCTCACCCTTCGAAAGCGACATCTGTATCGGCTCGGCACCCGCCCCGGGACCATACCCCCACACGCCCGCATCCTCGCCATCGAGATACAGGTGAAGCCGATCCCTCGTTCGCGGCGAGAGCAGCTTGTGCTTCTTGCTGTCCGAAACCTTGAAGTCGATCTTGTACCAGCCATACCCGAACGGCGAACCGAGTTCCGCCAGATCCTCGGGGCCGGCGATCGAGGCGTACCGGGCGTTGCTCCCGGAGATATACATCTCTGACGTGACCGCCTTCCAGTCTCCAAGCGTCACCGCGGCCGAACCCGCCCGCAACGGGCGGCACTGGCTGAACGTCAGCCTCTCCTTCTTGCCCTTCGGATCGAGCCTGAAGCAGCTCTTGGAGCCGGGCAACGGCTGGGGCTCGCCCGAAGCGTCCACCGAAGCCACCCCGAGATACACACCATCCTCGGTCGCAAAGATCGTGTCAATCGAATCTTCATTCCCGACGACGACCGTAAATCCTTCGTGGCTCTCGACGAGCGGTGTTTTGCCCTTGGGCACGTCGATCAGCAGGGGCGAGCCGTTGATCGAGATCGAACCCGTCGTCCCCGCGGGCCCGAAGGTGACGATCACATCCCCCACCACCGCCATCGCGTTGAGTGTGCAATAGTCCATCATCGCCCGACTGGCGAGCAGAACATCGAACAGAACCCAGCCCACCGCCTGGCGCCCGAGAGATACCGTCAGCGATGATCCGTCACCAAGCAACAGGTCGGCTGTGCGGATTTTGGTGCTCTTGGTGCGGACCCCCGGCTCGGGCCCGAGCACAAACGCCACCGACCCCTGACTCCCGACGAGATCGATCACCGCGATCGAATCATTCCCGGACACGCCCCGGCGCTGGTCCAGCAGGATCGGCTTGTACGTGTGGTCGAGATTGGCAAAGACCCGCGCAAAGCTCGACGCCATCGTTGTCAGTCGGCGGATGATGTGGTACATCTCGCCCGGAGCACCGGTATCCGCGATCGGGGCCGAGGCACCGATCGTATTTTCATAATACGAATCAATCACCGAACCATCACGACCGGGCCAGAATCCCGGGATCAGCCCGCCCGCGATCGGACCGGCGATGAACTGACCGCCGCCGGCGAGGATCTCCGCCAATCGGCGCTGAATGGCGTAGGGCAGCACCGGCGGCTCGCTCGGCCCGCCAACCACCATCGGCGGTGAGATCGGCATGTCCACCGCGAGCCTCGGCTGATCGGGCGAGACCGATGCGAGCTGGCGCAGCGTTGCGAGCATGTCGTCCCCGCCGACCCACCCCTCGATCTCCGCCTCGACGCCCTGCCAGAGGTTGTTGGCATTGATGTAAGGAATCGTGAAACCGGCCTCGCGGAAATACCGCGCCAGCTCGCCAAGGTACACCTTGGCCGCGTCGTCATCACTACACGTCCACGCGGATTCGTTCTGCAGCAGCAGGATCGGACCGCCCTCACCCGGGCTGGTCACCTGAAGATCGCGCACCTGCTCGGCGACGGCTGTGATGTATCGGCTGACCGACTCGAGAAACGGAGCTGTCCCAGTCCGCAGTTTCACATCTTTCTTGCGCGCCACCCAGTCCGGGATGCCGCCCATGTCCCACTGACCCCCGATATAGGGTCCGGGCCTGAGCACGCAGAGCATCCCGGCCTGATGGATCAACTGGATGAATCGGCGCAGGTCCCGCCGACCCGTAAAGTCGAACTGACCGGGCCTCGGCTCATGCATCGCCCAGGGCACGCTCGTCGCGATTGCATTGAATCCCGCAAGCTTGGCGGCATGGATACGATCCGCCCAGCATTCGTGGTGGATGCAGGGGTAATCGATCTGGCCAGCAACAAGCAAAATCCGCCGGCCATCAATCATGAAACTCTGACCGTCGTAGGTCACCGTCGCCATAGGGCTGGCTCCGTAAGGAATAAAGAAGGGTTCTGCAAGGCAACATCGCCTCTATCGGCCAACCTGTTCGGTGTTTGACGTAGAACCTTCGGGCCGAGCGGAAGGATAGGAGGGCATCCCCAAAACCGCAACGTTTCTTCGAGAAAGGAATTAGATACGGTGACCTTCACCCGCGATTCCGAACCCCACGATGGAGCCTTCGTTGTCTACAAGCATGTCCCGGAT
>DRKT01000213.1 GCA_011053195.1 Phycisphaerales bacterium | reverse complement strand
TCATTCTTGGAATAGTTGTGCCTGCTTTTCTCGTATCTTGTGAGGCGATCACCGAGCCCCGCATGATGCTCTCACATCTTCCATTTTATTACCCATCTATGAGTATTATACCAGTAACAATGGCGACATTCACCGCGTATCCACTCGCATTGTCGGGTGGTATCGCATATTTATTCCCGCTTTTCTGTACCCCTTTTTATATCATGTTTATAAAGCATTATCGTTTGATTCGACTATATGCCGGAACGACAATGTGTGCAGACTGCGGGTACATACTCGATACTGGTGGAAAGAAGTCGGACCGGAATCGTCCACAATGTCCTGAATGTGGTGGCCAATATTGGTTTGTCATGCCTGAGAGATATTGGTATGACAAGCACGCGAATTCGAATATGCCGCGTATCTGGGTTTCGGGCAAGGATGCCACGTTGACCGTTGTATTGTCTTTCGTGATCATGATGGTCGGTTCTGTATCAGTGCTCGCCTTGCCCATGTCGCTGACAACTTGGAAGGCAGGGTCTTGGGAGATGACTTGGGCCCTCCCTATGGTGATCTGGATAGCATCGGTCGCACTGGCGTTCTGGGTCGCGGGGATGATCCGGCGGCGGGCGGATGATCGGCGGCGGCAAGAACATGGTAGCATCTAGACTCCACACTATTTCCAGCGGTCAGGTAACCATGACCATCAGAAAGAACACTTTTTTCGTTGATCCACAACAGTACAAGCGCACAATGCGCGGGTGCGTCGTGGTCTTGGCCGTTACGCTTCCGATCTCGCTGGCCGTCACTTGGATATGGTTCCGCAAGCCGCTGATCGATCTGTTCGGGGAAACCATTGGAGATCTCCTCGTCGGCTATGCCCCTTTGATACTGAACCTGCTCATCTTGTATTGGTTCTCGCGCCCATTGAAGCGCTACGACCGCCGGTACCGTGAAGGCCGATGCCTTGGTTGTGGGTATCCGAGAACAGGTGCTGCAATGGACGTGTGCCCGGAGTGCGGCCGGGCTTGGACAGAAGGGCGGGAGAAGGCCGAGTCGTCAGGCTGATTCCTCACCAAGCCCGAGTCGATCCCGGGCAACCTCGGCCGAGATGCCGAGGACCCGGATCGTTTTTTCTGGATTCGACATGCCTTTGATGACTTCAACCGCAGCGGATTTGACTGCAAGCTGTTTGGCGATGATCGCACAAATGGCCTTGTTGGCTTTGCCGGCCTCGGGCGGGGCGCTGACCTTGACCTTGAGGCGGTCGCCGAGCCGGCCGGCGATCTGTTCGCGTTTGGCGCCGGGGACCGCCTTGATACGGATCAGCACGCCCCCGTCGGTCGGCTCGATGGGGCTCATGGTGCGACGGGCTGGCGGCGGGATCTTGGCTTGTGGATCGCGGTGACGGCATCGGCAGCGGCGCCGAGGCGCACCGGGCCCTGCTCGATGCGTTCAAAAGCTCGCCGGGCATTGGCCTTGGAATATTCGGTGCCGATGAAGCCCCGTCCGAGCGCGTGGGCAATGACACCCGTGGTGCCCGACCCCAGGAACGGATCGAGCACGAGGTCGCCCGGATTACTGGTGGCGCGGATGACGCGCTCGAGGTAGACCTCGGGAAGCTGGTTGTCGTGCTGGTGTCGTCGTTCTTTATTGTTTCCCTGAATTCTTCCCCAGTATGGGCCGTACCAGACATCCATGGGAACACGCTTGCCCGCGGGCATGCCGTCGCGTTTGGACTGCGTGCGCGGGTCGAAGTAGGTCGAGGCCCGATCGGAAATCTCCAGGATCTCGGTCGGGTTCCACGTCCTGCTTTCCGGGTCTTTGCAAAAATACAGGGCGTGCACCTTGCTCTTGATGAAGCTCGATGTGGTGTTCTGGCCGAAGCGGTAGTGCCAGATGCACCAGTTGACCATGCTGAGCCCGCGGCGTTTGAGGTGGATCACGATCTCGGCTGCGGTGTCGTCGGGAATGTTGACCCAGATCGAGCCATCCTCGTTCAGAGCGCCGATGCACAGGTCGAGCCAGTCGTAGGTGAAGTCGAGATATTCGTTCCTCGGCATGTTGTCGCGCCATTCGTCGTAGGCGCGAGACCAGTTGAATGGCGGATCGGCGAAAACAAGATCGACCTTTGAATTCCGGACATGCGGGATCCTCGGCAGCAGTTCCCGGCAGTCGCCCACGTACACGCGAACACCGGAGGCCGAACCCTTATTCGATCGCATGGCGCCGCTGTTCTCGAAATCTGGTTTGGTCGCGGGTTGCTTTGCCATTGAAACTTATCCCATTCTTCTGAACAGACCCAGGCCGTAGTTGACGGGTGACAGGCAGACCTCGACGGATTCGTACAGCCCGGCCGCGAAGTCGTTGATGTGTTCGAGTAGGTGTCGGCCCCCGACATGCCCGCCGCAGCGTTCGGGGATCGTGTCATGGACGACGACGTAGCCGCCGATCTCGAGCGCTGGTTCGAGTTCGATCAGGTCCTGGCGCAGGCCCTTGGCGCCGTGGTCGCCGTCGAGCAGGGCCAACTGGACGCCGCCGGTGTCGAGCAGACTCTGGCAGATTCTGGAAAGCACCTCCCAGCTTGTGCCCTGCTCGAGATGAACACGGTGCGATAATCCGGCATCTTCGATATTTTCCTGAACAATGGCTTTGCGGTCACGGCGGATCGAGCCGCGGCGCCACTCGGTTTCTTTGACCGGGGCGAAGTCGTCGATGCTGACCAGCGCGCCGGGGCGGGCCTTGGCATCGCCCGAATGCGCGGGGTCGTCGCCGATCTCTTCCAAGGCAGCCGCGATCCAGATCGTGCTGACCCCGAGGAACGAGCCGACCTCGACGACGGTTCTGGGCCTGATGTTGCGCACGAGCGAGAACAGCAGCAGGCCCGCCTCCGGGCTCATACTTGCCGGGAAACTGATCGGATCGGCATACAACGCTTTGAGTTTGGCAAGCCACGGGATGTCGTCGCGGACGAGCCACTTCGGGAAGTGCCATTGGGTCGGATGGTCGGCCTTGTCGACGGGGCCCGGCAGAAACTCGGGGCTGTGGCGGGCGACCCATGTCTTCGTCAATGGGCGATCCGGGCTTGTCGGGCCGAAACGATCGAATGGGTTGGATTCGGGCAGGCCCATGGGGTGAGCTTAGCGCCGGTTCGGCTCGGGCGCCAGTGGGTCATGCCTCGGCGTCGGGTCGCCATGCGTTTGAATGATGATGCGGAGGCGCTCGATGATGGCGCATCGGCAAGGTCTGGCGCCGGCGCTGTCGATGGCGGCCCGAACAGCGATGACGATCTCGCCGGCGTTCGGCGCGTGTCCGGTGCCGACGGGCTCGAAGCCGAGCGCCGAGATCATGCGCGCCAGATGAATCGTCGAAGCGGGCTCGCACCGACGCACGCCGCCGATGTCAAGCAAGGCAATGTCCGGGTCGAGCCAGAGAAGGTTCGAGGGTTTGGCATCGCGATTGAACAGCCCCTTGCGGGAGAGTCGCCCGACGAGTTCGCCAACAGCCCGGGCCAGCATTGGGCGATCTTTCGGGCCCGCCGACGTCCAGCGTTGAAGCACGGTCGGCGCCTCGACCCAAGGCGTCACGAGAATCTCGAACCCATCCACCTCGGCGTGGATGACCGGAGCGGGTGTGATGAAGCCGGCGCCGGCGAGCAGGTCGGCGGCTCGGCGCGCTCGCGTGAAGTCAGTGTTCCCGAAGCGAACCCGGCACCGACCAAGGATGCCGACGATCGGGCGGACCTTGACAGCGAAGTCCTGCCCGGAATGGCTGACCCGCCAGACCTGCCGGCGATGGTCGTCCTCTTTGATGATCGCGCCGGTCGTCCAGAAACAATCCGCCAACGCCTGACGCCAGACGGTCGGGTCCGCATCGGGAGCGATCGAGATGATCCGGGCTCGCTGGGTCACAGCCCAGCCTACGCGTTCCGGCCGAACCTAGGCTTGGGTCATGCGGCTTTCCGTGGCCATCATGTGCAAGAACAACGAGCAGACCATCGGCCGGACGCTGGGCTCGGTCGAGGACTTGGCGGACGAGATCGTCGCGGTCGATTCGGGCTCGACGGATGGGACAATCGCCATGCTCGAGCAAGCCGGGGCCAGGGTCGTCTCGACCGAGTGGCTCGGCTACCGGGGGACGCGCCAGAAGTCGATCGACGAAGCGCTCGGCGATTGGGTGCTCGTGCTCGATTCGGATGAATCCGTCCTGCCGGAACTCGCGGCTTCCATTGCCGAAACTCTGGACAACCCACGGGAACGGACGGGTTTCGAGGTGAACCGGAAGGTGTTTTACCGGGATTGCCCGCTCAACTTTGCCTGGCAGCCGGAGTGGAGGCTTCGGCTCTTTCGCCGGGGGCGGTACCACGTCGAAGGGCTGGACCCGCACGACTACATCGCCCCGATCGACCCGGCCGAGCCGATCGGGCGGCTCTCGGGCGACCTGAGGCATGATTCGATCGGGCAGTGGTCCGAGTTTCTGTCCAAACAGGGTCGGCACGCGCGAATGATGGCCGAGTCGATGCACAACGCCGGCCGAGCCGGGAGCCGACTGCGCCTCGTCACCAGCCCGCCCGGAACCTTCATCAAACAACTCGTGCTGAAGCAAGCCTGGCGCGACGGGACACCCGGCTGGCTCGCGGCCAGCTCGATGGCGATCGGAACCATGATGAAGCATGCAGCCCTGCTCGAGATCGGGATGGAGCGCTCACCAGAGTCACCATCTTCGACTTCACCTTCCACACAACCACCCACCATGCCCCGGCAGCGCTAGGATCATGCGGAAACGATGGTCCCGGGCTGCGGCAGATTGAAACACCCCGGGGTGATTTCAACTCAGATCCCTTGATGCGCTCAAGAACTTGGAACAAGCATGCCCGAAGAAACACCGAACGAATCCTCTGCACACGACAACCAGCCCAGCCCGGAAACACCACAGGGATCATCCGACGGGCAGAAAAAGAAACGCCGGCGCCGTCGGCGGCGCAAGCCCGCCGGTGACCGCACCGCTTCCACAGAGTCGACCGAGTCTTCGTCACCAGATTCCGATTCTTCACCTCGCAAGCGGCGCACCGGCAAGGACCTTGCCGCGGCGACGCCATCGAAGCGCCCTTCCCGTCGGGATAAACGCCCATCCAACAAACCGGACCGCGAGGGTCGGCTGGAATCCACTGCGGAGGACGCCAAGGTGGTGCGCCAGCGCAACGTCCGCGATTCCTCCAACGAAGACATCTTCGATCAGGACAAGGGCTTTGCCGACCTCGGGCTCGGCGACGTGCTGCTCGAACAGCTCAAGGTGCTCAAGTTCGACAGGCCCACGCACATCCAGTCGCAGATCATCCCGCACATCGTGCAGGGCAAGGATGTGATCGGTCAGGCCAAGACGGGCACGGGCAAGACGGCCGCCTTCGGGCTGCCCCTGCTGCAACTCGTCACCCCGGGCGAGGACTTCCAGGCGTTGATCCTGGCGCCGACGCGCGAGCTTGCGATTCAGATTCATAAAGAACTCGAAGAACTTGGATTCAAGTCGCACATCCGCTCGATCCCCGTCTATGGCGGCCAGAAGATCACGACCCAGGCGGACAAACTCGCCAAGGGCGCCGAGATCATCGTCGGCACGCCGGGACGCATCATGGACATGCAGCGCCGGGGCTACCTGAGCTTCAACAACTTCAAGTTCGTCGTGCTCGATGAGGTGGACCGGATGCTCGATGTCGGGTTCCGCCAGGACATCAAGCACATCCTCGGGCTGTGCCCGAAGAAGCGGCAAACGGTGTTTGTCAGCGCAACCGTCTCGGACGAGATCGAGCGTCTGGCGCGGTCCTACATGCACAACCCGGAGAAGATCGTCACCAGCGCCGGATCGCTGACGGCGAGCTTGGTCAAACAGTACTACCTGAGCGTTCAGCCCTGGGACAAGAAGTCGCTGCTGCTGCACCTGCTGACCCACGAGGAGCCGGACCTGACGTTGATTTTCTGTCGTCTCAAGCGGGTGGTTGATGAACTGGCCAAGACGCTCTCACAGAAGGGGATCGAGGCGCACGCGATCCACGCGGACCTGACGCAGGGCAAGCGGAACCAGGTGATGGAGAAGCTCCGCGCCGGGCATCTGTCGGTGCTGATCGCCTCGGATCTCGCCGCCCGCGGGATTGATGTCGAGGGGATCAGTCACGTCATTAACTACGATCTTCCTGAAGATATCGAGCTGTACGTCCACCGGATCGGCCGCACGGCGCGTGCGGGTTCGGGCGGCACGGCGTGGTCGTTCGTCACCCCGGAGCAGGGGCCGCTGCTAACGGCGATCGAGAACCACATCAACACCGAGATCCCGCAGCTCGAATACAAGGATTTCAAGCCGGGCACACCGCCGCCGGACTATCTGGAGCAGGAGGCCCGCCGCAAGGCCAGACTCGAAGAAACGCTGGCGCGGGGCAACCGATTCCAGGTCGGCGAGCAGCCGGTGGTCGAGGCCGAGGCTTCGCCAGAGAAATTCCCGGGCGGCATCATCCCGACCAAACGCCCTCCCAAGACCCTCGGCGGACGGATCCGCAGTTCCCGCCGGGGCTAAAGAAATTCCATTGTCAAATCGGCCCGGTTTCCGGTACCATGGCAAGCATCAATAACTCCTGCCATCGGAGGTTTTCCATGCGATATGCCATTGCTGCCGTGCTTGCTTCATGCTTCGCCTGTCTGGCCGGAGCTCAGCCGCACCCCTGCCCGGCGGATACCAATGTCGATGGTCAACTCACGAGCGCCGATTTCACATCTTGGATTTTCGCGTACAACACGGGCGTCGTCGCCATCGCCGATCAGAATGGTGACGGACTCGCCACGCCGACGGATTTCTCCGCTTGGATCGCCAACTACAACGCGGGATGTGATTTCACCGACGACGACGGCGACCGCATCCCAACCATCTACGAAAACAACACCGGCATCAGCGGGCCCGCATACGCCACGGGCACCGACCCGTTCAACCCGGACTCCGACGGCGACAACATCGAAGACGGCGACGAGGCGTACGGCACCATCGACGGACTCGATCTGCCCGGCATGGGCGCCGACGCCAATCACAAAACCATATTCATCGAAATCGACTGGACCGACGACAGTTGGGACACGGCGTTCCACTCGCATCGGCCGAGGCCCGGCATGGAGAGCCGAATCGTGGCCGCATTCGCCAATGCTCCGCTGACCAACCCGGACGGACAAACCGGCGTCGACCTCATCCTCGACTACGGACAGGGCGGGCTGTTCGACGGCGGCGAAGAGCTCTTCGTCGGCCAGAACATCCACTACCTCCTGTTCAGCGATGCGCTCACCTACCGAGACACCTACATGGACCAACGCCGACGCGGAATCTTCCACTACGGAATATTCACACATCAGTACAACAGTGAATTCAATTTCTCCTCCGGCGTGGCCTATCTGTTCTCCGATGTGTTCTACGTCACGATCTACCAGTACTGGGCCGACGATGTGGCTGCATCAAACACACTCATGCACGAGCTCGGGCACAACCTCGGGCTCCACCACGGCGGCGACGAACCCCGAAACTACAAACCAAACTACAACTCCGTCCTCAACTACAAGTTCCAGTTTCCCGGAATCGACCTCGACTGCGATGGCTCGGGTGATGGCGTGCTGGACTATTCCCGCGGGCTCAACGCCGACCTGGTCGAATCGGCGCTGGTCGAAGCCGACGGGATCTGCGGCGTGCCCATCGACTGGAGCCAGAACGGCATCATCGACCCGGGCACCGTCGCCTTCAACATCAACTGCCAGAGCCTCAGCCAGCTCAATTTCTGCGGGTCAACGGGCTCGTGCTATGACGACACCTGCGACACACTCCGCGACACCAACGACTGGGCCATCCTCCACTTCCTCGGACAGGCCCGCACACCCAACCCGGAACGGATCGACTGTAACAACCCGCACCCGATGCTGAATAGGTAAACCCACCGCCGAACGGGAATGGCCATACCATCCCGGTATGAACGATGCTGATTCCGATGCGCAACTGATAGATACCCTGCTCGAACTGACCGCGATTCCAACCGTCGCCGGCCGAGAGGGGCGTGTCGTTGCATGGGTCGAGCGATGGGTCGAGGCCCGTGACGATCTCGAGATGATCCGTGACCGAACGGGCAACCTGACCATCCGGTTCCGAGATCGCGCCAAGAACGATTCGATTCCGATCTACCTGACGGCTCACATGGACCACCCGGGATTCGTTGTCGAGCGGATCATCGGCCCCGCAACGGTCGAGCTTGCGTTCCGCGGCGGGGTGATGGATGATTATTTCCCGCAGGCCCGGATCGAAGTCATCACGCGCGACGAGCAACGAATCTTGGGCACCATCGTCGAGCGGACCGAGCCGACGGATGCCAGCCCATTCAAGCATTACCTCTGCGATCTCGATGAGGCCTGCGACGGCCTGACCACGAATGACATCGCGCGCTGGCACCTCCCAAAACCGACAATCCGTGATGGACAGCTCCACACCAATGCGTGCGACGACCTCGCGGCTGCTGCCTGCGCCCTCGAAGCCATCGACCGAATCCGATCGCTGCGAGAACGCGGGGAATGTGGTTCGGATGTGCGTGTGCTGCTGACACGGGCCGAGGAGATCGGGTTCATCGGCGCCATCGCGGCTGTCCGTCACAGCACGATCGCCGAGGGCGCCAAGGTGATCGCACTCGAAAACAGCCGGGCCTTCCCGGAAGCGCCCATCGGCGGCGGGCCGATCGTGCGCGTTGGCGACCGTCTGACCATTTTCAGCCCAAGGCTGACCGACGACATCGCGCGCATCGCCGAGGACATCGCGGGCGGGCCTTCGACGCCGACGGCTCAGCAGAAGGAATCGGACCTGCCCGCGTGGCGCTGGCAGCGTAAATTGATGGCGGGCGGCGCGTGCGAGGCGACGGTCTTCTGCCACGCTGGGCTCGATGCGACATGCGTCTGTCTGCCGCTGGGCAACTACCACAACATGGCGCAGCTCGACGCGGCCCAGAAGGGCACGCTGGACAAGCCGCCGCGGGTCGGGCCCGAGCACATCTCGATCGAAGATGCCAGGGGCATGGTCGATCTGCTGACCGCCTGTGGTCGATATCTGGCCAATCCGCCGAAATCGAAGACCAGTCAGAAAATCGACGATTTATGGGACAGTCGAAAGGGTATTCTCGAGGAATAGCGCTACTTGTCCCCCTCGAGCAGGAGATCCTGCAGCGAGCCGAGGCCCTGATTGATCAGGTCCGTCGGGTCGAGCGTATCGACAATTCCCTTGGCCAGGAGTTCGAGGTCCGGTTCGGACTTGAGAGCCCCGGGTGTGCCTCTGGTTCGCCAGGGGACCATGGTGGCCTGTTCGAGCCCCGGGATCGTCCGACCGAGCAGCGAGCCGAGGCCGGTGTTGAGATCGCCGGCCGCCTGATCGGTGAGCGCTGCGAACGGAATGTACGTCACCACGTCGATGTATCCATCGCTCAGCCGATACGAGCCCTCGCTTTCGAGTGTGAACTCGCCGAGCGGGATCGTTGCCCGGTCGTAGGTCAGCACACCCGAGGCGATCCGGGTGTGGATCGGGTCGATGCGCCGGCCGACCTGAGATTCCGTCCGCTGCCCGACCGCCCGCAGCACCGAAGAAAAGAGCGAACTGGACCGGAATCGTGCGGTGCCGATGTCGATATCGAGATCCGTGACTATGCCTTGTGCTCTTGTTTGATCTGATTCTAGAATCAAAGGAATCTCGAACCGATTGATCTCGATGCGCGCGGGGCCGTCGTCCTCGGCCTTGGTGACGGTGCCGATGACAGGAATGGCCCGGCCGACGTAGCCGCCGAGTTCCGGGCGCACTTCGGTAATCACGATCTCACCCGGGGTCATCGCAACGAAACGTCCATCGGCCATGGTCCCCTCAAGCGAGCCGGAAGCCCGGCTTGCATCGAGTACCACCGCGATCTCGCCGGAATCCGCGGTGACGTCCCGGGTTTGGATATCGACCGACATCTCCGGCCCGAGGACCTCGGCGAGCAATCCTTGCTGCCCGAGAACCGCATCAACCAAAGGCGAAGGTAGCGCCGACGCGACAAGCCGGCCCTCTATCCGGGCTTGCTCGATGTCGAATTCACCGTCGTGGTTGGCAAAGTCGGAAAGCTCGGCATCCACGCGGAAACCGCTGTCTTGGCTTTGCACGGACGGGACATCGGCTCGCAATCTGAGTGTGCCGTTCTGTCCCGACAGTTCCGCCGAGATCGGGCCGTAGGTGGAGCGGTGTCCGTTCGTCTGGTTCTCTTCATCAGCAATGAGCAGGGACGCCGACGGCGCCGTGAGGGAAGCCTGAATCTTGAAGATGCCCGGGCGGAACGGGCCCGGTGCTCTGGAAGCCGAGAATGTTTCAACCTTCAGCCCGGCCTTGATCGGCTCGGTGATCCGCACCCGTTCACGCCCGACCGGTTGACCCAACCCGAACCGGGTCGCCAGCTCCGGCGCGATTTCCCAGCGGAGCATCGCCGGCTCATCCAGCGTGATCCGATCCGTGAGCACGCTCAGCCGCAACGGATGCTCGGTTGACAGCCTGGGGCTGGAAAGTTCCACCAGGGTATCCATCGCGTTCAGCCGACCCGCGATGGCCTCGCCGTGCGCCGAAACCTTCAGATCAATACGCGACCCGGCGGCTGCCGCTGCCAGACCATCCAGCCTGGCGATGTCGTCGATCTGCCCACAATCGACCGAAGCAATCTTCAGATTGGTATCGAATTGACCATTGAGCGCTCCACTAGCGAAATCCGCTGCGAGATCGCCCGAAAGCTCAGCGATCGTGCCCTGATCGCCCGTCACCGAACCGGAGATGGCAAAGAGCGCCGAGCCGGCCTGATCCGATGCGATGGCGCCCAGGGGCAGACGCCCCTCGATGACGAGCCCATCCAGCCCGATCTGCCCCGAACGGACCGTCTCGCCGGAACGCATGAGGGCGATCTCCGTCACCGAGCCGGTGAGCGACACCCTGACATTCGGCTCGCCCGAGAGCCTCGGCTTCCATCCTTGCATGATCTCGCATGCGCCGAGCGCAACTTCCATCTCCGCCGGGGACGCGAACCTTGGACCGATCGGCCCGGCGACGCCCGCGCGCTGCCCTCGCTGGAGACGGATCTGCTCGATGACATCGGGATCGATCCTGGCGCTGTATTTCCCGCCGATGTGCTCGAGCGAACCATCCCAC
>DRKT01000212.1 GCA_011053195.1 Phycisphaerales bacterium | reverse complement strand
GCCGCTGAGCACCGTCTGACCCGCGCCGGCCCCGATGAATGTCAACGACTTATTCCGCCCGTCGAGCAACTCGCGGTATGTCCCCGCCGCGATCAGGATGTCGTCGCCATTGTCCGCCGCATCGATCGCCGCCTGGATTGTCGAAAACTGCCCCGGCACCTCCAGCACATCGGCCGCTGCCGAGAACGCGATCTGGGCGATCACCACCGCCCCCACCATTGCCTTGAACATGACCATGCCTCCTTCAGCCGACCGGGCCCGCGACGCGACCGCGCCGCCGAGAAAGCCCCGACCCGATGACCCGGTTGGACGCGCCGGCTGCAAAAAGGTTCCCCGAAAAATCAAAATAATTCCGCCCGGCACCCCAGAAACTCCCCGCCACCCCCATCAGCGCACGAAAAAGCCGGGGACGGGTGCCCCCGGCTGGCTGGAATCAGGATTCAATCGGCCGCTTTACGGGCAGCCGGCGTTGAAGTTGGCCACCCACGCCGTGAAGTCGGCAGCCGTGCACAGACCGTCGAGGTTCTGGTCGCACTCCGGATCGCCCGCGTTGAACGCCGCGACCCATGCCGTGAAGTCCGCAGCCGTCACCTGCCCGTCATGGTTCACATCCGGCAAACAGACGCCCGCATCACAACTGATGCTCGTGAAGTTGATCGCATCAACCGCACATTCGAGCACATCGCCCGGATCGTTGTCCGCCGCAACGAACCGGATGCGTAGCGTGCTGGTCGCGCCGAACTCGGCCCCGATGTCGATGGAGTCCGTGCGCCACGCCGACTGGCTCGAATAGTTGCGAGCAATGGCCCAGGTCGAGCCGCCATCGGTCGAGACCTCGACCCGGAAGAAGTCTTCCGCGCCGATCGGGTTGGTGACATCATCCATCCAGTAGGCATAGCTGACGGTGCCCCCGGTCGAGAAGTCGAACAGCGGACTGGTCATGATGGTCTGCCCGCCGTCAACGTCCGAGTTGGAGTTGCCCGCGATCAGCCCCGTCTGCCAGCACTGGCCCGAGCCGTCGAAGTCGGCGGGCGGATCGCTCCGGCCATTGTTCTGAGGCACGCCGCGAACCCACTGGCCCGCCGTCGCATTGCCCGAAACGGTCCAGCCGATGTTCGTCTCGCCGTCGTCAAGCGTCGAGGTCCCCGTCCCGATCGTGGCGCTGAAGTTGCCAACATCCGGATCGGTCACCACGCCCGCGAGCACACCCTCGGCCGAAACGAAATACACCGGATCGTCGCCGCAGTCAAAGCCCGGCAGATTGGCGGTGTACACGCCGCCCGCGCCGCCGGTCATGTTGACCGTGGTGAACCCGCCATCGCCCACGCGCTGATAGTTCACCGTCGGCGTCCCGATCAGGGTGTCATCGTTGATCGTCAGCAGCGCCGTGAAACTCGTCGGCGTGCTCGGCGCAATCAGACTCGGGGGCGTCCCGATGACCGAGAAATCAAGCGGAATCTGAACACCCTGCCCGACATCAATCGAAAGCGTGTACGCCTGAATCGTGTTGGATGAGCCACCAAAGACGCGCACATACGCCGCCCCGGCGCCCGAGTTGGCCACAACCGTCTCCGCCTGACCCGCCGGGTTGTCGTTGACCGACTGAATCACGTTCCCGCCGGCATCCAGCACCTGGATCCCGAGGTCATTGAACGCCAGCGGGTTGTACCCCGGCGAGCCGTTGTCACACCCACCGCCGCCCGGCTGGGGTCCTTCATTGTAGGTAAACCCGCGGGGCGTCACCGTCGCCGTGATCGACCCGCTGCTGTTGAGTGTCATCAGATAATAATCCGAATCCGAATTATCATCGATCGATACGAAATCCGTAAAGCCGGACCCGTTGGCAGCACCGTTGTCGCCGACACTCACCGAATCGCCGACATTGAACGAGCCGAGATTCACCGCGGTTCCCGTCGAATCGTTCGGCTCGACCGGATCGCCGTAGTGACGCTGCGTGTTGAGCGTGTCGTCGAACTGAGGCCCGTCGTATGCCGTCGAGATGAACGGCTCCATGAGCTTCGTCCCGCTGGACGGGCAGACGTGCAGCTGGCCCTGCCCGTGGCCGTGCTCGTGCGCCAGCACGTTGCGAAGCCGTCGGCTCTGCTGCGTGGTGTTGTTGTAGAAGTTGTCCGGCGCATCGATCACCATGTCGCCGTTCTGCGGGAAGAAGTTGTACGCAAGAATCCCCGAGTTGCCGTCGATCGGCTTGCCGCTCATGCGAAGATCGCCGCGCACGCCGACAACACCGGGGTTGTTGAACAACGTCGAGTTGTCGTCGTTCGGCTCGAGAACGTACGTATTGCCCGAGAGCTCGCCCCAGCGCGCAAACATCTGGTCATACAGCGCCCGCCACGTCGCACGGTTGCCATAGATCCCATCCATAAAGGCATTGAGCCCGTTCGGCCCGGTGCCCTCGCCCACGCCGTTGGGCACCGTCGTCCCGTCGTCGGGGAACGAATACGTCAGAATTGTCGGGTTCCCCTGCCCACCGCCGCCCGGGTCCATCGCGGTGCTCGTCCAGCGCGAAGTCTGCTGGAAACGATCGCCGTTCTGATCGACCCCGGCAAAGAGAATCGCCTCGAATGCCGCGATCAGTTTCGGGTCCGTCCCCGGCGCAAAGCACGGCATCACCGGCACGCCGCCGTTGGCCTTCGTCTCAACGATGTGCGAAAAGCTCGCCAGCATCCGCTGGTGGATCGGCTTGAAACTCTTGAACTCATCGAGCTCAACCTGATCCTTCACCGCCTCGTACGCCTTGGTGAACTCTTCTTCGCTCAGCGGGGCGCTCCGGGCCAGAATGTTCGGATTCGTCTCCGGCAAGGCCTCGCCCTGCTCAAATGGAAGATCAATCCCCTTGATCTCCGCCTGCTGCCTGATCTTCGCCTGATCCGCCGTCGGCAGGCTGAAAAACGTCTGCGCCGCGATCATCTGCAGCACATGCTCATGCACCGATTGCTCAACACCGACCGGCGCCGGAACAGTCTCCAACGGCTCGGCCGCGGCGCTCAGGCCCATCGCCAGACCCGCCACGAGCACAATCGCAGCCTTCTTCGTTGCCATATTCATGTGTCCTCACTCCTCTTTGTGGTGAAAAACGCGTGCCCCTCCAAAGAGGAGGGGCACGCCTGAAATCCTGATTCCAAATACTTACGGGCAGCCGGCATTGAAGTTGGCCACCCACGCGGTGAAGTCGGCAGCGGTGCACATGCCGTCCTCGTTCTGGTCACACTCCGGGTCGCCCGCATTGAACGCCGCGACCCACGCGGTGAAGTCCGCAGCCGTCACCTGACCGTCATGGTTCACATCCGGCAAACAGACCATGTCGCACACCACCGTCGCGCTGTACGGGTTGTTGATGTCCGCCGGATCAATCACAACCGTCCCGCTCACCGGCGTCGCTGTGAAGTTGAACACCGCAACATCATCGCACGTCCCCGCGGGAAGCGTTGCAATATAATCATCATTCCCCTGCGCCACCAAAGGCACCTGGAACAGCGGAATGCTGAAGTTGTACGCGTACGTCATGAACAGACCGTTCGGATCAAGCGTGAACGTGCCCGGGTCGATGTGAACCAGGATGTCCGTCGTCTGACCGTCAACCAACTGCGTCGGCAGGCCGTTCGGATACGAAATCACGATCGGCATCGGCGGCACATCAATCGTGATCGCCGCGTTGTTCGTGTCGAAGAACTGATTGAAGCCCGTCGATGTCACCATCACCCGGCCCTGCGTCGTGAGAATGTTCGGAAGCGTCACCGTCTCCGATCCATCGTTCGGCGTCCCGCTGGCCAGCACGTAGTCATAGCTCGCGCCCGCGTTGTCCGAGAACAGGATGTCCACGTTCGACGCCCCGAGCAGCGTGTTCGTGTTGGCCACGTCCCACGTCACGGTCATCTGCCCGTCCGTGATCGTCACCGGCGAGTTCTGGCTCGTCACATCAAACGGGCCGGCCGTCGTCAGGACCGTCACCGTGGTCGTGTCCGTCGCCGTTCCGCCACCGTTGGGGTTGTTGTCGCGCACCGTGATCCGGAACGTCATCGTCCGGTTCGTCGTCGGCAGCTTCTCACCCTTCATGATCCCACCCGTTGCCAGATCGACAAGATCCGGGAAGTACCGCGTCGGCGAGAGCTTCGTCGGGAAACTCCGGAACAGCGGGCTCGACCCGTTGTCCGGCGAGTTCACACTCTGCGCCGGCCCGAGGTCGTACTCCTCCCACCCATAGCTGATCGTGTCCCCGTCGGGGTCCGAAGCCGTCGCCGTCAGGAAGAAGGGCGTCCCCATCGGGACACTGATGCTCGTCCCCGCATCGACCGTCGGCGTGTTGTTGCCCGTCGCAAACGGCGTGTCGCAGTTCCCGCCGCTGCCGTTGGTGACGTGCGCCGTGATCTGCTGGATGCTGCGGTAATGGAAGAACGGGTCCGAGTTGCTCTGCGTGTTGTCACTGCCGCAGATCCCGGCATACGCCATGATCGTCGTGCCCGAGCCCGGCTCATACGCGGTCGAACCCGTCCGGTTGCCGCCCGAGCAGCTTCCGTTGACGCCGTTGAACGTGTGGGTCGCGCCATACTGGTGGCCCATCTCGTGCGCCACATAGTCGACATAGAACGGGTCGCCGATGGGCGAGCCCAGCCCGGTCGTCCCGCCACCCTTGTTGGATGTGCAGATCACACCCAAAAACGCCACGCCGCCCGAGCCCGTGCTGAACCCGTGCCCGACGTCGTACGCGCCGGAGCCGAGCACCGAATTGATCCGGCTTGTCACCTGGTTCAGCAGGCTCGAACCATTGCTCAGCCCGTCCGTGGCCGGGTTGGTGTAGATCAATTGATCCTCGTCGGGCACAAGCACCAGCTTCACCGCGAGCTCGTCCATGTAAATGCCGGACACCCGGTTGATCGCCGTCACGACCGCAGCCAGCCCATCGGCGACCGTCCCACCATGAAACTGCGTGTACTCACCCGTGCAGACAACCGCCAGCCGGAACTCCTTGCGCGTCACCGCAGCCCGCATCTGCGGATCGGAGAGTGAATCATCCGTCCCGCCGATCAGCCCGCCATGGATCGACTCATCAAAGTCGCAGTGCCACTGGATATCCGAGCGATCCAGATCGTGCTTGTAGTACGCCGCATAGAGCGTCGTGTCGTTCTTGCTGTATCGATCGATGTACGCCGTCGGCCCCGTCGCCCGGCGGATCTGTGCATCGAAGCCCTTGTGTGTCATCGTGAATCGGCCATGCGAAGACGGATCGCTCAGGCTCTGGCCCGCGTATGTCCGGATCCCCGGGTACTTCGCCCGAAGCTCCGGCGCCATCACCGGCGACTCCCACACCACAAACGTGTCAAACCCCCCATCGGGCATCGGGATGTCCAGCACCACCGGGTTCTCGCTCGCCTCGATCGTCCCCTCCATCGGGGCATCGGCAAGCAGCGCCCGCATCGCATCCACATTCAAAACCGCCGCGTTGAACACGTCCGGCCTGACCCACGCCTCCTGTGCCACGCGCGACGCCGGAATCGAATCCACCAGCGTCCACGCCCCATCAACCGAGACCTGACGCACCATGAACCCATCGCCGAGCCCACCCGGCGTCGGGCCGCTCTGACCCACCGCACCAAACGCCGCAACCGCCGCAAGCACGCATCCTACCGTTCGTCCACTTCTCAGCACCCTCGGCCTCCTCGTCTTCATTGGCGCCGCGAACACGGGCATCCGCCCGGCCATCGACCGCACATCGCCCTCATTCGCCCGTTGTGTATCCGCCACCGAATCGATGGCACAGACTCTGCACGTATCGCAGCGACACCGCTGCAGCATCCCATTCGTCCAACAACCCGCCCGGTTCCAAGCCGACCCGTGTTGGAACAAGGTTTCCAGCCCCCAACATACCCCATGGAACCGATCACGCAAAGCCTGCGCATCACATTCCGGCCGGCATTTCCCTCAAGACGGATCGCGAGGACCGACCGATAAGCCCCGTCCCCCACCAGAACACCACTGGTCGGGCCAGAGGGCACACGATGAAGACCCGAAGCTCCGGATTTGTTCTGACCACGCTCATTGTCGTAGCATCGGCCTCGCCCGCGCTGACCCAACAAACGCCCGCACAAACGAATCGCTCTACCGCCTCGATCATGCTCGGACCAGAATCATTCTCCGGCCCGGGTCGGGTGGTCGGACTCGCCGCGCTCAGCGCCATCTTCCTCGTCAGGCACCGCAAGGCCCGGCACGAATCAGACCAATCCTGAATCAGCCGCCGCCGTCGTCGCACCCCGTCTGCCACGACTGGAGCCAGGCGCTGAAGTCCGCCGGCTCGAGCGTCCCGTTCCGGTTCGCATCCGCCGCCAGATCCCCCGCGTTGTACGCGATGATCCACGCCGTGAAGTCGGCCGTCGTCAGCACGCCGTCGCCGTTCGTATCCGCCGGACAATCCGACCCGCCCTGACACTCGGCCAGACTGAACAAATCAAGATTGCAAGGCATGCTGAGCGTCACGTACGGGATGATCCCCTCGTCCAGAATCCGCGGCGCAAAGTGCAGCGCAATGTTCGCAAGCCCACCCGGACACAGGTGGCAATAGCTCATGATCGTCCCGTTCTCCGCCTGCGAGCAATCGCCGAAGCCGCACGCATCAACCACCGGCAACAACCCGTGCGTGTGCGGCGCCCCGAAGTTGTGACCCCACTCGTGCGACGTCACCACAAGATCCCAGTTCTGCGAATCATTGTCAACAATCGGTGTCGGAAAGAACCCGTTGAGATTCCCCGAAACCGCGTGCGAGATCTCCTTGTTGCAGATCGCATTCAGGAACGCCACGCCACCACCCAAAGGCCGACCCGAAAGCAAATGCACACCATTCCACTCGCCCGAGTACGGCGCGCCCGTCGGCGTCCACAGCCCCTGAAGCACAAACAACTCGTCAACCGTTGTCGGATTCTCCCACGGGTCCGGCACGCTCGGGTCCGGCCAAACCCGCGTATACACGATCCGAATCCGCATGTTCCACTCGTTCGTGTAAATCGTGTCAACACCGCCCATCAGCGTTGCGATGTACGCGTTGGCCATGTTCTCCGCGATCTCGGGATCGCTCGAGAACAGCCCCGCGAACTCGGTATCCGTCTCGACCGCCATGTCCGCGCGTCGGCACGGCGCCTCCATGCCCCCGCCGGAAAGCCCTTCGAGTTGATCACCAAAGTCAGCCGGTGTCCCCACCGTCTCGCATACATACTGGTACCAGTCGATCTCGCCCTCGGGCAGATCCGTCAGGTTGTACACCACCGGGTTGTTCCCGAGCTTCGGGTCGCCGCTCGAAACGATGTACGTCGTCCCGTTCATCTCGATCACGCCGTTGTTCATCATCGGCGAGAGCGCCAGATACACCCACGAATCCGGCTCACCCACGACCTCGCCCCGCAGCAGCACGATCTCCGGGTCCGGGCTCGTCACGTCGCCCTCAGCGGTCCCGCGCACACGCGTCACGTTCGGCGCCATCACATCGAACGTCTCAAGATCAAGATCCACCGTCGTCGTCCCGTCGATCGGGAACGCCCGCATGTGAACCAGTTTCGCGTGGTCGATCACGTCGTACATCGAACGATCGAACGACAACGCCGTCGCCACCGGCCCGACCTGACGCGACGCATCCACCCGCAGGGGCGACATCACCGTCACCACATCGCCCTCAAGATCAAGCCCCGATCGGGCATCCTGCCCCCCCGCCGCACCGGCCAGCACCAACCCAACTCCCACGCACCACACCGAACGGACGGAATTCTTCATCTGACACATCCTCTATGTAAGTCAAGGCCAGAACCCGGCCCACCGACAGTATTCTAACAGCCAACCCCGCCCGAAGCGCCGGCAAAGCCCAAAGACACCGCCAAGCCCACCAGCACCCACCGGCCCCAACCCGTACGCCGGACACCCCGCTGCGGTTCCCCACCGACCCGATCGCGTCCACACCGCTCCCGGATCCACCAATCCCACCCGGAGCCGGGCAGCTGGAATCAACGACACAAAAAACCGGGGACCCGCAGGCCCCCGGCTGGTTCATGGTCTCTGATCTCTTTCCGGACCTCGGCGTCAGTTGCAGCCGGCGCACATCAGCCCGATCGGCTCACTTGTCCGCGTTGACGATCTTCTGCATCTCGTCGTAATTCATCTCACCCGCGGAGTAGCGGTTCATCGCCTCGTTGCGGTCGAGGTTATCGAACACGCCATCCTCATTCAGATCGAACGAATCGACCACATGAACCGTAAACGCCTTCGCATCCAGACCGACTCCGGTCTCGCCATCACGGACCATCACCGCGACGCTGCTAATCGGGCCGTAGAAGTTCACCTTCTGTGGATCAATGGTCACAACATACGACGAGACGCCCGAGGTGTTGAACACCAACTCCCCGACATCCTTGAACCAGACCGGGACAAGCCCACCATCGACCATCGAGGGCACGACCACATCGAGAATCTCGTTTCCCGTGGTGTGCTCGAGCGTCAGAACAAATGTATACGGCGACCGAACATCCAATGGCTTGGCGCCGGCGTCCTCGTCAGTATCATGAATTTGCGGGCGATGCTTACCATCAGGGCGGGGATTGGGTATTCGTGACAAGCACTCATCCAACATGATGCCCGCCGCATCCAGACACGCTTGATAGGCCACTGGGTCGTTGAACGGAGGTTTCGAACGATCACACCGAACCGTGACAAATTCCAACCAACAAGCAATGCATGTGTCGGCCGATGGTCTCTTGAAAGCCTTGTCACACAAACTCTGCGATGTGTATGTCAGAGGAACAT
>DRKT01000211.1 GCA_011053195.1 Phycisphaerales bacterium | reverse complement strand
TTCGAAGGCCAGTGGACCATGATGTCCGTCCCACCGGCGATCGGCACAACCGAAGAATCGTCCGCGAGGAGTTTGCACGCCTCGCTCAAAGTTGTCGGCATCAGGACTTGCAACACGATCCTCCCCGGTCCTCGTTCATCGAGTCGGACAGCCCATCGATGATCCCGTCATAGCCCGTGCATCGGCACAGGTTCCCCGCCATCAGCTCGCGGAGAGAAAAGGAATCGGCAAGCTCCGGATTGGCGCGAATCCAATTCGCCGTCACGACGACGCCGGGCGTGCACGCCCCGCACTGTGTCATGCCGCTGCGGAGGAAATGAATGAGTTTCTCGGAATCAAAGGACTCGACGGTTTCGATAGTTCGCCCCCGAGCCTGAAATGCCGGTACGAGGCACGAATTGACCGGCAGGCCATCCATCAGCACGGTGCACGCACCACACTCGCCCTCGCCACAGCCTTCCTTGGTGCCGACCAAGCCGAGCGACTCCCGAAGCAGATCGAGCAGCCGGTCCTGAGGCCGGATCCGAACCGTTCTCGACTCGCCATTGATTGTCAGTTCAATAGATAAACGTGAAGTATCATTCGACATCACATAGCCCCATGTTCGCCATCAGGCGTTCCGGCGTGATGGGGATTCTGCACACATCGGAGCCGGTCGCGGCCGCGATCGCGTTGGCGATCGCCGGGGCCGGTCCATCCATGGGCAGTTCCCCGATCCCCTTCGACCCCTGCGCGCCGTACTCGTACGGATTCTCATCAAAGATTACACGGATCGGTGGTACATCACCGCTCGTAGGAATGATGTAGTTGGTCATCTGGGCATTGGCCATCGCGCCACGATCCCAGATGCACTCTTCGCTGAGTGCCCAGCCGATCGCCTGCACCACACCGCCCTGGATCTGCCCGGTCGCGAGTGTTGGATTGATCACCCTGCCGACCTCTTGACACGCGACAAAATCGCGCACGGTCGTCTGGCATGTTCTCAGATCGACCTCGACATCCGCGATGTAGGCCGCCCATGCAAACGTGCCATAGGCGTCACCCTTGTATGTCTGTTCGTCCCAATCGATCCCCGGAGGCTTGGTGTATGTTGCTTCACCGATGAGTTGCGCTCCGGGGTTGGCCTGATGCCACGCCCTGATCGCATTGCAAAGACTTTGGCCCCTGGTATCCGAATCGCCCCCCACCGCTCGCACGAGATCTTCGCACGCCCGTTCGATGAGTTTGCCGACCACCATGGTTGTGCGCGAGGCCACGGTCGGCCCGCTGTTGGGCACACGGAACGTATCCGGCTCAGCGATCACGATGTCATCCGGTTCGTACCCAACGGCAGCCGAGGCGATCTGGGTGAAGACGGTCAGCGCGCCCTGGCCCATTTCCGTGTTGGCGCTCAGGACTTCGATCCGGCCATCGGGCAGGCCCGCGACGCGGACCTTGGATTCGAGATACACCTCACCGCTGCCTGTGAAGCCGGCGCCGTGGTAGAACATAGCCACCCCGATACCTCGGCGGCGAAACGGATGGGTCAGGTTGAAAGCCCGGTTCTCTTTGCGCTTGTTCTGGTAGTCGGCGTGATCCAATGCCTGTTGCAGCACCTTCTGGCGATCGGTACCGTCGTTGATCAGTTGCCCGGTCGAGGTCGTCTGGCCGTCACGGATCAGGTTGACCATGCGGATCTGCACAGGGTCGATCCCGAGTTGATCGGCGGCACGATCCATATGTCGTTCCGTGGCGAACAGTGTCTGGGGTGCGCCGAAGCCTCGAAATGCACCATACGGCACAGAGTTGGAAAGCATTGCCACACCCCGGATGCGGACATGATCGCACGCATACGGCCCGCCGGCGTGGATGATCGCCCGGCTCAGCACGACTGGTGATAGCGTGACATACGCACCGCCGTCGAGACGAACATCAATATCCTGCGCCAGCAACCGACCATCCGAATCGTGCGCCGTCCGGTACGACACGTGAGCCGGGTGGCGTTTGGTGGTGCTGGCCATGTCTTCGTTTCGGTCATAGATCATTTTCACGGGTCGGCCGGCCTTGACCGCCAGCAGCGCCGCGTGCAATGCGATCATGGATGGGTAGTCTTCTTTGCCGCCGAAGCCGCCACCGGTCGGGGCCTGGATTACGCGGACCCGGCTTTCATCACAAGCAAATGTGTGCTTGAGCGAGTTGAGCACGTAGTACGGGCACTGCATCGACCCTTTGACCGTGACCACGCCGTCGGCATCGACCCACGCGATCATGCCCTGCGTTTCGAGGTACAGGTGCTCCTGCGCACCGGTCTCGTAGATCCCTTCCACGACATGATCGGCGTCCCGAAAGACCGCATCGACATCGCCTTTGGTGATCTCAAGTCGCTTGAGGATGTTGTCCGTGCTGTGCTGGATCTGGTTGGGGTTCGGGGCCTTCCGGTAGTCGAGCACCGGTTCCTGCTCATCTACGACGACCTCAACCGCGCGGACCGCCCGCCGAACGACATCGCGCGATTCGTGCGCGATCAGCAGCACCGGCTCGTGAACATGCCGAACTGTTTTGGACGCCAGAACCGGTTGATCGACTTCGATCAGCCGGACCTCGTTGGGTCCCGGGATGTCGTCGGCAGTCACCACGACGCATGATGAGAAGTCGAACGAGTCATCGAACCGGATCTCTCGGATCGTGCCGCGAGGCGATGGACTACGGACGGTCATGCCCCAGAGGAAGCCTTCGAGTTCGAGGTCATCGGTGTACCGTTCTTCACCGGTGAGTTTCGACATGCCTTCCAGACGATCCAAGGTTCGGTCCTTTCTTGCAGCATCCAGAGTCAGAACACGCGGATGGGCATTGTCGCACAGCCGACTCGCTGCATCAAGGGCGCTCGTGATCCGTCGGGTCGCCTCGAAGTGTCTGGATGGCGTGCGGCAAGACATCGCGAAGGGCACGCAATGTTTCCGTCGCCCCCCTCACAGACCCCGGCAGTGTGAGAATCAGCGTCCGCCCCCGGATGCCGGCAACACCTCGGGAAAGAAACGCCATCGGAGTGGATTCCAGACACCGGAGCCGAGCCAGATCCAGCAGCGCCGGGTGTTCTCGTTCGATGACTTCCATCGCGGCTTCGGGGGTGATGTCCCTCGAGGAGAGCCCGGTTCCCCCTGTGGTCAGGATCAGGTCCACACTGTTGGCCGGCTCGGCCCAGTCCCGGAGTGCTGCTGTGATCAACCCACGCTCATCGGGTATGCACCGAGTGCCCACAATGGTTGCTCCGAGATCATCCTGCATCATCGCCACCAGCGCCGGCCCGGACTCATCGACGGCTTCTCCCCTCGAGCAGCGATCCGACACGGTCATGACAACCACCCGGATCGAATCAGCCATCATTCGCCCCTGGCCCAAACTTGCCTGGCCGATGGTGATCGCCCGATCGGCCACCCGTTTTCGTGACGATCCCGAGGGCGTCGATCGAAAGGTGCCGATCGACAGCCTTGCCCATATCGATCAACGTCAGCCCGGCGACAGCGG
>DRKT01000210.1 GCA_011053195.1 Phycisphaerales bacterium | reverse complement strand
GTGGATTGTTGGCCGACCGATCACGCCTTGGCCGATTTCTTGCTTCGCTGCTGATACGCGTGTGCGGCCCGGATGTTTCGCCGGAAGTAGCCTCCAGCGCTGGGCCGGACGGCATTGATCATGACACCGAGAAACTCGGCGCGCGTGTCGGAGAGCTCGGACTTGAGTCTGGCGATGGTGCCGCGTTTCTCGGCCATGGCTCGTGCAACAAGAACCGTGGCGCCGCAACGGTTGGCCAGACCGACGGCATCGCCCGCGACGATCGCCGGCGCGGTGTCGAGGATGACGATGTCGTACTTGGCTTCGAGCCGTGTCAGGAGTTGACCCATCGGATCGGTGACGATGCGCTCGAACATGCGATGCTCGCCCGAGCCCACGGTCATGACGTCAAGGTTCGGGTTGTCGGTGCTGCAGATTGCGTCGTCGAGCTCGCAGGCTCCGGCAAGGACATCGACAAGCCCCGGGCTGGCCTCGAGATTAAACAGCGTGTGGATTCTGGGCCGGCGGAGGTTGGCGTCAAGCACGAGTGTCTTCATGTCAGCGCGGGCGCACGCTTCGGAGAGGTTGGTGACAAAGGTCGTCGCGCCGGACTGGGGCGTGGCAGGAACGACGAGCAGCGAGCGATGCCCCGCCTGCTGCATTTTCTTCGTCGCGGCCACGCGGAGTTGCCGGATGCTCTCGGCCATGATCCCGGTCGGCCGATCGAGGAACGCCGTCTCGGGTCGTTCCGGTCGTGAGGGATCTTCGCTGGCGATGGGGATCATGCCGAGGATCGGTGTCCGCGGGATCATCGCGACATCCGCCGGCCCCTTGATTCTCTGATCGAGCACCTCGCGGAGCAGAACCAGACCCACGGTCAGACCGAGCACGAGCACGACGCCCGCTGGGATGATGATCTTCGGATCGGGGAAGGCCATCTTGTCGGGGATCTTGGCATACTGGTAGATGCTCACGCGGTCAGCACTCTTGAGCTGTGAGACATCGACGAGCTCATCGAGCGCCGCCTGTGTATCGGCGAGCCGTTCGCCGAGCTTCTCGATCTTGCGGTCGTATTCCCGTATCTCCTGCTGGAGCTTGGCCAGCTCGTTGAGTCGGTCCTTGTCCTCGTCGATGCTGTTGAGTTGCTCGGCCTCCTGCGCCCGGAGTTGGAGCAGAACCCGGCGGATCTGATCGAGCTGGCTGTTGAAGGCTGTGGACATGATCCGCTCGCGGGTCACTTCGAGTTCTTCACGGATGCCGTCGATCTGGGCCCGCAGCGCCTTGCGCGCCGGGTGATTCAGCCCGAGATCCTGCTTTTCGAAGCTTCGGTCCTGTGCTTCGAGGGTCTGGAGCGTGTTCTTGGTCTGCATCACGATCGGGTCCTGCTCGGCCATCGAGCGGATATCTTCGGGATAGACGATCCCGCCGGGCGATGCGAGGATGCGCTGGTACTCTTCCTGCTGGGTTGTGTAGGACGTGATGGAGTTTTGGATCGCGGCGAGGCTGTCAACCGCGTTGGTCAGCGCGGCGTACGCCTCGCTCATGCGCGAATCGAGTGATTCGAGATTGTTCTCCGTGATGATCCGATCTCGCTCTCGGGAGTTGCGCTCGATGTCCTCATTGAGGCTTTTGACACGGGATTGCATCGACTCGCGCAGTTCCGCCCGTGAATCGCCACGGTCGTTCTTGAGTTCATCCATGTACGCCTGCGTGATCTGTCGGTTGATCACCGCTGCATCGTTGGCCTTCTTGTAGCTCATCGTCAGGCGGACAAACTCGGACTTCGGAATCGGTCTGGCCGAAACGGTTTCCTGCAGCTCCCGTACCGCGTCGGGATAGGCAATAGCGCCCGAGGCATCGCGGAACTGGCTGATCCAGGTCGTCGCCTCGTTGATCAACCCCGGCGAGTGCACCGCTTTGTCCAGCACTTTGTCCGAGACCATGATCTGGGCCTGGGTGGACATGAAGCGCTCGAGCGGCTCCTTATCCTGCGACTTGTCCTCGGCGAGCTGGGTCGAGTTGGTTTGTGGCGGGGAGACCTTGAACAGGGTCACCGCGTCATAGCGGGGCAGAAACTTGCGCAGCGCCAGATATGACCCGACGCCGACAGCGCCACCGATGATCGTCGCCAGGACCAGCAGCCAGAAGTATTTCTTGAACAGTTTGATCGGGTCGATCGAGGGGACCGATCCCGCGCCGGAGCCTGCAGAGGCCGCGGGTCTCGGGGCTTGGGGCATGGCCGGGCGAGTTGTTGGTGCTGCGGTACTCATGTGTTCTCGATTCAACTTCTGTCTTGCCGGCCCAGCGGCTTACTTGGCGTTCTCAATCTTGGCCAGGATCGCATCAAGCTCCTGGCGGCTTTCGTCGGTGAAATCATCAACGCGCCCGGCCATGATTCGTCTGGCCTGCTGCGCGGTTTCCTCGGCGTCCTGAATATTTCCGGACCTGAACTGGGCTTCCGCGATATGGATCAACACCAGCGCCTTATCGGCATCAGTTTGCCCGAGGCTGAGTGCCCTCCGCAGAGTCTTGAGCGCTTCCTCATTTTGGCCGGTCTCGCTCAGCACCAACCCCAGCGTATCCAGGGTGTTTTTCGAGTTTGGCGTGAGCTGGACGGCTTTCCGGGCGTACGGGAGGGCCTCAGATGCCCGGTTCAGGTGTCTGGCCAGCGTATACGCCAGATTGTTGTTCAGGTCGGCATCGTCCGGAAACAATTCGAGTCCGTGCAGCATGTCCGTCGCGGCAGCCTCGTAGTCCCCATCGGCGTACTCGGCGCCTGCCCGGATCTTGTACCCGGCGAACTTGACGGAGGGGTCATCGGTCGAGTCGATGGTCTGTGACAGAAGACGGAGCCCGGCCTCCCGTTCGGAAGGCTCGGCAAGCATGAGCTGCGCCCGGAAGATCGAGCCCCACGCCGTGAGCGAGCGTTCCTGCTCAACCCGTTCGAGATAGCCGAGCGCTGCATCAGGCGAGCCGAGCAAGTCTTCGAGTTGGTTGAACATGACCGCGAGCATGTTCGGGTCGTTCTTGACCAGTTCATAGGTGGAATCAAGCAACTGCGTCACGGCAGAGGGACGCTTGTCCGCGGCCTCAACCTTGGCCCGCAGAAGCAGAACCGCCGGGTTTGAGCTGTCGGCGATGTCCGGGCTCTCGGCGACCTGCCTGGCCCGGCGTACGTCCGGCCGGGATGCATTGAGCAGGGCGTCGACCAGTCGCTGCGCCACCGCAACGGTCTTGGATTGCTCCCAGGCCTGACTGAAGTAGGTCAAGGCCGATTGGGGTTTGCCGGCGCGAGTAAAGATATCGCCGGCACCGAGCATCAACGTCAGGTTCGAGGCTTGTTGAGTGAGGAGTTTGTCCACAAGGGCCGTGGCATCACTCGCGCGATCGAGATCGATCAACCTCTGAACCGCCTGGAGTTGGAGGCGGGTGTCGTCGGGGCGGGCGGCCGCGGCCGCGGCAACGTCCTCGGCCGCTTCGTCTGTGCGCCCAAGCTCCGCCAAGACCATGGATCGGAACCGCAGAGCTTCGCTGTTGGCCGGGTTGAGCTCGATCGCGCGGGTGAGGTCCTCGAGCGCATCGGGAAGCGTTGCCGGGTTGGTCATAAGTCTGGTCGCGCGTTTCATGTACGCCAGCGGATCATCCGGGAACTTGGAAACCGCCTCGTCGATGAGCTGCAAGGACTCGGCATCGTTGCCGCTGAGCCGGGCGATATCTGAGTTCAGAAGTAGGATCTGAAGTGAATGTTGCTCGGCCTCGTCGAGCGAGGCGATCTCCTGCGCTGCCCGCTCGAGTTCACCCGAGCGAACCAGAGCCTCGATCAGGCGCCGGCGGGCGTGCTGGACCTGATAGTTGTGCTCGATCATGGATTCGAGGTGCGGGATGGCCTCGGCATAACGCTGCATCCTGAAGAGTTGATCGGCGATCGTGGCATCGGCAATCGGGCGGTCCGGGTCCTGAAGATCGACCGCCTGGCGCAGGGTTCGCAGACCGTTGTCGATGGCGCCATACTTGATGAAGAACTGTCCGAGTGCGATGTACGCCGATGGGTCATCGGGATCGTTGGCGTCGGATGAAATGAAGTCGGAGAAGACCTGGGCCGCGGACTGAAGATCGTTTCTTCCCGCATGCCACTCGGCATCGAGAATCGCCAGCGCCAGCGAATCCTGCTTGGCGCGGGCCTCGTCGAGCATGCGCCGGGCTTCGTCGAAATTGCGAAGATCCATGGCGAGCCGGATGAGGTTGGCGGTGTTGCCGGCGTTGTCAGGCTCGGTTTCGGCGAGTTCCCGGCGCTGGTCGTAGGCCATCTGCTTGTCGCCGACGAGCCCTTCGAGCGTCAGCCAGATCTCGCGGAACTCGGGGTCATGCTGGCCGATCGGCGCTGCGGTGCGTGCCGTGTTGAGTGCTTCTTCGAGCCTGTTCAACTGCATGAGTGTGACGAGATAGCCCTTGGTGAGATCGATGTCGTTGGGGCGCAGCGCGATCGCCTGCTTGTAGTTCTCCAGGGCATTGAAGACGTCACCAAGCTGATACTGGACCTGGGCGAGCAGTCGCAGCGTCACCGGATTGGTGCTCCCGCGTTCGACCGCGGCTTCGAGTGTGCGCTCGGCCTCGTCGATCTTGCCGCGGGCGAGTTCGACGCGGGCCCGCATGGCAAGGCCGTTGGCGCCGTCGATGTCCCGATTGGCATTCTCGTTGTAGATTCGTTCCGCGAGGTCATAGTCCTCGTTGCGCAGGGCTTCATCGAACGAGGCGATCACCACACGCTTGTCGCTGGGATCGATGTTCCGTGCCGCCTCGAGGGCTGCAGCAGCACCCTCGAAATCGCCCGCCGCCTGATACACCCGGAACCGCTTGAGCTGCTTGTCGAGCTCGGGCACATCGAGCTCGGCGATGTGCTCGAGCGCGGCCTCGGGATCGTTCCCGATCGCAGCAGCGGTCTGCAGGCCAAGCAGCGAACGATTCTCGGGCTCGATGCTCAGTCCCCGATCGATGTAGGTCTTGGCCTGCTCAAACTGCCCGGCCCGGACCAGCACGTTGGCCATCGCGACGATCAGCCTGAGGTCATCGGGATGCTGTTCGAGTTCCTGGGCGATGATGGACTGCGCCTCGGATTGGTTGCCCCGGT
>DRKT01000209.1 GCA_011053195.1 Phycisphaerales bacterium | reverse complement strand
TGTATGGCAGGTGCCCCGCCAGTAATTCGTACAACACCACGCCAAGGGAATAGATGTCGCTCCGGGCATCCAACTCATCCGGATCGCCAGCAACCTGCTCCGGAGACATGTACGGCACGGTTCCGATCAATTGGCCGAACTGCGTGAGCGCTCCACTGTCAACAAGATCGCTCCCGATGGATCGGGCGACACCGAAATCGAGAATCTTCGGCTGACCATCTTCGGTGACAAGGATATTCGCCGGCTTGATATCTCGATGAACGATACCTCGCGTATGTGCATGGTGAACCGCGTCGGCGATGCGCTGCATCAGCACGAGACGGTCGTGCAGGTTGAGCTTTCGCAGCCGGGCGTACTCGGTCAGCGGCGTGCCCCGAATATATTCCATCGCAAAGTACGGCACATCACCCATGTCCGACGAAGTCGTCCCCGCGTCATAGATCTGCGCGATACCCTGATGCTGGAGCCTGGCAAGGATCTGGGTCTCGAAGCGGAATCGTTCGAGCGCCCGTCGCGTCAACATGTGAGGCTTGATCACCTTGAGTGCGACGGTCCGGCGTGGGAAGTCCTGCGTCGCCTTGTAGACAACGCCCATCCCGCCCTCGCCGATTTTCGAGATGATCGAGTAAGGCCCCACCCGCGTGGGCATCGCAATCCCGACCAGATCGTCTGACCGGGACTCCGATGAGTGGGGGGCCGACACCGAATCGGTGGGGAGGTCAAGATGCTCCAGCAGGGATTCAACCTCCAGCCTCAACTCCGGATCATCTCCACACGCTTTCTGGAGATAGGGTCCGCGTTCATTGGCGCTCAAGGCCGCGGCTTCATCCAGGATCGCCTTGATACGGGATTGCCGATCCATGTCCGTCATCGGGTTTCTCCCGACCGGAGTTCCCGCCTCATGAAGGCCCGGGCATAGGTCCAATCGCGCTGAACAGTCCGGACCGTCACCCCAAGAACCTCGGCGATCTGCGACTCGGCCATGCCAAGAAAGAATCGAAACCGAATCACCTCGGCGGCCCGTGGATCGGTGCTCTCAAGCTGCGTGATTAAACGGTCCAGCGCGATGACATCCGTCACCGGGGCATCGCCCATGATCTGGATATCGTCCAATGGCACGCGCTGACGATCGCCGCCGCGTTTTTGCGCATTCCGGCGCCGAGCTGCATCAATCAGAATCTCGCGCATGGCCCGGCTGAAAGCGCCGTACAGATGCCTGCGATTCTCGAAGTCAACATTCTCTTGTCCAAGCACCTTGAAATACGCCTCGCTGACGAGTGCCTCGGCATCAAGCGTCTGGGACCCGATGTATCGCTTCTGGTGCTCGGCGATCTGGCGGAGGGTGTGGTACACCGCATCGACCAGTTTGTCACGAGCCCCCGTCTCCCCAAGCCTGACCTGATCGAGGAGCTGGGTCACGAAGTGGCCATCGGATGTGGGCGTTGATTCATGGGTCATTGACACACCTCAGAGAAACAAAGACTCAAACCACATCCCATACCCCAAGAATGCAGCACGGAACTATCCGCAAGAACGCGCCGACACATGACACATTGTACAAAATAAACCCCGCACAACTGCCGTACAACTTGCCCTTCTCGCCTGAATTTCAGAAACCAAGGTCCGAATTTCCCCTAATTGGTGGATACACGTCGCACCACAGCCGGTTTTGCGAATATTTTAGCAGGGGTCTTGCTTGAATGAACGGAGCGTATCGTGGATCGGAGAAGGAACTGTTGCCGATGGCGAGCTGTTGCGGTTCGCTTTCTTTGCATCTTGGGATTTGTGACGGCCGAATCGGGTCAGTCGTTTGCACAGGATTCCTCGTTTGAACCCCGGCCGCCGGTGGTGACTGGATTAACCGGAGTCCAGACCGTTCACGCTGCTGATCTTGATCTCGACGGTGATCAGGACATACTGGTCGGCACAGGCCTGCAGGGTGAGCTGATCTGGTTCGAGAACGATGGAGACCTGGTCCCATCGCACCCGGTCTCCCACACCGTCGACGCTCAGATCGCCGACGCCCGCGAAGCCACAACCGCCGATCTTGATGGTGATGGTGACTTGGATATTCTGGCAGCTGTCCGGTCTGGCGACACGCAGTTGTTGTGGTATGAGAATACCGGCGGCCTGCCTCCGGTCTTCGTTGCCCGGGTCTTTGGTTCGCTCAACCCGGGAGACATCGGCGGCCGAGTCAATTCGGCACGCGCGGCTGACCTCGATGGTGATGGTGATCTCGATATCGTTCTCGCGTTTTACATCAACTCGCTCCAATCCCAGGGATATGTGACGTGGTATGAGAACGATGGGGGAGTTTTGCCATCCTTTACCGCACACCTGCTCTCCGCACCGCCCAACACACTGAACAATGTCCGTGAGATCGAGATCGGAGACCTTGATGCCGACGGCAGCCCGGACATCGCGGCGATCTCGGAATCACCCGGCACACCCGGAGGTCAGAATCGAGTCGTCTGGTGGCAAAGTGATGGCGCAGCAAACCCTTCCTTTACCATGCAGGACATCGACATCGCCTTGGTCGACCCGACCGCGCTACGTCTCGGCCAATTCAATACCGACACCGCGCTCGATCTGATCGTTTCATCTTCAACCAGCAACAGCATTTCCCTCTTTTTGAACAATGGCATGTCGAATCCTTCATTTATTGTTCAGCTTGGTGTGGCCAATATACAGGATCCGAGGGCACTCGATGTGCAGGACTTCGATGGTGACGGCGATCTCGACTTCATCGCATGCTCCGGCACAGGGCAGAACGTGATCGTGTTTCAGAGTGATGGCGCGGCAAACCCTTCGTTTCTTCCCCGCCCTCTCGGACCCATGAGCGGGTTCTGTGGTGACACCGTGTTCGGCGATATGGACAGCGATGGCGATGCGGATGCGCTGGCCGTCTTTCCCGGTTCGGGAACAGTGGGGTGGTTCAGGCATGTCCTGCCGATACGAAACATCACCTCGGGAACCACCCACCCGTCGTTCACCGATGCGATCCAGTCGGCATCTTCAGGCGACACGCTGCAGGCCGACCCTGAACGATTCATGGATGATCCGGTGATCGATTTCAGTGGAAAGTCCCTCGACATCCAGAGCTTGGGCGGGTTGACCATGAGCGATGGGGCAAGCGTCACCTTTGCACCCGGTTCGGCTCTCACGTCCTCTCCCGGGGATCCAATCATTCTGGACGGCCAGATGTCGCTGCCCCCGGCAACCAATCTCTCGATGGCCAGTGATTCCGGGATCATTGTTCGATCCTCACTCGCGGCCACTACCGGTAGTTCGATCAACTTCACCTCTGGCCTGATCGTCTCTGGCTCGCGAGAGCATTCCCGACAGGTCATCGACGGGGACAACGCTCTCGGCTCGTTCATGCACCTGATCGATCGTCCCGTCGATTTGAAAACAATTCCTCCGATTGATGGCGGATTGATTGCATTTGCAGCGATCGGTGATTCTGTTGGCGGGCCTGGGCAGCCAACCCCGGCCGGCCTTGCCGTGTATGTTCAGGACCCGCTTTCAGCCACCGGTTGGACCGCATCCGCGATTGACGCCGCGGTCGATGCCAGGCACAGCACGCTGGCAGTCGCCGACTTCACCGGCGATGGTGCGAGTGATATCGTCACAATCCGCGATGCCGGTGTGGGGCCGGAGCTGCGCCTTCATACCAATCTCAGCACGCTGTCGCCGACCTTTATCTCGTCAACCGTGGCCACCGGTCAAGAGGCATCACAGCTCGTCCCCGCGGATCTCGACCATGATGGCGACATGGATATCGTCACCGGGCAGGGGTGGTTCCGCAGCAGCGGCGGGTCCTCGCCGACATTCTCATTTGTCCCGTTTCCAGCGATTGTCTCTCTCGAATCTTTCGGGGTCGTGGTTGGTGATCTCGATCTCGATGGGGATCGAGATGTCGTGGTTCACAGCGAATATCGCCGGCCTGGTATTCCCGGCCGAGTGGGCTATCGGCTCTACTTGCTCGATAGCGATGGCCAACCGAACCCCGGCTTTACTCCCATCATTCTAACCGAGCTCGATCTCGTGGCCAGCGGAGTATGTTCAGGAGATACCGACTGCTATCCACAGTCCAATGTGGAACTCGATGGCCTCAACACACTCTCGCGCGAAGACCTGAATCACGACGGCCTGACTGATATTTTCATGAGCGAAGATGCGGGCATTACGTTGTTCACCAACCTTGGTACGTCCGGATCATTTGCCAAGACCACGCTTGCTTCCGAATGCAGATTTTCGGCCTTGATTCCCATCGATTTTGATGGTGACCATGACATCGACCTGATCTGTGCATCGCAGCAAGCCGGGCGCATCCAAGTGCTTTCCAACGATGGAGCCGGAACACTGACACCATCGGATGCCATTCGACCGATCCTCCGCGCCCATGGCTTGGCTGTGCTTTCATCGGATGAACTCGGTGTTGCCGATCTCGTCATCTGTGGCACGGGCTTCGATCGCATCGAACACATCGCCTATACAAGCCTGCCCGTATTCACCGTTGAGAATGGCTCTCAGGCAAGCGTCAATGGCATGCTTCTCACTGAACGCGCAACGATATCTCTGCTGGGCGGCCAGCTCGATGCGCTCGGCCCCGTGGTGGTCTCGCCTGACCATGGCAAACTGGTTGGCAATGGCACGGTCAACGCAGATGTCGAGAATGCCGGTGTCGTTGATCCAAGAGGATTGCTTGTTCTCGGAAACAACTATTTCCAGCGCAGCCCGTTCTATCCGGGATTCTTCGGCCGACTTGACATCGACATCCGAAGCGAGTCACCCCTCGACGTGGATACTTTGGCTGTCATGAACACGGCATCGCTCGGTGGGGGACTGGTGGTCACTTCGGACCCCACATTCCAAGCCACTCAAGGCACAAATCTGCCGGTCGTGTTGGCATCTGATCTTGATGATGCTGCGACAACCTTCGATGTCGTGCACAGCCCGGCTGTCGCGGTGAACACCGGTGGGGGAATGATTCAGCCGGGGTCGTACATGCCCTCGTATTCCGACTCTCCGCCTCTGTCCGGGATCGAACTGTTCCCGCTGCCTGTGCCCGACCCATCGATCAATCGTCAGGGGTTCGATGCCATCGCCAAGCCGGCCGATGCGGTCATTGCCGACTTCGCCGGCGGCCCAAGTGGCAATGGTGACGGGCTCATGGACACGGCCGTCGCATACCCGGATCTGCCAGGACTCACACAGGGCGGCGTCGCTGTCTTTGTCGGGGGCAACGGCAAGAACAGATATGATTTCTCGGGCGTTTCGATTTACACCGGCGCCAATGCGGCAAACCCCGTCGCGGTCGAAGCGGGGGACTTCGATGGCAATGGCACCGTTGAACTCGCCTTTGCAAACAGTGCCCCCGATGGCAACATCAGTGGTGTATTTTTGCTCGGTGTCAATACAAATCTCCAAGTACCGGTTTTCGATTCCCAAATCCCAGGGATTTCGTTCCTGCGAAATGTCAGAATCACCGATCTTGCCACCGGTGATTTCCAAGAAGCTGGCGGTGGGCTCAATGGTGGAGGGGCCAACAGACTTCCCGGAAGCACCAGCATCGTCGTTCTGAACGATCAGGAAGACAATGGAATGGCAACCATTGCCGAATTCAACGGACTGTCATGGGACACGTGCGACATCGATGTCTGCGATGATCCTGACAGCGTCGACCCGATAGATGTTGACGGGTCGCTCGCAGTCTTGATAGACGGCATCTGCACCACGTCCTTTGATGATGACAAGGTAACGGTATCGGTCAATGAGGCCGCCTCGCCCGGAACGTATACTTCAACGTCGTACGCGGTCGGAGATGGGCCAACCGAGATCCGTGCGGATGACATGAACAACGACGGCTTCCCCGATATCGTTGTCATCAATGAAACGGATGGCACCGTCTCCATTCTTGAGAATATTGAGGATCTGACAGCCCTTGGTGGTCGCAACTTTGCCGACCAGATCGTGCTCCCGTTGCAGGCCGATCCGGGCGATCCCGATCCACTCCCGAGCTCCGTGGCCTTGGCAGATCTTGATGATGATGGCGATCTTGATATCGCGGTGGTCTCAACCAATGCGACTGGCGTTCGCACGGTTCGTCAGCTGCAGAGTCTATTTGTGGAGACCGGCGAGCTGACCTTTGAATCTGTCGCTGATCTTCCGGATCAGCCGGACGGTGTGCCGTTGCTGGTCCGCGAATCCGATCTGAACGGGGATTCCGGCGGCACCATGCTCAACGATGATCTCGTCGTGTACATCGACCCGACCGCAAGCCCACTCCCGGCCGGCCGGTCGACGGGGCGCATTCTCGGCCCGATGCCGATGCACGAATCGTTCCTATCGGGGAATACGGCTGTCTGTCTGCCAGACATCAATGGTGACGGCATGCTCAACTCGGCGGACTTCACCGCATGGATTGCGGCATACAACGCAGGCGACCCGGCTGCCGACCAGAACGGCGACGGCTTGATCACACCATCCGATTTCTCCGCTTGGATCGTCAATTTCAACGCCGGCTGCTGACACCAATC
>DRKT01000208.1 GCA_011053195.1 Phycisphaerales bacterium | reverse complement strand
TGCGGCTGTCCTGATCCAGCGGCGAGAACGGGTCTCACCCGCAACCGCGGTCGTCACCTCATGGGTGGCCGTATCAATGGTTGCATTCGCCTCGCTGAGTTCTGGTAATGGCCGATACATCACCTCGATGTGGCCCGGAGTTGCGCTGCTTGGTGCGATCGGATTGACGCATGCTCTCAACCATTGGCGCACCTCATGGCTCTTGCCCGCGACCTACGCGGCTATTCTCATACTCGCCATAGGTCAGACGTGGTGGTACGCCGCCGGCCGAGTGAATATTGGTTCGCGCACCACCTCACGTCTCTTTCTTCAACAGGTTCTCGATGTTGAAGGCACTTCGCCGACACGAATCGCGTCATTCGGGTTCTGGAATGGCGGGCTCGATTCCTACGCCGGCGCCCATGTCCATGCTGTCCTGCGGGATGGTGTTGGTTTCGATTCACCAATCCCGCCGCTCACACCCGAGCAACTTGCCCAAAGAGTCCGAAACGACACCAAGCCCTGGGTGCTGCTCACCAGAATATCGCACCGCAATCTTGCATCACCAGCCGATGTCTTTTCGAGACTCGGCATCGCTGTGCTTCCGATGGAGCTTGATACCGAGCAATACGATTACCCGGCCGAGGCTTGGTTCCTGGTACCGACTGATCACCGCCGATGAAACAGTTTCTCAAGATCGGCAAGTGAGAGCCTGACCGACGTCGGTCGGCCGTGCGGACAGCTCGACGACCGCTCCACCTCGTCGCGCAGTTCCATCAGCCTCGTCAGCTCATCGACCGTGAGCTTGTCCCCAGCCTTGACCGCAGCCTTGCAGCTCATCATGTCCACAACCCGGCGCAGCGCCTCCTCGCTCGTCGGCGGCTCGGCGCTCTGCGACGCCTGCTCCAGAAGATCCGACATGAAGGGCTGAACCTCGACACCCCGATCAAACAAAAAACTCGGAAAGGCGTACACCCCCACCGCTGTCGGCCCCATCGAACGCGCCTCGATCCCGATTCTGGCAAACAGTTCGGCCAGTGAATCCAGGGTTTCGATCTGTGTCGGCGAAACCTCAACCACCTCGGGCGTCAGCAAACCCTGGCTTTCCAAAGGCCCGCGGCTCAAACGCTCCAACAGATACTCGAACATCACCCGCTCGTGCAGAGCATGCTGATCGACAATCACCACGCCCGACTCGTCCTGCGTCACCACATAGGAATTGTGGATCTGAAGCACCGGCTGGGGCTTGGGCTCCGCAAACGACGCGCCCCCGGCAGGAGGCTGCACCGGCGCCGATTCCGCATCACCCTCGGGCAGTTCGGCCGGCTCGGCCGGGGCTTCAAGCGCCCGACGGAGCGACTCGTACGAGATCTTCCCGCTTACCGCACGAGGCACCTCGCGCGTGAAAAAATCGACCACGGCGTCATCCCCGCTGGCCCTGGTGTCAAGACCAGAGCCGGGCAGTTCCGATCTTGGTCGAAGTGCCGCGAGCGGATCGACCGCGGGCGTCAGATCGGCCCGGCCGAGCGCTTCCTTGACCGCACGGTGGATGACGCTGTGCACCAGACCCGAATCACGGAACCGGACCTCGGCCTTGGCCGGATGGACATTCACATCCACACCCTCCGGCGCCATCTCGATCATCAGCACCGCGGTCGGATAACGACTGTGCTCCATCAAGCCGCGGTACGCCTCTTTGAGCGCGTGCTGGATGGTCCGGTCGCGAATCGGCCGACCATTGACAAAGACATGCTGGGCGATCGCGGTCGGTCTGGCGATCTCAGGCCTGCCCACGAGCCCCCAGAGCGCCAGCCCGCGGGCATCATCGAACGCATCCGCCGAGACCTCGAGCATCTGCGACTCCAGTTCCCTGCCGAGCACCGCCAGCACGCGCTCCCTCGGCAACTGTCCGGGCTCGACCTCGAGCACTGTTCGCCCATCGCTTTCCAGCACGAACCCGATCGCCGGGTTGGCCATTGCCAGCTCGCGAATCACCTTCAGGCATCGGCCCCGCTCGGTCTGAGGGGTCTTGAGAAACTTGCGCCTCGCGGGTGTCGAATAAAAAAGATTCCGAACCTCCACCACCGTCCCCGGCGCCCCCGGAGCGGGCGTGACCTGGCCGATCTGCCCGCCTTCACACCTGATCTCGCTGGCGCCCTCAGCGCCGGCTGTACGCGACCGGATCGTCAGCCGGGACACCGAGGCGATCGACGCCATCGCCTCGCCCCGAAAGCCCATGGTCGCGATGTGGTCGAGGTCTTCGGTGTCCGTGATCTTGCTCGTGGCGTGCGGCTCGATCGCCAGCCTGAGTTCATCCGCCTCGATGCCGACCCCATCATCCGAGATCCGGATCAGCTCGATCCCCCCGGCTTCGAGTTCGACCCGGATCCGGCTCGCCCCGGCGTCGATCGAGTTCTCGACCAGCTCTTTCACCACAGACGCCGGGCGCTCGACCACCTCGCCGGCTGCGATCTGGCTCGCCACCGTCTTCGGCAGGACCCGGATTGTGCGCTTCTCACCCGTCACGGCCCGATTGTACCGACCGGGTCGTACACTTCCTCCATGAGCGAAACCATCTTCAGCAAGATCATCCGGGGCGAGATTCCGTGCCACCGTGTGTACGAGGACGATTCGGTCCTCGCCTTTCTCGACATCGGCCCGCTGTCCACGGGGCACACGCTGGTCATCCCAAAGGAGCCCGCGGTCACGCTGGATGCGTTGTCCGATGAATCCGCTGCCGCCCTCGGCCGGGTCCTGCCGAGACTCTGCCGGGCGGTGCTCAAATCAACCGGCGCCACGGCGTACAACATCCTCCAGAACAACGGCTCCGAGGCGCACCAGGTCGTCATGCATGTCCACTTCCACATCATCCCGCGCTTCGAGGGTCGGGGATTGGATATCGGGTGGAAACCCGGCGAGCTCGACCACGACGAGGCGGAGCGTCTCGCCGGGCAGATGCGGCAACTGCTCGATCAGGACCCGTGAAGCAGGCTCGTCGTCGCGGCCGGTAAAGAGACAACTCCGTTCTTCGTGCGCACGATCAGTTCACTTGTTGGGTGGACTGTAACAACAACCCCCGATATTCGCCCGCCGTTGTGCATGAACGTCTGCTCGGTGCCGACAAGGGTGTCGAGTCGCATCCAATCGTCGATCACCCGATCGGCCGGCTCAGCCAGCCTCTCATCAAGGCACCCGAGCACCTGCCCGATCACATCCAGCCGATCCGCATACACGCCGAACTGTGCGAGCGAGATGGCGTTTGGTATTCCTGCCCGTTCCCAGTCGGCGGGCTGCTGGTGGATGTTGATCCCGATCCCGACGAGCGAATAGGCCGCAGTGCGTTCGATCAAGATGCCGGCGATCTTCCGGCCTGTCTCTCGATCGACAACATCATTCGGCCAGCGCACACCGAGATTCCCATCCAATCCCAAACCGGACAATGCCTCGGCGACCGCAATCCCGACCGACAGGGGCAGGTGCGGCTCAAACGGTTCCAACCGAAGCCCGAGCGTCATCGACACACCAAGACCGTAATCATCCGCCCAAACCCTGCCCAGCCGGCCCCGGCCCCCGGTTTGTCGACCCGTGATACAGACGATGCCTTGTTTTTCACGGTCAAACTCGAGTGCTGCATCCTGTGTCGAAGCCGTCTCGGCGAGCACCACCACCCGGAGCGGACCGAGGCTCTCCAGTGCCTCGAGCACCGATTCCACACGATCGGCCCACTGTTCGATGGGCGTGTCGGTGGTGTTCACACTTCGGCCCCAATGTCGAGCCGAACATCCACGGAGACCGCGTGGTGGGTCAGGCTTCCGACACTGATCCGGTCGACACCGGTTTGCGCGATAGCGCCGATGGTCTCCAGTGTGACGCCACCCGAGGCCTCCAGCCGGACCCGGCTCCCCGATTCATTCCGCATCGCCACCGATCGGCGCAAAAGATCGGTGTTCATGTTGTCAAGCAAGACGTAATCAATCAGACCGGCGCGAACCCTCAGCACCTCGGCGAACTGGTCGAGCGTGTCGACCTCCACCTCGACGAAACTCGCCGACGTTGCCTCCGGTTTGCTCAGTGTCTGGTTCAGCCAATCGGTCAGTTGATCGAGAGGGATCGACGCGATGTGGTTGTCCTTGATCATCACCGCGTCGTACAGCCCAAGTCTGTGCGATGAGCCGCCGCCGCAGCGGAC
>DRKT01000207.1 GCA_011053195.1 Phycisphaerales bacterium | reverse complement strand
GTTGGTCGGTTCGGGCATATCATGGCCTCCATGCCTGATGGGTGAATCGTTCGGCCAAAGGGTACACCAATCGGAGCCCCCATGACAACCAACATACCCCACCAACCCCTCAGCCAAACGCCCGACCACGGATGCCGGCCCGAGACCATCGCCCGAGGCATCCTTTTCCGAGGCTCGGCCCTGCTGCTCTGTCGAAATGTCAAGAAGGGCTACCACTACCTGCCCGGCGGGCACATCGAGCCGGGCGAGCTCGGCGCCCAGGCCCTGGCCCGTGAACTGCTCGAAGAAACCGGCCTCTCGTTCGAAATCGGACCCAGCCGGGCCCTTTTCGAGGTTGTCTTTGGCGATTCTGGCCATGAGATCAATCTGGTGTTCCACGTGGAACCACCACGCGATCTGCCGGAGGAGATCCAAAGCCGGGAGCCGGAGATCGCGTTTGACTGGGTTGAGGCAGCCGCCCTGGTCGATCTGGATCTCCGCCCACGCTCGATCAAGGCCTGGCTCGTTGGTGGCGCGGCCCCCGAGGGCGAGCGGATCTCCCACATCACCGACCGGGAACCAACCTGAAAAAACCTCGATGCGGACCGAACTCCACTCTTTGAATCGCCGATAGCGGGGGCGTGGCAGGCGACGCGGAACCCAATCCATCTCCGGACGAGCTCCATGCCCTGATTGGTCGGTTGACCAGCCGGGTCGAGGCACTTGATGCCCAGCTTGACGCCCAGCGGAATCAATCCTCATCGAACCTGGCAGCTGCCCTGCTCGCGCACGAGGTGTACAACATCCTCACCCCCGCGATGGGCTACGCCCGGCTCGCGCTCCAGAGGCCTGAAGACCGGGCCCTGAGCCAGAAGGCCCTCGAGCGTGTGATCTCCGGCATTGTCCGGACCACCGAGATCGCCACAGCGGTCATCGACATGACCGAGGGCCGAGCCTCGTCGGCGGGCGAGCGCGCCGATGTCCTCAATGCCGCCCGCGAGGCTGTCTTCTCGCTCGCCGAGTATCCGGGAGAGTCCGGCGTCACCATCGAGCTGCGGATCGAACCCGATCTCTCGGCGGCGATTTCCTCGGCTTCACTTGTCCAGATCATTGCCAACCTGCTCCAGAACGCTGTCCGGGCCCTCTCAGGCACCGGCGGGCGGGTCTGGATCGAAACACAGCGCGTCACCAGTTCCACGTGGAACCACGGCGGCATCCGGCTCTCCGTCATCGACGACGGCCCCGGAATCAATCAATCCATCCGAGATTCGATCTTCGACCCGTTCGTTCACTCCGGCTCAAAGACGGGGGATGGAGCGATTGGCGGGCGAGGGCTCGGATTGACCGTGTGCAAGCAGCTCATCGAGGCTGTCGGCGGCGAACTGGAAGTCTCATCCGTTCCCGGCCACGGCGCGTGCTTCTCCATGCTCCTGCCCGCTGCCGATGCCCTGCCGACAGCCGCCTAGATCGGTCGGCTGATTCACGAACGATCGGCGCGCATCATCGGCAGAATCACCACATCGTCCGGGTTGATCATGATGCCGACCTGCGTGTGACTCGTGCCGAGGTGATCGGCGGGGGGGTTCAACTCGCTGACCGCCAGCACCTGACCCGTCTCCTGCTGACCGAGCCGGACCTGATGCTGGGCGATCTCGCCGAGGTACGTCGATTCCAACCGCTTGCCCGGCAAGGCCCCCGCTTCGTTCATCTCGACCAGATGGATCGACTCCGGCCTGATCGAACACAGCACCCGCTGATCGCGCGCCAGCGGCGTGTTCTTCCGGCTCGGCCTGGCGAGAAACTTGCCCGCTGCGGTCAGCAGCATCACCCGGCCCGCATCGTCGATTGAATCGACCTTCGCCTCGATGAAGTTCGTCTCGCCGAGGAAACTGGCGACGAACCGACTCTTGGGCTCGCGGTAGAGCTCGCGCGGCGAGCCGACCTGCTGGATATGCCCATCGCGCATGATCGCGATCCGATCCGCCATCGAGAGGGCTTCCTTCTGGTCGTGTGTGACGTAAACCGTTGTCAGACCAGCGGTTTTGCAGATTCTTCTTATTTCAGATCGCAGCTCTATTCTGAGTTTAGCGTCGAGGTTCGACAGCGGCTCGTCCAGCAGCAGCACCTGGGGCCGGATCACCAGCGCCCGCGCCAGCGCGACGCGTTGCTGCTGGCCCCCCGAGAGTTGGGTGGGCTTTCGGCCGGCGTAGTCGGCCATTCGGACGGCTTCGAGTGCTTCCAGGACCGCCCGACGCCGTTGATCCTGCGGCACCTTGCGGATCGAGAGCCCGAAGGCGACGTTCTGCTCGACGGTCATGTGTGGCCAGAGCGCGTAGCTCTGGAAGACCATGCCGGTGTTGCGTTGGTTTGGTGGTGTGTTGGTGACATCTTTGGAATCGAACTGGATGATGCCATTTGTGGGTTCGATGAAGCCGGCGATCATGCGCAGGAGTGTTGTTTTGCCGCAACCGGAGGGTCCGAGGAGGAAGAAAAGTTCGCCGGGATTGATGGCCACGGAGACATCATCGACGGCCACGGCTTTGTTCGAGCCCGAGCCAAAGGCCTTGGTGATGGAAACGAGGTCGATTTGAGTGCTCATGGTCGCCAAGAGGGTAGCGGGTGGGCGCTGGGCGTGTCTGGGGTCGAGTTTGGATTCGGGGGGTTGAACGTTGGACCCGGACCGTGGACGATGCAGCAGTGACGGAAGCATCCACGAATACGACGCCGGCGGATTCCGCCCCGGATATGGAGCCGGCAGCGGCGATCGAGGCGCTGCCCGAGCCTCGATCCAGATCGGGCGGGTCGTCTTCGCCGGGGCCGATGTCGTGGGTCACGTTCAAGCGTCGCCCGCTCGGGGCCGATCGCACAGCGCCTGAATTGCCCGAGCTGGCCAAGCCCGCGCCGACGCCCATTTTCAAGCTGCTGATGCAGATCCGTGACGGTCGGTCGCGGGTTCGTCTGGTGCATCGGCTCCGCAAGGCGCGGATGCTGATCGCATCGTCGCTGATCGCGGTGGTGGGGGTGTTGACGTTTCTCGGGGCGCTGGTCGTGCTGATGGCGCGCTCGGCGCCGGCGTGGTGGGTCGATATCGACACGACCTCGCAGGCCACGATCGATCTGGCGGACCAGGTGCAGAACGGAGCGCTCTCGCACCTGTTCGAGGATCGGCACAGCGAGATGCTCGGCGCGGTGCGCTGGCCTGTGAAAATGACGGACGAGGCGGCCAACGCGTGGCTGAACGTGAAACTCCCGGACTGGTTCGCCAAGATCACGGATGGGATGCGGTGGCCCGATTCGGTCGAGCAGATGCGGATGGTGTTCGAGGATGGATCGATCCGGATCGGGGCGCGGGTCGCGACCGAGGATGGCACGCGGATCTACAGCGCGGTGCTCGAGCCGGAACTGAGGCAGGATGGTTCGCTCTGGGTGCGGGCGCGGAGTGTCTCGATGGGTCGGTTGAATATCCCGGCCGGTCTGGTGTTGCGCGGCGCCAATGCGGATGCCGCGCGGTACATCCCGGAATCCCTGCGCGGCACGGCCGAGGCGGAGGCGCTGTTCGACAAACTCGCGGGCAAGAAGCCATTGTTCGAGGATGCCGAGGTTCATCTCGGCGATGGCCGACAGGTGAAACTGCTCGAACTGCGCGTGCGCGACGGGTCGATCATCGCCCTGTTTGAAACGCAATAACACCCCGGCGGGCCAACGGCTGCGACGCTCGGAAAGCATCGATCAAAGCCCGAATTCCGGTATAGATTCGGGTGCGGCATGCAGTTGACAGGCGTGCGTGGATAACGTGTTGGGTTTGCGTCGGCCGCGCTCGGCTGTTTGGGCTCGGCCGACAGGGTGAAGCATGTCGGTTCACCGCCGGCCGACAGGGTGGACCCCTCGGCCGAGCGCGGCCGACAGCCAAGCGACACGCCGTCCGACCCGATATATTATCCATAACCATTGTCTTTTTAGGTGGTTATGGCGTCAACCATGCCGCCTTCCACAAACCGACAAGGCTTACTACGATGAATCTTCTTCTCTATCTTCTCATCATAAGAGAAGGACCACCCGGCACCAGATCGACCCCGGATCGTGCCGAGGTCTGCATGCTTTGGATCAACACCGATTGTGAGCAAATCGGGGACAACCCGGTTCACCGGCCATGTTCCCTATTCCGGGGGATGGTCGGTCGGGGGTCGTGGCCGATCGGCGGAGCGCTGGCGTCGGTCTTTGAAAAAGGCGCGGAGCAACTCGGCTGCGGGCTCGGCGAGCACGCCGGGGATCAGCTCCACACGGTGGTTGAGTCTCGGGTCGGTGGTGAGGCCGAACAGGCTCCGGCAGGCGCCGGCCTTGGGGTCGTCGCAGCCATACACCACCCGCCCGATGCGGGCATTGACGATCAGGCCGGCGCACATCGGGCAGGGTTCGAGCGTGACGGCGAGGCTGCAGTGGTTCAGCCTCCAGTCGCCGATGCTCCGACAGGCCTGCTGGATGGCGATGAACTCGGCGTGGGCAGCGGGATCGCGGTCGATCTCTCGGCGATTGACGCCCTCACCCAGCACGATCCCGCTGGCCGTCTCGTAGACCACCGCCCCGACCGGCACCTCACCCGAGGCGCCGGCGTCTGTGGCGAGCTTCAGGGCCCGCTGCATCATGGTCCGGTCGGTGTCGGTTGCGGTATTCGTCATGGTCGGGGTGGGGTGTCTGTGCCGAAGCCTGAGGCGATGGCGCTGGCGGGCATGAACTTGAGCAGGATCATCCCGAGCTCGAACAGGAGATAGAGCGGACCCGCGAGCAGGAGCATCGAGACCGGGTCCGCCGGCGTGAGCAGGGCACCGAGGATGCAACTGGCCAGCAGCGCATGGCGTCGGTAGTGCGCCAGCCCCTCGCGCGTCACGAGCCCGGCCCAGCCGAGCAGGAGCACGACGACCGGCGTTTGGAATCCGACCGCAAAGGCGAGCGCCAGCCGAAGGATGAGCTTGATGTACTCGCTCAGCCGGTATTGCTGGGCGATGCCGAACTCGGTCTGGAGCGGCGAGCCGGCGACGATCGGTTTGCCGGCCTCATCGAGCCCCACGCAGGTGCGCTGCTGCATGAGCTTCGAGTTGATCCAGGTCTGCCCCGGCTGCGGGTCGGGCAGGTCGCCATCGAGGATGGGGATGGTGGGGATGACGAGCGAGCTGTCCGGCGGGGCCTTGGTGACGGCTGGAGATTCCACGCCGAGCGTGGCGCCGAAGTTGATGAAGAACGAGAGAACCACCGGCAGCATGATGGAGTACATGAAGACGGTGCCGGCGACGGTCAGGCCGAAGCTCATCGGGAGCAGGATGTGGACAAATCGGCGCTCGTGCAGGTAGAGCCCGGGCCTGATGAAGAGCCAGAGCTGGTACACGATCCACCAGCTTCCGGAGAGGATGGTCAGGAGCATGACCACGCGCATGTAGCTGGCGAAGACCTCGATGGGGCTGGTAGCCAGCAGCACGGGCGAGAGGCCCGCGTGGATCAGGGCTTCTCGGACGGGCCGGGTGAGAAAGGCGAGGACGGTCCGGCCGACGAAGGCGGAGACGAGCAGGAACGGGACCAGGCCGACCAGGCAGAAGATGAGCCGGGTGCGGAGCTCTTCGAGGTGGTCGCCGAGGGGCATGGTGGAATCGCCGAGGAAGCTGATCTGGTCGAGATTTGGGGGATCGGGCTTCATTCGGGTTTCCGTGGGTGGTTCAGCCGGTATATCCGGCAGAATCGGTAGAGGTTATGCGTCGCGGGTGACGGGGCCGAGGCCGCGGCGCATCAGGTTGAAACGGAACGGGGAGGGCCGAGCAGTGGACGAGGCTGAGCTGGTACGCCGGGCAAGCCGGGGCGACCCGGAGGCTGCGGGAGCGATCTGGCAGTCGCACCGGCGTTGGATCGCAGCCATCGTGCTGGCGCACAAGCCCAAACAGGCGGATCTCGAGGATCTGCTTCAGGAGATTGCTTTGACGGTGGTGCAGAAGATCAATCAGCTCGACGACCCGGCGGCATTGAAGCCCTGGCTTCGGATGATCGCGGTGAACACGGCCCGGGCCGCGGGCCGCAAACAGACCCGGCGAAAGGGGTTGCTCCGGCTGATCCGCCCGAGTCTCGGCCCGGATGAGAACCAGACCCGGCCCGAGACGCTGGCGCGTCAGGAGCGGGCGCGGGAGCTGGCCTCGCTGATCGATCATTTGCCGGAGAACTACCGCGAGTGTGTGTTGCTGCGGTGTGTGCGCGGGATGAGCCATCGGCAGATCGGGGACATCACGGGCCTGCCCGAGACGACGGTCGAGACGCGCATCGCCCGGGGTCGTCGGATGCTGCGCGAGCTGGCGGCGACCGGCGCATCGGCGGTGGAAGGTGTGGGGATCGAATCATGAACACGGAGCATACAGAATATTCAGATCGGCGTGCGGTGCTGATCGCCCGGGTGATCGACGGGGTCGCTACGAGCGAGGACTGGCGTGAGCTGCGTGAGCGCAGCGACGACGAGCAGGCCGTCTGGACGGAGTTGGCCGAGCAGCAGGAGCTGCACCGGCGCGTGTCGAGCGTGGTCGATGCAGCGGGCGACGTTGCGGAGGGTGTCGAGTTGCCGATGCATCTGCACGCGAGGACATCACCGATGCACCGGCTGCGCGTGACACGCGCGATCGGCGGCTGGGCGGTGGCGGCGATGGTCGCGCTGGCGTGGTCGATGGGTGTGCACCCGGGCGATGCGGTCGTGTCGGGCGATCCGGGCGAGGCGCAGGCGAACCTGGCGCCGGCCACGATCACCTCGGCGGGCGAGGCGCTCAAGCGGTATCTCGATCTGGGCATGGAATCAGGTCAGGTGGTGGGGGAGGTTCCGGAGAATATGGTGCTCGACTCCCGGCCGCTGCCCGAGGGCGGCTACGAGGTGTTGTATGTCCGCCCCATCATCGAGCGAACGGTTGTTCACAGTGTGTACCGGCAGGTCCGTGACGACACGGGCGGGGTGCACGTTATCCGAGTCGAAGAACCAGCCAACACGACGCCGAACCCGCGGACGTGGTGATATTTCAGGAGAACGAATCATGCAGAACTCATTCAAAGCAGCATTGATCGCAGCGATGGTCGCCGGTGCCGGGCTGGCAACGGGATCAGCAGCCGCCCAGGAGCAGTTTGAATCCCATACGACCATGATGCTCTCGGCGATATCCAATCGTGGAAACGATTACACCGTCAAGGTCGTGGACGGCGAAGTGGTTGAGGTCCAAGTCAACGGCGAGCCGACCGAGGACTACGAATACGACCTCGGGAACGACGCGCTCATCATTAAAACCGACGACGGCGAACGCATCGAGGTCGACATGGCATTTGTCAATGATGGGCGTGTTCGGTTCGGTGTCAACGAGTTTCCGATGAAACCGGGTGACAACTTCTTTGAAGGCCTCGTGTTGCCTGATGCGGTCAACCGGTTCCCGGACAACTCCTTTTCCATCACGGGCAGCTTCGATCCGCCCAGGACGATGATCGGGATCACGCACGACAGCGTGGGCGAGCAGTTGCGTCAGTATCTCGGGCTCGAGCCGGGCGAGGGTGTGCTGGTGCTCGATGTGCGCGATGGTCTGCCCGCGGACAAGGCCGGGATCGAGCCGAACGACATCATCCTCGAGATCGATGGCGAGCATCTGGACAATCCCGAGGTGCTGTTCGACGTGCTGAACGCGCACGACGATGGCGACGAGGTCGAGGTCGAGATCCTGCGCCATGGCAAGCACAAGACGCTCGAGATGAGGCTTCAGAAATACGACGCCGAGGCGCTCGGCGGCGGGAGGGTGAATCTCAGGGTCAAGCCGGGGTTCCCAGATGTCCCCGAGATGCCCGGCGTGCCGAGGCTCCACACATGGCGCGGCGGGGGCGACCCGTTCGGCGGGATCGACATGGATCGGCTCGATCCGGAAGCCCGCGCCCAGGTCGAGGAGGCGCTCAAACAAGCCCGGGAAGAGATGAACCGCATCATCGAACAGACCGAGATGATGCGAGGCGACATGGGCAACCGACGCGAAGACATGCAGAGACTGCGCGAGTTGCTCAATCGAGGCGATGTGCTCCGCCGAAGCGACGACGACCAGCCCGTGTTCATCGAACGCGGCGATCGGTCGGAATCCAGACGCACCCGGCTGCTCGAGGAGCGCAACCACGAGCTCGAGAACCGTCTGGATCGGCTCGAGGAGCGTCTGGACCGGCTGCTCGAGAAACTCGAAGAAAGCCGGTAGTCGCAAATCCGAATCACAGAACGGACCGCGCATCGGTTCGACGGGCCCCGTGACTCCCCGCTGCCAGGGCCTGTCGGGCGGACGGCGCAGAACCGGACCCGGGCTTCCAAACCCGGGTCCGGTTTTTTGCGTTGCCTGCTCTGGCAGTGGATGGTCTGTTTACATGATGCTGGAGCAGCCTGTGTTGAAGTTGGCCACCCACGCGGTGAAGTCGGCCGGGGTGATCATGCCGTCCTGATTCTGATCTGCCGATGGGTCGCCCGAGTTGTAGGCGGCGATCCACGCGGTGAAATCGGTGGCGTCGAGGGCGTTGTCGCCATTGACATCGGGCAGGCAGATGTTGGCCTCACACCCGAGGTCGAAGCTGATGATCGACGCCGATCCCGTTGCCGAGCCGAGATCCTGATTGGCGGTGTAGAGCACGAGGTCGTTGCCTTCGAGTGTCGGCGAGACCCCGAAGTTTCGGTAGGTGATGTTTCCGCTCAGCCCGCCGAAGTAGCTCTGTTCAAACGACCAGGCGGCGCCATCGTTGGTGTAGATATAGATCCGGCCCGGCCCGGC
>DRKT01000206.1 GCA_011053195.1 Phycisphaerales bacterium | reverse complement strand
GAGAGCCAGTCGACGGAACCATCGCCATAGAGGACGTGCTGACCTCGACCCTCGTGGTTCGGGGAGTTCTCGTAGGGGTCGATGGGTTGGTTGTTGTGGGCCTTGATGGTGACGGGTGATCGGTCGGTCAGGATGACCAACCCCCGGCGGGCCCATTTTTCAGGCTCTCCGGCGCCGGTGTCGACTCGATAGCTGTAGGACACTTCCTCGAAATGCCCCCAGTCCACAGCATCTCGTGATGGAGGCCGGGTGATGGCGTGCTTGTTACCCGGGCTGGCGAGCGATTCGAGCGTGGTGTAGCCGAGACGGGCAAGAGTGTAGAGGTTGGCCGAATTGGACTGGAGTGGGTCACGACCAACGAGCCACCACCGCCGCTGCTCAGCCGGGATCATCGAGACCAGCTCGTCGCTGGGTGTGTAGACGGGCAACTGCTCATCGTGGTCCGAGGCGTAGGCGCCGAAGCCGACCGAGGCGACCGCGAAGTTGGCGCTGTTGGCTCGGCGTCGAGCCTCATACCTGATCGACGAAATCACGGGCATCGCGACGGAGACGACCAGCAGGAGCAGAGCCGCCACCGCGGCGGCATCAATCATGCGGAACCGAAGCGACATCCGCCAGTCGCGGGGCTCGACCCAGTGTTCGTACTTCTCGACCTCGGCAATTGTGCGCTCGACCAGATCATCACTCTCGACGATCGGAGAAGCCTTGATCGAGCGGGAGATCAGGCCGGCCAGGAGTTCATGCCGATGAGCACGCTCTCGCAGCGAGCCCGGCACGCTCGACGATCGAAACCCTTTCAGCGTCCAGGCATCGAGAGCGTCGGCATCGACCTCGGCCAGTTCCGGCTCAACCGACGCATGACTCAGGAGCGTCCGAAGTGTGCGCTCGGCGACATCGCTTTCAGCCAGTTCATCGCTGCTGCACGCCTGACCGAGCATCGCCAAGAGCTTTTCGGCGCAGTCTCTGTATTCCAGTGGAACGGCTTCGAGCCGCCAGTTTCCCTGGACCAAGGCGTCGATCGCCTCGGTCGCATGCTCGCAGAGCCTCGGTTGCAACGCATCCCCACGCGTCATGAATCCGTTCCTTTCCCAATCCGTTCCGGCTCGGAGTGATGATCCTCCTGATCGTCCTTTTCGAGCTGGGCTGACAGTTCCGCATACCGCTTGGCAAAGGTTGCGACGGCACTGTGGAGCCGAGATTTCACGGTGCCGAGCGGGATATCCAAATCCTCCGCGATCTGGGCATAGCTCAGACGCTGAAAGTATGCCAGCAGCAAGACTTCGCGGAGCGTGTACGAAAGCTCGTCCATCGCCTTGGCCACCAACTCCTGCTGCTCCTTCGATTCCAGCCCCGCATCGGGCGACGGAACCTCGATCTCCATCAAATCCACGAACTCGACGGGAGAGCCGCCGGCTCGATTCACCTGGGCCGAGAGGCCGAGAGCCGGCCTTCTGCCCTTCTTACGCATGGCGTCCCGTGCTTTGTTCGCTGCAATCGTAAAGATCCACGGCTTGAACCGCCTGCTGGTGTCAAAACGCTTCGCCGAGAGGTGAAATTGCAAAAATGTCTCTTGAAATGCGTCCTCTGCGGCCTCCCGGTCGCCCGTCAGGCGGGTCAGAAACCTCAGAAGGTCCGATTTGTGGCGTTCGATCAGGGTCCGCAGGACGGTCCGATCGCCCTTGACGTAGCGAGAAACCAAGGTCTCATCACTGGGCTCGTCCAAGCGGATCCTCTCACGGGCAAGGCTATCGGGCTGTCCTGAGGGCGCAGAACTGTGGCCAGACCGACATCCTCAATCAAACTCAGCGATGATATTGCCTTGGGTTCGGATGAATCGCATCGGATGTTCGCTTTTCGGACCAAAGAGCCGAATTCCCTCCTCACGCAGCGCCGGGGCGTGGTTCCGCTCGTAGAGCTCAAATATCGCCCGACTCGGGAAGGTGTATCGGCTCTGGATCCTGATCGGCCCTCCCGGCTCGGGATCGAGCTCGATCAGCTCGCCATGCACGGCTCCGCCTCGCAGGACATCGCGGATATGGCCACCCTTGAGCCAAGCCTGATAGGCCCGGGCGGCATCCGGCGAATCGGTCTCGGCGGTGACGGCATACATGTAGGCAAGGCTTTCCACGCGCCCCATGATATCGGACATCCAATACTCAGGAGATGCAATCCCGGGCCGGGCCGGGCGTTGTGCCGGAGGATGTCGGCTGTGGAAGGACAGAGTTCAGCTCTCGACGCAGCCGACGCCGGTCGGACCGGTCGGTTCGATGAGGGCCCCGACGATCTGGCGGGACTCGTCGCCCGAGCAGCGTCGGGGGATGAACAGGCTTGGGCGGATCTGGTGCAGAGGTATGCTCGCCGGGTCTACGCCCTAGCCAAGAGCAGGCTCCGGCATTCGGATCTTGCTGAGGAGGTGTCGCAGTCGGTGTTTGTGACGGTGTTCCAGTTCGTGTCTTCGGGGCGGTATGTCGAGCGGGGCCAGTTTGAGCCCTGGCTCTTCCGCATCGCGATGAATCGCATCCGAGATGTGGTCCGCCGGTCGGGTCGATCGGCACGGACCAACGATGACGGCCTCGGTGAACGAGAGTCCCGCAGATTCACGGACCCGTCGGCACCAGATGAGCTTGATCGGCTGAGGCTGGCCATCGCTTCGCTGTCAGCGCCGGACCAGGAGATCATCTCGCTTCGGCATCACGCGGGGCTCGAGTTCAGGGCGATTGCGGCGATGCTCGACGAGCCCGTGGGTACGCTGCTGGCGCGTCACCATCGGGCCTTGAAGAAACTGAAAGCCATCCTTGAGCGCATGGGAGCGGGCGATTCGGAAGTGGGAGAGTCATGAACAGCAAACAGTCACCACAAAGCCACATCTCCGATCAGCTTAATCGGCTGGCGATGCACGATCGTTCGGAACCGGACGACGGGTTTGAGCGCATGATCGGCCAGACCATGCGACAGCCAGCAGCGTGTCGACCGGTTCCCGGTCGTCGCCGGCGCTCTGCGGCATGGGTCCCGTTCGCGGCGGCTGCATTCGTGGGACTCTTTGCCTCCATGGTCTGGCCGACGTCGCAGATGGTCGATTCAGATCAGATGGGCAGCGAGTTGATGGCCTCGGCACCGTCGATACCCGACGCACAGGATGCCGATCTTCTGCTGGTGTCATTTGAAACATTGGACACGATCCTGAATTCGGATGAAGCGTTCGCTGCCGATCTTCAAACCATTGAATCGTACATGGACGCCACGGACACCGATCTGCTGGACATCAGCCTGTGGATGGACCTCGGAGAATCGCTTTGAAGCCGGCACATCACGTCATCGGTCTGGTTCTGGTTACCTCAGCTGCCATGCTCGGGCATGCACACGCCCAACAGGACCAGCCTGAACCGGATCGGGCGATGCTTCAGCATCGGCTCGAACAGCAACTGAAAACGCTCGATGAACGTCGGGCGATGATTCAGGGTCGGCTCGAAGCGCTCAGGCAAGGAAAGCCTGTGGAACCGCTGCCTCCGATGGATCGGCTCGACAAGCCGCCTCAATCGCTGACAGCGGAACAGAAACATCGGCTGCTGTCCGTATTGGGTGAGGTCGATCTTGGAGATTCAGAATTCGATCTGCGGGCTTTTCTCAGTCGAGACACCCCGGAGAGCGCGCGCATGATGCGTCGGCTGGCTCCGAGGCTGCGAAAGCTCACTGGACTTCGGGAGCGGGACCCTGAGCTGTTTGAACTTCAGCGTCAGGAGTTGTTGTCCGGGATCGGCATCGCGCACGCGATGCGTCATCTTGTTCAACTCAGACACCATGGTGAAGCGAGTGAAGCGGAGTTGCAGGATGCGCGACAGGGGCTGAAGGACGCAATTGCCCGTGGTTTCGAGGTCAAGGCCAAGCTTGCTCGGCTCGAGCTCAAGCGGGCACACGACCGCTATACCGCGATCAGCGAAGAACTGGAACACGCCGAGGCGAATCGCGAGCAGCGGATCAACGAGCGCTTCGATGAGATGATGCAGCATCTTGGGCAAGTCCGGGATGGACCGCCCCACCGCGACGGGCCACCGAGGGACAGACGCCGGTCAAGAGACGATTGACCCGGGTTCGAGCGGACTCATGAGGGTGAGCGCGACCACATCGCGCTCGCCGCCGTCTTCTTTGGGAGCGCTGCTCGCAGCGAGCATCATGCCGCGGGATTCTTCGCCTCGGATGGTTCTCGGTGCGAGATTGGCCGCGATGATGACCTGTTTGCCGATCAGGTCCTGTGGAGCGTAGTAGGCTTTGACCCCGGCGCAGATCTGGCGTGGCGTGCCGCTGCCGTCGTCGAGCTGGAGTCGGAGCAAGCGGTCTGCATTCGGGTGAGGCTCGGCCTCGACGACCGTGGCCACGCGCAGGTCGAGCTTGGCGAAGTCTTCAAAGGTGATCTCGGGTTTCAGCGGGATGGTGGCTGTCTCTTCGGGCATCGGTCGCTCCTCGTGGATTTGGTTTCGGGCGACTCTATCCCCCGCTCGCGTCCTGCTCCAACCCGTCGGGACTGGCGGTCCACTGGCCGAACCTGAAGTAGACCTTGGCGGGGTCAATCTCATACGCCGGAGCCACTTCCTCCGGCTCGGGATCGATCAGCGGCTTGCCCCCGCCGACGGCCAACTCAGCGGACCATGAATGCTGAACGCCCTGGAGAAGCACGGACTGGTATGAGATGTAGGCAGCGAAGCTCTGGTCATCGAGCACCGGTCCGGGGTTGCCTCGGCACGTGGAACAGAGTCTACGGGCTCGTCCGCCCTCGTTGCGATCGGGGACGGCGCGGACGTTGCCGCACTCTGGACAGGGCCAGATCTGGGCTTCCTGCATGAGTGCGGTCAGCGAGGCCTTGGTGCCCGGTCGGTCGAGAACATCGCGTGTGCGATCGAGCAGTGCCGCAACCCGCGGATCATCGAGTCGATCGCGTGCGAGGGCACCATCGCCTGAGAGCACGAGACCGATCGCCTCGGCGGCGAGCAGGGGCACTTCGTGGTTCTGGTCCGATCGCTCGGGCACATCCCATCGACGAATGGCGTACCGCGCATCGAGACGACCCGCCAGAGCGCGGAGCCAGCGTTGGCGATCATCCGATCGCTCGAGAGCAGCGAGACCAAGACATGAACTGGCAGCGATCGGAAATCCCGCTTCTCTGTCCGCCCGGGGATTGTCCAGAGACAAAGAGAGTGCAAGCACGTAGAGACGCTGGGCGAGCCTTGTGTCTTCGATGCCGCCGGCTACATCGGTGACATCCTCCGCAAGCTCAAAGTAGGCCAGCGGGTCATCCGGTGCCAAGCGTTCCAACCGATCGGCGAACCGGAGCGTTGCCGGCTGCGCCGGCACTGCAGATGCGAAGATCACCGCGATGAGTAGGATCAATATCCGTTTCACGGCGTGCTCCCTTCCAGACGAATCTGCCAGAGACGGACCATCGTTTCTTCAGAAGCGACAAGTTGCTCGAGCACATTATCAGCGGAACGTCGGCGCTCGGTCAGATTCTCGATCACCGCCTCGACCTGCCCGGACTGTGCCGGCTGCTCGGCCCGGATGAGCAACCCGGCGGCCTCGACGGCACTGACCTGATACGCGGCGAAGCGTTCGAGCGTTCCTCGTGCCAGCGTCAGCCGGCCGATGAGCCGGTGGTCGAGGCTTTCCAATTCTGAACGGAGTCGGATGTCGGCAATCTGTTCGTCGGCGCGGTCATGCCAGGATTGGTAGAGGCCCTCGGCTGCGAGTTCGAGGGTCTGCGAATCCCCGGTGGATGTGCCGGTGCTGCCGGTCAGCCTGGCGTCGTAGCTTTGGGCGAGCAGCGCCACGAGCTGATCGACAATCTCGCCCTGACCAACACCGGTGATGAGTTCCAGCAGTCGTTCAACGGTCGCCTTCCTGACCCGGTAGGCCCAGGCCGGGTTGTCGGTTGCGGGCAGGCGGGTCCGGGCAATGGTTTCGATCAGATCAGAAACGGATTGGACGTGCGGCGCTCTGGGAAGGTACTCGAGCATGGCATTGACGATTGCCGGGCTCGATCGGTGCAACCGGGCGACGTCCTGGGCCTGCCTGCGGATCGTGGCCGGTGTGCCGAGAAAGGCCTCCTTGATGACCAATTCCGCAGCCACGGGCCCGAGTGTGTGGTTGCCCCGGGTCAGTTCCCCGAGCAGGGCCTCGCGAATGGGGATGTTCTGGCGGGCGTTGAGGTATCTCGTGGCCCAGTCGAGCGAGCCGTCGCCACCGAGCGCCGAAACGGGAGTGACCTTCACTGCAAGCAGGCGGTTTGTGTCGTCATGGAGATTGGCGACAATGAACTCCGCAGCCTGATCGTCACCCCAAAGAATTGCGTGGGCGGCTGAGGAGAGCCTGCTCATGCTGACGACCCGGGCGACATGCCCCGCGGCCGACGTGGGCACGGGCTTGGCAAGTTCGGACTCGGTCAGTTTGAGCCATTGGGTTCCGGGCCAATCCTGCTGATCGCCCTTGCCCTGGAGCACCGTCTGGAGCCTTTGCCGAATCGCCATGCGCTGTGGCTCGGTCGCCGAGTTGGCTGGAATAAGGCTTTGGTCGATGCCCTCCGTCAGTGAGCCCTGAACCAATGGGCGCATGACAGCCGTGAGATCGGCTGCGGAAATGCGATCGTCCGCAAACCAACCGATCACAACATCCGCGGTTCTCGACTTGGGTTCGAGAGTGAGTTCCCTGGCGAGTGTTTCGATTGTTTTGTACGCTGCCCGTGAGGCGGTGGGCTCCTTGCCGGTGATCAATACCGTTTCGAGCGCCCGGAGAATCTCCTGTTCTCGGCGTTCGGGATCTGCACCGACGGCAGCCCCGAGCACTCTGAGCCAGTCCATCCAGACCTTGGCGGGTTGATCGGAATCGGCCAGCATCTCAGCCTCGATCTGGCTGGCCGCGATCGCGCCCTCACGGAAGCTTTTGGCTGCAGAGCGAACGCCATCGCCGAGCACGCCTGCCAATCGGCCGACGATGGCAGAGTCGATCGCGGTCGGAAGATTGCGTTCCTGGGAGAGCCTCGTCAGTGTGCCCACGGCCCAGACCGTCGAGGCGAGCGCGGCTCGATCTGTGCCGTTCGGCCGATACGCCTTGGCAATGGAGGCAACGAACCGCTGGGCTCGTTCGGGCGTCATGGCGTGCGCGTAGAGCAATTCGACAATCGCATTGTGAACCGCGGAAACCTGGTCGGAACCGAGCTCAATCCATCCTTCGGCGAGCGCTGAGTGCGCGAGTTGAAACGCCTTCATCTCATCATCCGAGAGCGGTTGCCGGAGTGAGGCGAGGTCGACGATCTGCTGGGCAGCCTCCACCGACGAATAGTGCGTTTCATCCTTCGGTGGAGATGCTGCCTGTTCATCCGTGATCAGCGGCTGGATCGGTTGCTCTGCATCGTTCACGGCCGAGGGTGCGGGGAGGGCCTGCTGCTTCGGCTTCGGCTCGGTCAACCGGACCCAGATCAGGATAAATGTCGATATCGTGAGAATCGAAAGAATGATCGGTACGAGCGAGCCGGACGATCGCTTGCGTGATGAGACGTTCGGAATTGTTGGTGTGAGCGAGCCGGAGCGGGGTCTTGGTCGGCTCTCTTGTCCGCCAATCGCCGGTTCTGTTGCGACGTTCGGTGTGAATCCGCCAAGGACCGAGATGACCGCTGTGGGAATCTCGGCAGAGGGTATCCCGCGAGCGTGCGCGATCTGGGCAAGACGGCGCATGGCGCGCTGGTTCCACCCTCCGTTGGCCGCGACGACCATAAGGACATCGTGGGAAAGCCCGACTGCCGCAAGAATGGGCGATGGTTTGGAGTTCGGCATTGGCTGGCCCGGAATCGGGACCTGCGGACGTTCAGACTCCCGGGCGGGTTCGCTGAGAAGCAGTTCCTGAACTTGCGCATCGAGGAGCTGTGCGGCGGCGGCGTGAAGCGCCAGGCGGAGTTCGTTTGCCTCCGGTGTCTGGCTTCGCGGATGCTTCGCGACGCCTTCCATCCGGGCGCCGAGGGCCGCCAGAACCGTCTGGTCATCGACGGGCCGGCGGGGCAGGCCGAGCAGTGCGAAAGGATCATTTACCACGGAGGCGCCGAGGAATGTTTCGCCCGGGTTTCTTGGCGTGCTCATCGCGGCACCTCCACGCCAAGCGAATCGGCCAGTTCGCGGAATCGCTCGGCCCAGGGTGTGGGGCCGAGCTCCGGAAAGAGTGCGATATGCTGACGGAGCGCCGCTATCGCTCGATCACGATCAACGTCCCTGAGCAGTCGGATTGATTCGTACCGTGCTTCGTACCAGGAATCGGTGCCGCTGTCGAGTCCGTTGACAAGCCGGCGCCATTGGTCAAGGGCTTGCTCCTTGTGCCCGGCCTGCTCGAGAAGTCTGGCATGGCGTCGAAGCACACGCCCGGTCGCACCGCCCGATTCGATGAGTTTGCGATCCATCTCGATCGCAAGATCAAGCATCGTCCGATCGTGCTCGGCAGCCCACACTGTCCCACCGGCCTCGGCGACGGTGTCCCGCACTCCATTGGTGATATTGGCCATTTTGGAATCGTTCTCGAGCGTCTGCAGAATGGATCGGCCGAACTGAACGACCGAGCGAGCTGCGGTCGAATCGGTCGGCCTGTCGAGCCATGTCTTGACGGCATCACGGTACATGAGCCGTTGCGCAATTTTCAAATACCCACCATCGACGGCTTCGATTTCTTGAAACCATCGATCGGCAGCAGCAGAATCGTGCTGCGCCATGGCAATCTGAAAGCGTCGGTAGGCCAGTTCCGGTTTGAGGTGGTCCAGATCAACCGCAGCGTACACAGCGATCCGGTCCAGTGTGTCCAACGCGGCAGTGGCGCGTTCAACATCAGGCGGTGAAAGACCCAGTGCTGCGTCGGCGATCTGACGGGCGTGGAGTATCGCGCCCTTGGATGCCTTGGCCGCGCGCTCAACGTCGCCCGAGCGGACATCGCTCTGTTCGAGTTTGAGAACTTGTGAGGCAACATCAAGAAACCGCTCACCGGCAAAGGTGCGGTCGGCAGAAGTTGATTTCCGGTAGAGGCGGTATAAAAGCTGCGACGCCTGCCGACGGGCCGCGAGGTAGTTCGGCGACCCGGGCGGCACGCCGAGCAGAATATCCACCGCCTGCTCCGGCGTCACAAGGGCCGAGGTGTCGGGCCTCATGAGCAACTTCGCAGCCCGCTCCGAACCGGGATAACTCGCAAGGAACAACTGCACCATCTGATCTCGACGGGGCGTGAGCGATTCATCGCCGGCCTCGACCGCACCCTCGAGCGCGACGACCGCCAGCCACAGGGCCCCCTCGGCCTGATCCGGAGTTGCCGCCTGGGACACGGCTCGTTCGAGCACATCGGCAGCACGGGATGCATCTCCCGCGAGATACAACGCCTGCCCGGCGGAAACGAGTGCCTTGGTCTGTTCGTCGGGGAATGATCTGGCATCGGACTGCTCAACCGATTCGAGAAGCATCGTGGCGGCTTCTCGATACAACGCGGCGACTGAACGATCTTGGACGGGTCCGGTATCGCTTTCGCCAGCGGCCTCGCCCGCCTCCTTGGCGCGGTCCATCGCTCGAAGGCCTCGGATGTACTGGTTGATGAACCCGGTTTCACCGAGCGGCTCGGTGCCATAGATCCGCACGAGTTCGAGCACATGCGCCACCTTGCCCTCGGAAATGAGATCCTGAAACCCGACATCCGCAAGTCTGCGGATGAGCTCTCGGCTCCGGCCCCGGCCATCGGGACCCTCGAGCGCATCAAGACAAGACACAACCAGCAGTCTCGCAGTCAACGGCGG
>DRKT01000205.1 GCA_011053195.1 Phycisphaerales bacterium | reverse complement strand
CTCGGCCATCGGTAAAGAGATGGACATAAACCCGGCTCTGGTTGAGCTGTTTGTACAGCCGGAGCAGCGCGTACAGGTGTTCGAGTTGGCCGTGCACGCCCGCGTCGGAGCAGATGCCCATCAGGTGGACGGCCTTTCCCGAATCCCCAGCCGCCTTGATCGAATCGACCAGCGCGGGAATCTCGATCAAGGCTCCGCTTCGGCAGGCCTTGGTGATCCGCACCGCATCCTGATCGACGATCCGGCCGGCACCGATGTTCTGATGGCCGACTTCCGAGTTGCCCATCGTACCGTCGGTCAGCCCGACATCCGGGCCGCAGGTCTTGATCAGCGTCCACGGATACTCGGCCATCAGGGCATCCGCGACCGGAGTTTCGGCCAGATGCACCGCGTTGGTGTCATCCTCGGCCGAGATCGGGTTCATCCCCCAGCCATCACGGATGATCAGAACCAGCGGAATGTTTGGGATTGACTCGGGTCGGATCGGTTTGTGTGCGTTGGGCATGGATGATGGTAGGGGGGGAGCCCGGTTTTTTCGGATTTTCCGAGATCCGGCCTTGCTGGCACACCGATATTCCATAAGCTAGTGCTAACTAGTTTAGTTGATGTGGAAGCCCGGCCCCCTGAGGGCCGGCAGGTTTCGGCGAAACACCGGTTCAGGAGATTGGCGATGAAAGGGAAACGGTTGATATCGGGTGCGGTGCTCGCGGCTTTGGTGCTCGCCGCTCCGGGGTGCGCGATCTATGCGGATGATGGCACATGGGCGCATTCGAGTGTGTGGTACGAGGAGGTCGGTGAGTTCTTCGTTGTCGCGTCGGCATTCACCGTGGGCGTGTTGCTTGGGAACGAGATCGGTCACGGGCATGGCTATTACGCCGGGGGGCACGGCTACGGCCACCACGGTCACGGTGGCTGGCATCACGACTGATTGTGTCGTGTTCATCCGTGCTTTCGGTTGACCGCTCGCGTTCGCGGCCGAGACCGGGTATCGTATGGTCTCACGTCGGCAAGGAGGCCGGCTCTTGACAAGACCAGACCCGAGCGGAGCTCAAGGGATGATCGAAACAGAGATGACACTTTCGCAGCGTTATGACGAAGTCCGGGGCCGGATCGCGGATGCAGCCGTGCGCGCCGGTCGGACTTCCGATGAGATTTTTCTGGTTGCCGTCACGAAGTACACGGAGATGGATCAGATTCGAGAGTTGGTTGAGCTCGGGCATCGGGATTTCGGGGAGAATCGCGTGCCTCAGCTTGTCCAGCGGGCCGCGATGATCGAGGAGTTCATCCGTCGCCGGGCAGCCCTCGGGCAGGACAAGGCGATCGAGCCGGCGCGGTGGCACATGATCGGGCACCTCCAGCGCAACAAGGCAAGAAAGCTCGGCGACAGCGCCCGGCTGATCCATTCTGTCGATTCGCTTCGTCTGGCCGAGGAGCTCCAGCTCGTCGGGCTCGGGTATGAGAAGCCGATCGACGTGCTGATCCAGGTCAACATCGCGGGGGAGGAGTCCAAGTCCGGCTGCCCGCTGCCCGCGTGCGAGCCGCTGGCCGACGCGATCGAGTCGATGGCGCACCTGCGCGTCCGCGGGCTGATGACCATGGCGCCATATTCAGAAAATCCTGAGGATTCAAGGATTCATTTCGTACGTCTGCGTGAGCTTTTCGAGGACATGGCCAAGGTTGGTTTCGGTGATGGCATGTTCAACATTCTCAGCATGGGCATGTCGGGTGATTATGAGGTCGCGATCGAGGAGGGCGCCAACATTGTGCGCATCGGCTCGGCGATCTTCGGCAAGCCGAAGGTGGAAGAACCGGCGTAGTCTGTATTTGGCAGCGATTCAGCTGCGCGTCAGGGTTGAGTACAGCCGACCGCCGCGGGACCGGGTGCCGACCATGTACGCCTGAAGGTGTTGACCGGGGCAGGCGGTGCTCGCCCATTCTTGGTGCGTCTTGATCCAGCGCAGAGGCACCCGATACGTTGAAGCCTTCTCGGTCAAGAGCCGATCAAGAGTGTGGGTCGCCTGTGGGGTTGGGTATTGATGCTCGAAATTGCCGAGAACAAGCACGCCGAGGTTCCGTTCGTTATGGTCCTTGACGTGCGCGCCCTGCAACTCAACCGGACGACCCTGCCAGACCCGACCGTGCGGATCGACGATCAGGTGGTATCCGATGTCGGCCCAGCCCCGGCCTTCGACATGCGACCGGCGGATGACCTCGATGCGGTCGGCCACATCGGACTTGGTGCGCAGCTCCACCGGCGCCATGCCGTCGTGGTGGACCGTGATTCTTTCGACGCGCACCATCGGGTTGGTCTGCGCCACGATCGGGCGGGCTGCGGTCCATGTGCTTCGCGGCATGACCGCGATCGTGCTTCCAGACGAGGCCGATCTCGTACGGATCTGCGGGGCGGGGGTGGCCGGTGTCGGCGCGACACGCTGGCCGGGCCAGACCGGGCCGGGCAGAGCCGCGTTGGAGGCTCCCCGACGTGAGACGCACCCAGGGATCACCAATCCTGCAACGAGCGCCAAGCCGGTGCCCAGAATCGCTCGGCGATCGGCTCCGTCGGCGGGCCCGGTGCGGAGATTTTTTTCGTCGTATTCGTGTTCCATCACGTTCTCACTCATCGGCGGCCGGTGCCTTCCAAGTGCAGCGGGTGGCAGGGGCTCCCGATTCCCGTCCGGAG
>DRKT01000204.1 GCA_011053195.1 Phycisphaerales bacterium | reverse complement strand
CCCGGCGAGCCGCAAGGTCGGGCCGACCCATCCCCATGCATTTGCCGACGATCGCGGTCAGGGCGATGGACATCCCCACCGCCGGCATGAATGCGATGTGCATGTAGCGCAGCGCGATCCAGCCGACGGAGTTGTGCAGCTCGCTCGACTCGCCCGCGGCCCGACCACCCGCGGGCAGCAGGTTGGTCATAAGGTAGCCCCAGCAGATCATCTCGTTGACGATCATCGCCCCGGCGGGCCAGCCGAGCTTGATGACATCGAGCAGCGGACCGAGACGAAAGCGCCAGGCGCTCCGGGTGCCGTGGCTCGCGGCATAGGCCGGGCCGAGAAAGACGACCAGTAGGACCGTCATCTCGACAGCGGACCCGATGATTGTGCCGATCGCGGCCCCCGCCATGCCCAACGCCGGGACACCGAAGTGCCCGTAGATCAATACCCAGTTGGCAACGATGTTGGCCACGACCGCGATGATCGCCGCGATAAGCGGAATCTTGGCGCGATGGAGCCCGAAGAAGAACTGTCCGACACCCCGGGCGACCATGGTGAAGATCGATCCATAGAGACTGATCTGGGCGTATTGGGTTTCGAGGCGGAGCAGCTCGCCGGTGTGACCCATGACGCGCTCGAACAGGATCGGTAGAAAGAAGGCATAAGGCAGCAGGATGATCCAGAAGATGATCGGGAGCCAGATCCCGACCCAGCCGTACCGTGAACCTTTACGGGGTTCACCCTTGCCGAGAAACTGGGCGACGTAGGTGTTGATGACGCCGACCATACCGATGACGAGCGAGATGGCAACCCACGTCCACATCCCGCCGTTGCCCTGTGCCGCGACGTAGACCGGGCTCGCGGGCTGAATTCGGCTGACCATCAGCCCGTCGGCGAACTGCATGGCGGTGTAGGTCGCCATGGTCGCGATGGTGGGCGCTGCGATGAAAAGCATCTCCGCGATTGGATGCCGAGCGGATGCCGGGTTGTCTGGTGAGTCCTGCATTCGTGTGCACTATGTGGCGAGCCTGACAGCAAGGTCGATCGCAGCCGCCATGGATCCCTCGTTGGCCCTGTTTTTCCCGGCGATGTCGAATGCGGTGCCGTGGTCCGGGCTTGTGCGCCAGACGGGTAGACCGCAGGTGACGTTGACCGCAGAGTCCCACGCGAGGAGTTTGACGGGGATCAGCCCCTGGTCGTGGTACATCGCGACGACGAGATCGTACCGCCCGGCGACGGCCCGGTTGAAGATCGTGTCGGCCGGGAAGGGTCCGGCCGCGTCGATTCCGACCCGGCGGGCGTGCTCGATCGCGGGCTCGATGAGCCGGGTTTCTTCATCTCCAAGCAGCCCGTGTTCGCCGGCGTGCGGGTTCAGGCCGCAGACCGCGATCCTCGGCTCGCGCACGCCTAGATCTTTGCAGGCGTCATTTCCGAGGTCGATGGCGTCAAAGACTTTGCCGATGGTCAGGACGTTGCGCACATCCATGAGCGGAATATGCACCGTGGCGAGAATGACCCGGAGTTTCGGGCTCTCGAAGAGCATGCCGACACGTTTGGCCTTGAAAAGATCGCGGAGGAGCTCGGTATGACCGGCGTATCGGCCCTTGCCGGCGAGTTTCCACGCCTCTTTGCTGATCGGTGCGGTGACAAGGGCCTGCGCTTGGCCTGTGTTGCAAAGCCTGATGGCGTCGATGACGGATTGGTAGCCGTGCTCACCGTTGTTGCGATCGGTGGCGTGGGGGAAGTTGTCGCCGCCGCGGTCGAGGATGACAACATCGTGAGACATGGAAACGTTGATGCCCGCGTCTGCCGGGGTCTGCCACCAGAATGGCGCGATGCCGGCCCGCTCGGCGGCATCCTGCATGGGCTGGGCCGAGCCGAGAACGAGAAACCGCGCCGACGTGCGTCGATCGCGCTCCGCCAGGGCTTTGACGAGCACCTCGGGGCCGATGCCACCGGGGTCGCCCATCGAGATGGCGATGGTCGGGCGGGCTGGCTTGGCTTCAGGCACGGAAGATGGATCCGAACTTTTTGCCCATCAGGATCGAGGCACCGACGAGCGTCACACCGAGCAGCGCCATGCCCCAGACGCCCATGGCGCTGGCGACGAATGCCCCATCGCCGAGACGGTTCCACAGCTCGTAGATGGCCTTGGTGACGGGGAAGTGCTTGGCCTGCTGGGCGAGGATCAGTGAATCGGAGACTTCGAGCATGGAGAAGCTGAAGACAAGCAGGGCGCCGGCGATGACGTTGCCGAGCACAAGCGGGAAGACGACCTTACGGAAAGCCTGAAGCCTGCCGGCACCGAGATTGACCGCTGCCTCTTCAAGCTCGCCCGAGGTCTGTTCGAGGCCGGCGACGGTGGCGCGGACCATGTATGGGAGTCGGCGGATGCCATAAGCAATAGCGAGGATGAGAAAGGGGTTTGGATCGGTGCCGACGACCTGAAGATAGCGTGCCAGACCGCCGAGGTTGACGCTTTGGAGCCACTCGGCAAACGCGGGAATGGGGCCCGAAAGGGTCATGGCGAAGTAGCCGAAGGCCAT
>DRKT01000203.1 GCA_011053195.1 Phycisphaerales bacterium | reverse complement strand
TCCCCATAGCCCGGCGGCAGCCACACGATCGCATCACGCACAGCACCCGAGGCTCGCCCCGCCCCGCCGACGAGTTGCAAGCGATGCGCCACGCCCGTCACCTCCAAAGGCACCGTCGGGTCCGTAACCCCCACGGTCACCGCGGCTCCCGGCTTTTGATCAGTCCATTTTTCAACCACAAACTCAAATATCGGCTTGTGACCGTCCGCATACTCCGCAGCCTTGACCTTGGGCAGCGTCCGGTTCGCAAGATCCGAGCCGTCGGCAGCCGTCTCGACCCGGTCCCAGTTGCCCCGGGTGAACTTGAACTGCATCCGTCCCGGCTTGGTCGGCCTCTCAAGAATCAACTGCCACCGCCCGTCGGACCTCGGCTCCATGCGATACGCCCGATCGCTCGGGTCCCACCCGCTGTGGTTCGTCCCGATGATGATCGGCGAATCCGGACCAGCCAGATGCTGCGTGTCCTCCACCACAATGATGAACCCCTGTGGCAACGTCTCCGGCTCAACGAGCCCATCATCCTCAGGCTGATGCAGCGACGTCGGCATCACCTCGCCCATCTCCCCCGCCTGATCCTGCATCGAGCGCGAAATAAACAGCATCAGGGCGGCCACGATGAGAAACGGGAGGATCAGAAAGATCGTCAACCAGATTTTTTTGTTCCGCTGGGAAACCATTGCACCCACTCCCACCATCCGCCGAATCCAATGAAAAACCGGGCACCAGCCCGGTCGATCGTATCCCGTCTGTCGGCACCGATGGCCTGGGCTCAGCCCATTGCCTGATCGTACAACTCAGAGACCCGATTCCAGTTGACCACATCCCACCACGCCTTGATGTAGTCCGGCCTGCGATTCTGGTAGTGCAGGTAGTACGCGTGCTCCCACACATCAAGCCCAAGGATCGGCGTGCCACAGAAGTTGCACATGTCCTCACCCATCAGCGGACTGTCCTGATTCGGGGTCGAACCGATCTTGAGCTGGCCCTCGTGAACCACAAGCCACGCCCAGCCGGACCCGAACCGCGTCGCCCCGGCATTCGAGAACCGCTCCTTCAGTTCATCCATCGAACCGATATCCGATTCGATCGCAGCGGAAAGCCTCGTCGAGGGCTGGCCACCCCCACCCACCGGGCACATGATCTGCCAGAACAAGGTGTGGTTCGCATGCCCACCGGCGTTGTTGCGGACCGCCATGCGCACAGCATCAGGGATTGTCGAGAGCTTTTTCAGCACCGTTTCAACCGACTCGTCGGCAAATGCCGTTCCCTCGAGTGCGGCATTGGCCTTGGCGACATACGCCGCATGGTGCTTGGTGTGATGAATTTCCATCGTCCTCGCATCAATCGCCGGCTCAAGGGCCGAGTAGTCATACGCCAGCTTGGGCAGTTCAAAGGCCATGGATTCCCCCTTCGATTCGAGTTTTTCGGATCTGACCCGACTTTACACCGTACATCCAACCCGTGTCAAGACACGATTCCGAGCGCATACTACACCGGGCAACGGCTTGACAGCCGATCCCGTAGCGGGTAGCGTGCGAATCGAGTGCCGGGGACAGGTCAAAAAGGGCAACTTTCTGACCCATCACCGACCGATAATCGTAGGGTTCCCGACCGGTTTCGTCAACATGGGGAAGCTGGGTTGGCTGAAAGGGCATGGATCCGCCCGGAAAGCGTTGGTCGGGAAAGATTTTATGTTGTATGGATGGGGCCGAAGCGGAGCTTGGACCTGCCAAGGGTGACAGGCGGCTTTGAAGGGTCGATCTCGGTATCTGCGCCTGTTCCCATGACTTGGGATGGGACAGAACCGGTCGGGCCTGCGGAGCGTACAACTGGGGGCGCCACAGCGCCGGTATCGACACAGGGGGCTTCATGCCAAGGCCTGTGGGGTCCACCAACCCGATTCCGATTCCCCAAAACCGGGGATCGGACGGGCATGTTGACGCCCCGCGGCCGAATACGAAGCATCAGACCGGCCAAATGCCCAAAAAGAGAACGAACGAATCGGAGCCGACCCGTGTCGGTCCGGTAGAAGAATGCAAGGAACGCACGGCATGAATCGAGTACAGCACAAATCCCCAAGCCCGCTGGAACAGGTCAGGCGAAGGCACCGCGTGCGCGTGGCCTCCACGCCCGGGTCGGCCAGCTCGCGCAAGGTGACCAAGAAGCTCAGCCCCGCCGATGAGAGGCTGCTTCAGCGGCTGCTCAAGGGCGAGCAGGACTTCATCGACTCGCCCGTCTTCTACGAAGAAGATGCCGAGACGAAAATCTACAACGAGGTCCCCGACGTCCAGAAGCCGGACACCACGTGGTACCACCCCGTCATGGACGATCTCAGCTCCGCCAGCCGGACGAGGACGATCAAGTCCAGCCAGCAGGTGATCCTCACAGGCGCCGAGGAACGGATCCTGTTCCATCAGTTCAACTACGCCCGGTATCGGGTCAACACGCTCCAGCAGGCGATCCGCGCCCAGCCCGGCCACCTGCCCACCGCCGAGCAGGCGGAGGAGGTCCTCGCCTGGCATCGTCGGGCCGAGCGCATCCGTGAGCAGATCGCCGAGACGAACCTGGCGCTCGTGCTGGCGATGGCCAAACGCACGCGCATGAGTGAGGTGGATTTCGCAGATCTGGTCAGTGAAGGCAACATGGCGCTGCTGCGGGCGGTGGACAAGTTCGACGCGGGTCGTGGCTACAAGTTCTCGACCTACGCCTGCCGGGCGATTCTCAAGGCCTTCAGCCGACAGGGCATGAAGCTCTCCAAGTATCGCCAGCGCTTCCCCACGGATTTCGATCCGAAGCTGGAGAAGTCCAACTTCCTCGAAACCAAGCGCGCCAGCTTCGAGAAGGACACCGCGGCCGAGGTCCGCGAGATCGTCGAGGACAACCGTGCCGAACTGACCGATGTCGAGCGCACGGTCATCGAACACCGCTTCGGCCTCGAATCCGGCGAAGAAAAACCCATGACACTCGAACAGGTCGGCCAGATCATCGGTGTCACCAAGGAACGCGTCCGGCAGATCCAGAACAAGGCCATGGAGAAAATCCGCAAGGAACTCGAATCCAACTTCCTCGGCCAAAACAAGGACCACGAGGAAGACGAGGACGCCCAGGAAGCCGTTTCGAGCAAATAAGGTCTTTATGTCCATTCCAGAGACCCAGATCCTCCTCCCAAGGCCCGGCTCCCCGCCGGGCCTTTTTTTCGCCAAACCGGGACACATTCGCTCAGATCCCGGCCTTTGGGCTCCCCCAACGCCCGTTCATCGCGTATCGTGTCCCCACGGGAGCAGATGGAGCCGGTCGGTCCGCAGGGCATGCCCGGCGTGATTGTGGCCTCGGCCTCGCCGAAGGCTCCTGTCCGGAGAACAAGTAGATCGGCCCGGCGTCCGCGTGGGAGGCGGTCGGGACCCGAAAGAGGATGAACCGCCATGAGTGTTGAAAGTGATGTCCAGCCCAGTGCAGCGGAAACCGTCGGCCATGTGGCCCTGCCCGGCACCGGTAAGCACGACCCCCACGCCACACGATGGGGCGACTTCCTCAAGGCCACCATCAAACTCGAAAGCTCGGACCTCATCATGAAAACGGGCCAGCAACCCAAGGTCCGTATCCGGGGCGAGCTCAAACCACTCAACACCGAGCCCGTTTCTGCTGAGGAGTTCTGGCAGATCGTCCAGCACATCCTCACCGAGGACCAGATCAAGGACCTGCACAAGTTCGGTTCGGTCGACTTCGCCTACGACTACTCGGAGAAAAACCGGTTCCGCGTCAACCTCTTTATGGCCCGGGGCAAGATCTCCGTCGCCGCCCGAAACATCTCATCCAACATCCTCCCCTTCGAGGGCCTGCACCTTCCCCCGATCATGG
>DRKT01000202.1 GCA_011053195.1 Phycisphaerales bacterium | reverse complement strand
GCCCGAGATCTGGATCGTGTCCGAGATCGTCACTTCGCCCGAGTCGTTGGTGATCGACACGTTGCGCAGCTCGCCCACACCCCCGTCGGCAGAGATCGTCTGCGGGCCATCGCCATCGAGCACGATCGTCGCTGTCCCGTGGAAGTTTGTGTCCGTCGTTGTCACGTTGCCAGAGACATGGATATCGCCACCGTTGATCCGGGCCGCACTTTGGATCACCAAGTCGCCGTGGATCTCGATGTCACCATCGATCTCCATGTACCCGCCGTTAATCACCACGGTGTCATACGGCCCATCATCCGCCGAAAGTGTGTTGTTCCCCGTGAGCACAAAGACTTCATCAACATTGGCCACATCAATGTCAACTGTTTCTTCGATGGTATCGCCATCCGAGTCGCTCACACGGACAGTGACCTCATGCTCCGAGTCTGCCTCGTAATTCAGATCCGCCCCCTCAGCGACTGTAATCTCACCCGTCTCCGAGTCGATCTCAAATCGTCCACCGGCATCGTCCACCAATTCGTAGGTCAGATTGTCCCCATCAAGTCCGGAAGCCGATGCTGTTGCAACCACAGTACCGGGTTCTGAATTCTCAGCGACTGTTCCGCCGGCAATCTGAATACTCGGCTCGATCTCTTCGACATCCTGATCCACGGAATCATCGACGGAATCGTCTACCGAGTCATCAACCGATTCGTCCACGGACTCGTCAACGGAATCATCGACAGATTCATCTACGGAGTTGTCTACAGAATCATCGACTGACCCGTCAACGGAACCATCCACAGAACCATCGCCATCGAGCAAGTCGTTCCCATCGCCGCTGAGCAGATCGGCCTCGGCATCACCTTCGGCAAAGATCGCGTGCTCAAGATCCTCACTCGGAGCGCCATTGCTCCCCGTGTCGATGTCTGTGTCTCCGTCGGCATCGGTGTCGGCATCAACCCAGCTCGCAGAGAGCAGGATCCGCTTCTCAAGGGGTTCGATGTCGAACTTGGCCCGGTTCTTGCGCTCCGGCTTGCCGGCGCCATCATTCCCCGAGTCGTTCTTGCGGTTCTTCTTTCCGAACATCGATCAGTCCCCCGTCATGCGAAAGCACACCGCAAGCAACGCGGCATGGGTCTACCTATCGCGTGTCGGAGATCGTCATGGTGCCAGGCAAGGAAAACACCGTGACCACGCCCGGGTACGACGCGGCGCACCCTGTACCCGTGGACTGATCCCTACAACCAGAACCGTCAGCGTCCGGAAACCGCCGGCTTCCGAACGAGCACCGACCGCCACAATCCGGTATTTGGCCGGGCAATCAGTCCTTGAAAGAGACCGAATATCTGATGATCAATCAAGTTGCCATAGCCCACACCATGCACCACTTCGAGCCCGTCCTGTCCGCTTTCATCCCGTCGCATTCGCCCTCTGGACCGAAGACGAGCAAGCAACACCAAATCCAGATCTCCCGGCAGAACCGTCGGCGTGTTGAACGTGATCCGATCGCACACACACCGTCTCACCCGATTCAAAACAACATCACATTGCGTTAAATCCTGTTCACCCAAGATCGCGGCGATTCCGCCCGGCCGAAGCAATCCGCTCACGACCATGCGCTCGTGCGGAAAACCATCAGATCGGAGCACAACCGCATCAAAGACTGATTCCACACCGAGCCGAGCGGACACCACAACCGGAGGCCGGGCGGGGTTGAGCCTCTCCCTGACCCGACGGATCTCATTCTCATCCATCCCAACACACGCGAGCGAGCGTACGCGACCAACCGATCGCGCCAGCCGCCACACGATCTCATCATCCGCTGAAGCGTTGGGTTTCGATTGTTCCTGACACACGTCGTTCCGCAATCCGGCCAGCAGGCGTCTGGCGATCCCGAGCTTTCTTCCAAGCAGGCCGAGTTCCCGCTCAATCGCTTCACGATCCTCGCCCAACTCGGAGCCAAGACGCTGAACATAGTCCCGGCAATAGCCCAGCTGCTCCCCGACCACCGCCGCATTGTCCGCCGTCTTCTGCCCCGCATGCACCAACTGCTCCGCCACCAGACAATCCACATGCTCAAACACACATCCCGAAACCGCCAAACGGAGCCAATACTCGTGGTCCATCGTGTAGTACAGCGACGTGTCCAGCCCGCCCATCCGCTCGAATGTTCGCCGGGCCACAAAGACCTCCGGCTGAGCCATCGACCGCCCCGCGTACCAGCCGGACAACAGCTTTAAGAATGACGCCGGCGTCACCGGATCCGGCGGCACAGGCCGATGGACCACACGCCCCGCCATATTGACAAACACACACCGCCCCACCACAACATCGGACTGCGATCGCTCCAGCACCTCGGCCATGGAGGCCAGTCCGGTCGGCCGATACCGATCATCTGCATTGAGCCAGCCCAGAAACCGTCCCTGAGCTGTGGCAAAGCCCGTATTGATCGCATCGGCCTGCCCCGAATCCGGCCCCTCGATCAGACGAATCCAGTCTGAGCCGGCCGCGGAGGCTGCCGACCGAGCAATCTCGAGCGACCCGTCGGTCGAGCCGCCATCTGCAAGAATCAGCTCGACCCGGCACCCAAGGCTGTGGACCCGGCGCACCGATTCTATCGCCCGCGGCAAGAACTCTGCAGCGTTCAGCACCGGCATGACGATCGAAAGTACGGGCCCGTCTTGGCAATTCGTCCCCATCGCCACGACGATAGCGGCTCGGGGCTTGCTTGTCGGCTTCGGGCCGACGTACCCTCGGTGCGAAACCTCTCTGTGCAGGAGCTTCACATGGGACTGCGTACAATGCTCGCCAAACTCCTCGGCGATTCCCAAATCAACCAAACCGACAGCGGCCCGGCGATTGCCACCGCCACAGCCCAGGCACCGAACCCGGACAACAACCTCGATGAAAGTTCCATTACCGAAGCCCTCTTTCGTATGGATCAAACTCCGGGCGTCATGATCGACGTCGGAGCCCACTTCGGCGGCACCACAAAGCCCTTCCTCGATATGGGCTGGAAAGTCATCGGCTTCGAACCCGACAAAAAGAAACACCCCACACTCAAAGAGATCGCCAACGATCCAAACTTCACGCTGCTGACCTGTGCTGTGGGCGACAAACCTCAGAAAGATGTCCAGTTCTTCACCAGCCAAGAATCCACCGGCATCGCATCTCTGATCCCCTTCCGCGACACCCACACCAAGGGCCCGACTGTTGAAATCCGGACGCTCGCCGAGGTTATCGACGAGCTTGGGCTGGATCGGGTTGACTATCTCAAAGTCGATGCCGAGGGATTCGACCTGCGCGTCCTTCAGGGCTTCCCGTTCGATCGCTTCACGCCCCGATGCGTCATGTGTGAGTTCGAAGATGGCAAGACCAACCAGATCGGATACACGACCGATGACCTCGGCCGATTCCTCCTCGACCTCGGCTACACCGTCTTCATGTCCGAGTGGTACCCGATCGTCCGCTACGGCATCACACACCGATGGCGCTCCATCAGGCAGTACCCGTGTCAGCTCACAGACACCGCCGGCTGGGGCAACTTCGTCGCGGTCTTGCCCGGACCGGACGAACGCAAACTCCGTGAACTCCTCAGCGATTACTTCTGATGCCCACCGGGTTCGCTATCGCCCATCGGCCACATCACACATGAGTTGCCGGAACCGCTCCCGATTCACCTCAGCATCGTGGAATGCGCGTCCGACCTGCGCCGCTCGGGCCGACAATTCACGCCGACGTTCAGCATCGTCCATCAGGCCGACGATGGCCGATGCAAGCCGATCAATACTCTGCTCCGATACAACCTCTGCCCAGCCTTGTTGTTGTGCGTACTCGACGGTCGCCGCCTCGGGTGAGCCGTATACCAGAATCGGCGCGCCGGATGCCATGTAGTCCGGTCCCTTGTTCGCCAGTGAAAACCGGATATACACCAGGCTCTGCTGATCAAAGTTGATCGGCATCACCAACAGATCCGCATCGCGCAGAGCCTGAAGGTATTGCTCCCTCGGCACAAAGCCCACATACCGAATCCCCGCCCGTTTACCGACGTGCTCGTCGAATACCTTCTTCCACCATCGCGCGCCGTACACATGGAGCTCGACAGGCCGGCCTGATGTACGGAGCTGACCAACCGCTTCGACCAATTCGACAAAGCTCCCGAGCGTCATGTCCTCGGCCAATGATCCTGCATAGACCAACCGGAAGACGCCATCATCTTCAACGCACCGCGTCCTCTCGACGCCCTCCCATTCCTGCACATCAATCGAGTTCTGGAACGCTTCAAATGGCACGCCGTAGCGCTCGTCAAACGCCCGGCTCATCTTGTCGCAGATGCTCAACGACCGCGCCGAATGCCGGAAGATTCGCCTGATGCTATCGTGGAGGCGCTCGACCTCGGTGTAGCGATCTTTCGCCTTGGCCGCATCAACAAGCCGTTTGGGCCAGTCATCCATGATGTGGGTCACGATCGGGATACCGAGCCTCTGCGAGAGTTCCATCGGAAGCCACCACATATATTCCGGCTCATCGATCGCACGGTAGTACAACACCTCGGGCGAGTGCGACCGTGCCCAGGAAACCATCTCCTCGAGCACCCCGCGATCTCCGCTGCGGCGCCATGGAAGAAGCCTGTTCGCAAGCCCGGGCTTCATGGGTTCGTTCTCGATCGCAAACTCTGGATAGTCCGACCCGACATTGGAACCCTTGGCCCGGTCGGCGTGCAACTGCGCCAGCCGATCGGTCGGCCATTCCGCAAACAGACTGAGCATGGCGGCACCGGTCGCCGTCATCTGCCCGAGTCTGGTTTTGGAGAGCACCAGTGTTGATGGGAACCGCTTCTCGTCCGGGTCCACCCTCTTTCCCCCCGCCCATGGGCGATCGCCGCATCACCCGCCAGAAACTCGGCCAAGTCAGCCCGGTCGAAAAGTTCCAGATGCCCGCCGACGGTGGCGTTAACGATCTCCCGCCCATCTGCCTCGTACGCGGACTTGGCGAGTCGATACATCGCCTCCATGTTGTCAACATCGGCCGCATGCCATTTCTTGCCCTTGAAGTATCGGGGGTCGAAATGGTTCTGGTCCTCAGAGTCCTGCTCGATCACCGCGCCCTCTTTGATTCCACTCTGCTGTCGGTAGCTGTGGTCGAACCCGATCAGGGCGACGCGCCGGTAGCCGAAGCCGTAGGCGAGCTGGAGATGGAAGAAACTGACTGTGTGCCGCCACGAGACATTCTTGAGCAGGTCCGTGCTGAATTCGGGCTTGCCGACGGATTTGAAGAAATATGTATCCTCATCCGGCGCGATGCAATACCCCAGCCAGTATGGAAAGAGCTTGGTCACGCCACGAAGCCTATTAAAGTCGCTTGCGCCCTGCTCCGCCACGAGATTGTTCACCACCGCGAGGTAGGTCGCCCGCTCAAACAACTCTCCATTCAATGGTGCATAGTTCGAGCAGAACACATCGGTGCCATCCAGCAATGAAAGATCCGTCTCATTCAAGCTCGGCCCATTGCCCACGATCACACACGTCTCGCTGCGACGTGCAGAGCGGATGCGTTCCAATGCCTCCTCCGTGCGGAGCATCTGAGCCTGCACCCAACTCGACCGAAACGCCCACCGCTGATCCGCAACCGTGTAGCACAACCACCCATTGCCTGAAGGCGTCTCCGGCTCGACGGGTTTGCAGATCTGATCCGTCGACAGTCCGAGTTCTCTCATGGCCTCGGCCGTCCGGACCGCCGGGGCGAAGCCCTCGTCCGAAAGCCTCTGCCTTGCCCAATACCCGCTGTTGTGCGCCGACAGCAGCCGCGCCGTCTCGCGATCAATCGCCTCGGCATCCGACTCCGAGTTGCCCGCATGCTTGAGCACCCCATCGAGCCCTTCGATCTCGAACTCCGCCCACCGTCTGGCCCATCGCTCATCCAGAAAGCCGTAGTGCCGTTCGACAACCGTGGCGATCTCCGCGTAGCTCTCGCCCCGTTTGCCGAGCGTCTTGTTCTCCTCGTAATACCGGGCCTTGGCCAGCACCCGATCCACAAAGGCGAACTTCAGCCCTGCCCGAGCCGCACGGATCCAATACTCATAATCCATGGCAAAGTGCAACGATGGATCAGGCGTCCCGATCTGCTCGATCACACGCCGCCTCAGAAAGACCGTCGGCTGAACAATCCCTACCTCGTGCGACAACTTCTCGACCAGCGTCGCAGGCCGGCGATTGACGTACGCCTCTCGCGTCGTCTCGCCCGCGGCATCAACATACACCGCCCGGCCATACACAATGTCGGGGGCATCCGGCTCGTTGAAACGATCCAACACGCTGCGAAATACACCGCTGTCGGCGTACTCGTCATCCGAGTTCAGCCATGCGATCACATCGCCCTTCGCCTCGTGCATACCCCGAGCCACCGCGTCGGCCTGCCCTTCGTCCGGCTCGGCGATCAGCGTCACCCCATCCGCATCGGCCGCGATCGACCGGCTCGCATCACTCGAGCCCGGATCGTACACCAGATGCTCCACCGGCCGAACACTCTGCGATGAAACCGACGACAGGCACAGCCCCAAAAACTCGGCCTGGTTGTAGCTCGGCGTCACCACCGAGATCGTGCGCACCCGCCCGGCATCATCGCCGGTCCGTGACAAATCACGCACACCAAAATATCGTAGCAGCCGACCGATCATACCTTCCCCAATACGAGATCTAAAATAATTCTGAATAATCTACTTTCGGAAATACATTGAGCCGGCCCCCGACCGTCGCATCCCGTATCCGCCGCCCCTCCTGCTCGAACGCCAGCAGCGCCAGCCGATACGCCACCTCCGACCGACCGAGGTCCGGAAGCTGCCATCGGCAACCCGGACCGAAATACTCCTGCGAAAAATGATCCGGGTCGGTCCCCTCCGCCGTCACAAGCTTGTTCGGCTGGCCTGCCCGCTCGTAATGATGATCCACCCCGAGCAGCACAACATCCGTAAAGCCGAGATGAAACGCGACCTGCATCGCGACATACGTCACCGTCGCCCCCTGCCAGAGCCCGCGGGACAAATCAAAGGAAAACCTCGGCTCGTTGCTCGATTCAAGCCAGAGCGTCGCCCCTCCATCCTCCACCAACGCCCGATGCTCCCACGCAAGAAATCGGATTGCACCGATCGCTCTAATCTCATCGGCATACTGCTCCATGACGTTCGGATTCACCGCACAGTAATACCACCGTCTCCACTGCCTGCATGCCGGGTGGAGGTAGATCCTGTTCGTGCCGATCACATACTCGTCGGCGAGCATCCCGAGATCCGATTCCAGCAGGCTCGGTCCGTTGCCCAGAATGAAGCACCGCTTGCCCCAATGCCGATTGCGCATCGCCTCGAGCCTTGCCATGTTGCGGATGCCCTGCGGGCTCGTGTTCCACGATCGTGCCCTGGATCCGAAACGACGCAGAACAGCAGCCTCCATCCAGCGCCGCCCGAGATGCGCCGTCCCCATGGGTGGTAAATCGGCACACTCGTTCACACCCGACGCATTGGAACCATCAGCGATCGGCATGACACCCGCGACGCTCATGCCTTGGTCGCACCCGCAGCTGCGGACGCCGACTCATCCGGAGTCCCCGCGATCTCCTCGGCCAAACTCGGACGGGCCTTGGATACGGACGTCTTCGCTTTCGTCCGTGATGTCGCCTTCGTCTTTTTTTTCGTCACCTTTCCCGCCTTGCTCGCTTTATCAATCTTTGACGCAGCGGCAGCCTTCTTCTTTGTGACCTTCTTCGTCGAACCGACCACGCCGGAACCCGATTGTGCCTGCTTCTTTCCGGCTGTTGCCCCGCTTGATGGCGTATCAGTGGTCTTCTGGCCCTCCGCCCTATCACCAGGCGCCTGTGATGCCGACGCTTTGGACTTCGACTTCGGTGCCGAACGCTTGCGAGATGATTCCGGCAACTTTCTGAATATCGCGGTCCTCGACAGCGACCCAAGATGTTCGAACCGCTTGTCCGAGGCAACAACCGTATCCACAAACTTGGTCACATCGGGCCAATCCTCCGACCCATAGTCATCAACGATCAGCACGCCATCCGTCTCGAGCAGGCCCGCATACCGCTCAAAGTCGGCCTTGACGCCCTCATAGCTGTGGTCGCCATCGATCACGACCACATCAAAGGGCCCCTCCTCTTGCGCCTGCTCCAAGATGGCATCATCCGTCGAAAATCCCTCCAGAACCAGCACGTCGGCCGAAGGAATCGCCGCCCTCGCAAGATTCCGCTCGAGCGCGGATCTTGTCACCCGCTGCCCGGTCAACGGGTCGAGATGGTCCGGGCCGTAGTATCCATCGAACGGGTCAAGCAGGACAAGGCGGACCCGATCGTAAAATGGGGCCAGGGCTGTGTGCATGAACACCGACGAAACGCCGAAGAGGACCCCGATCTCCAATATTTTCAGTTCATCTGTATTTCGTGATCGGGAAGCCAGGACACGCGCGACCGCATCCTCGGCCGTCGTCGCAAGGCGACCTTCGCACATCGCCTCGATCTGCTGAACCTTCCGCTCCAGGTACCGGATCTCGCCCGTCTTGATCGACAACCCGAGCTTCTTGCCTATCTCGCCTTTGACCGATTTCTCGAAGGCATCGCCGATCAATCGGCCGAACTGCGCATATCCGTCGCCCCGTTGCCTCGCTGTCAGAGCGCCCGCACGATGCACCGCCTGACCAACTTTCTCGACCTGCTCGGCAAGTTGCTGCCCCCTGGCATCCAAAGCCTCGTTCAGTTCATTCCGTACAGCCTGCAAGCCACCCCGCCGGAGCTTGTCCTGCTCGTCGCGCGCCGACTTGATCTCGGCAGAAAGCCGATCCGCCTCGGCTGCAATCTTCGCTGCGACCGCTTCAACCTCTCCTGAGATGCGCTCTGCCTGCTCACGGGCTTCCTTCGCCGACGATGCCACCTCGCCGACCCTGCCCTGAATCGCCCGGACCTCCTCGGAAGATTTCTTCTGGCGTTCGGCAAGCTTCTTTGCTTCCGAACCGATCGTCTCCACGCGCTGCTCGATCTTGCCCAGCAGCGTTGAATACTTCTTCTCCGAAGCCGCGAGCGCCTCGCGCGTCGCCGAGGTTGAGGCCAACTCCTTCAAACGATCGTCGTATGCCTTGACCTGCTCGCCCAGTTCTTTCTGAGTCCGGTCCAAGGCCTCAAACGTCGCGCGTGTGCCCCGGTCGAACTGTTCGAGCCATTGCTCCGTTTCGTCATACCGATCATTGAGAAGACGCAGGCGATCCCCCGTCCCCCGGAGATGAACAAGGCCCACAACCAGCATCTTGCCGATCAGACCCAGCACGGCCGCAATCACGGCGATTGAGAGAACCATCAGCGCCGGCTCCCCGATCGCCTGCGCTACAGCCGAGGCCGCAACGACAACAACCAGCACGGCCAGAAAGCCGACCATCAATCGCCGGCGCCGAATCGGATCAGTCAGGATGTCGCCGAATTCCACGCCTCTCACCTCCCGAAAACCACCATCGTTCCGTCCTATTGGCATACCTTAGCACGAATCACCACCGACCTCACACCCAAGGCGATCGCCCCTCGTAGATCCATGGATATTCCCGTCCGATCAGCCCCGGACGGGTCTGCGGGTACCACAGCCGACGCCGGCTGCTCTCATCCACCACCCGGAAACTCAGGATGTTCACCCGGCGATCCATGTTCTTGTCGTACGGAATCCCCATGCTCACACTCAGCCGATAAACCCCTGCCTCGAGCAGCCCGCCATCGATCGTCACCTCGGCTGTGTAGCTTCCTCGCCGACGCCGCCCAAGATTCGCCGGGTCATAGTCCGCATCACCCGTCGAAAGCACCGTGATCCCCTCGGCCGTCTCGAGCCGGCAGAACACGTGCACATTTTCGATGTCCTCGTTGATGTCGTATCCAATCCGAATCCGGATCGGCTTGGCCATCTCCAACTCGCCCGAGCAGTTCCCATCATCCGAGAGCACCGCCACCTCCCGGATGCACATTGCCTTCTCCGGCGCCGGCTCGAACGACTCGTACGCATTGGCGCCGCCCTCGGCGACAAAGTTCGAATCCCGATAATGCTCAACGACCTTCGAGGTTGCACCAATGCTCACAAGGCGACCACGATCCAGCTCCAACGCCCGGTCACACAACATCTCGACCGTCGGCCGACTATGACTCACAAACAACACCGTTCGGCCGCTGCGGATCAGGTCCTGCATCCGCGCCGCCGATCGACGCTTGAACTCCGCATCACCGACACTCAGAACCTCATCAATCAACAAAATCTCCGGCTCAAGCATCACCATCACCGCAAACGCAAGACGGATCCGCATCCCGCTCGAATACCGCTTCACCGGCGTGTCAATAAACGGCCTGACCCCCGAGAACTCGACAATATCATCAAACTTCTTCCGGATCTCAGCACGCTTGATCCCAAGAATCACACCGCTCAGATACACGTTCTCGCGGCCCGTCAGCGTGGGATTAAATCCGACCCCGACCTGAAGCATCGAGCCGATCCGCCCACGCGTGATCACCCGGCCCTCCGTCGGGAGCGTCAGGTTCGAGATGATGCTCAAAAGCGTGCTTTTCCCGGCGCCGTTGCGCCCGATGATCCCGAGCGCCTCGCCCGGCTGAACCTCGAACGACACGTCCTTCAGGGCCCAGTGCACATCGATGTCGGCTTCGTCATCCAAACGATTTCGCACCATCCTCGAAACCATCCCGATCACTGATGCCGCCAGCAGCCTGTCGTGCGTCTTGTGGTGCCTGAGGATATAGCGTTTGCTCAGGTGTTCCACGCTGACCATCGCCGTGCTCATGATCGCGCCCCCTGTTAGATCACATCCGTAACGGTCTGCTCAAGCCGCATAAAGGTAAGACTGCCCGCCACCAGAAGCACAGCCGCCGAGGTTGCCGAGATCAGCATCATGGTGGGCGTGATCGAGATCGGCTGACCGAGTGCGCACGATCGCAATCCCTCACACGCCAGCACCATCGGATTGATCGCATAGAGCAACTGATACCGCTCGGGGATCATGTCCATCGTCCCGTACAGCACCGGCGAACAGAAAAACCAAAGATGCAGCATCACGGGCAGAAAGTGGTGCACATCGCGAAAGTGCGCATTCATCACCGACAACCCAAGACCCATCCCCGTCGCGGCGACGATCGCGACAGACAGGTATGCCGGTATCAACACCAGCCTCCACGTCGGCGGATGCTGGTAGAGCGCCAGGATCACCAGCAGAATTCCGAGACCAAACGCAAAATCCACGAGCGGGCTCACAATATTGGCGATCGGCAACAGCATCCGCGGGAAATACACCTTGGACAGGATCGTCGAGTCCTTGGTCAGTGCATTGGCCGCTCGGCCCGTTGACGAGGTGAAGTAGCCCCACACGATCATCGCCGGGAACAGAAACAACGGATAGGGCATCCCGTCCGGCCCCATCCGGCCCAGCTTGTCGAAAACCACCCAATACACCATCAGTGTCAACAAAGGCACCGCCACCGCCCAGACCACGCCAAAGAGCGTCTGCCGATACCGAACCTTGATGTCCCGCTGCACCAGCATCCACAGCAGGTCCCGCCACCGGATGCTCTCCTTGACCCGCCCGATCATGTTGTTGCGCTTCGGACCGATCACCCGGATATGGCCCGGGTCAAAATGAGCCTCAGGAAAGCAGCTCTCTTTCGATTCGATCTCCACCGATTGCAGACCACCTTGTTCCGGTGGTGAAACTGGGCTGGATGATACGCTCGTCAATGCACCACTCCCTGGCTGCTCGGGCATGATCCTATCCCGCCACACACGGAGCGAACGATTCCGACGAACCTAGACTCCATCCAATCTCCCACACACCCCAAGGACACCAGCACGAACCGTCGCCCCATGACCACCGCCAATCACCAACCAGCGATCGCCGCCATTGTCCCCATGAGACACAGCAGCGAACGAATCCCGAACAAAAACTTCCGCGATTTCGAGGGGCGACCGCTCTACCGCTGGATCATCGAATCGCTGCTGGCGGTGCCCGCGATTGCCGAGGTGGTCATCGACACCGACAGCCCGACCATCACCGAAGACGCCCGGGCAACCTTTCCGACGGTTCGAATCCTCAACAGGCCGGAGCACCTGCGCGATGGCGCTATCGCCATGAACACGGTCCTGCTCAACTCCATCGATCAACTCGACGCAGATGTCTTCCTCCAGACCCACAGCACCAACCCGCTGCTCCGCCCCACCACCATCGAACGGGCGATTCAGACCTACCTCAAGGCGCGCAAGACCCACGATTCTCTCTTCAGCGTGACGCGACTCCAGACCCGTCTGTACGACCACACGGGCAAACCCATCAACCACGATCCGGCTGTCCTGCTGCGCACGCAGGACCTCGACCCTGTCTATGAAGAGAACTCGAACATCTACATCTTCACCGCCGAGACACTTCGCCGGCGGAACAACCGCATCGGTGACACACCACTGCTCTTTGAGATCGACCCGCTCGAAGCGGTCGACATCGACGACGAACACGCCTTCCGTCTGGCGCAGGCCATCGCCCGCGCCGGGTTGGTGACAGGAGAAACCCCATGAGCCGAGGCAAACTGTTGCTCACCGGGCCGCGCATGCTGCGCGACATCGACATGGTTCGGCCGAGGCTGCTCGAACTCGGATTCGAGTTGGTCATCGCCGAGGTTCGCCAGAGTCTGAGCGAAGAAGAGCTTCTCCCGCTGGTTGGCGATATCGACGCGACGATCTGTGGCGGCGACGCATGGACCGCTCGCGTCATGGATGCCGCCCCGAAACTCAAAGCGATCTGCAAATGGGGCACCGGCATCGATGCGATCGATCAGGACGCCGCACGAGAACGGGGCATCCTTGTGCGCAACGTTCCGGATGCCTTCAGCGTGCCCGTTGCGGATTCGGTGATGTGCTTCATGCTCAACTTCGCCCGGCGAATTCCGTGGTTGACCAGGGAACTCCAGGCGGGTCGGTGGACGCCGCTGGATGGCACATCGCTCGCCGAGTGCACGCTCGGAGTCGTCGGCGTGGGCAACATCGGGAGCACCGTCCTCCGCCGGGCGCGCGCCTTCGGCATGACGCTGCTCGCAACCGACCCCAAGCCGGACATCCCGCTCCAACTGCTCGACGACACCGGCGTCGAGATGGTCGAACTGGACGAACTCCTCGAACGCAGCGACTTCGTCAGCCTCAACTGCGACCTCAACCCGACCACCCGGCACCTGATCGGCCGGCGCGAGCTCGGGCTGATGAAACCCACCGCGGTGCTGATCAACACCTCGCGCGGACCGGTGGTCGATCAAAAGGCACTCGAATCCTGCCTCGTCGAGGGCGGGATCGCCGGCGCGGGCCTGGACGTGTACGAAGCCGAGCCGATCGACAGGGAAAGCCCGCTGCTGACGCTTGAGAATGTGCTCCTCTCGCCGCACCTGGCGCAGAGCTCGGACCGGGCGGCCCACCGGGTGCACTGGATCACCATCCGAAATGTCGTCGAACTGCTCGAACAGTCGGAGGGTCGACGATGAGCACACCGCGGGTGGCGCTGATTACCGGGGCTGCGGGAGGAATCGGCAGCGCGACATGCCGGGTCTTCCACGAGGCGGGCTGGTATGTTGTCGGGGTCGATCGTCGGCAGGAGACGGTGCCGGGAATCGACCACTTCATCACGTGCGACATCTCCGACCCGGAATCGCCGACCAAGATCTTTGCATCACTGCGCACAAAGACGGATCGGCTCGATGCACTGGTCAACAACGCCGCGATGCAGATCTGCAAGCCGATCGTCGAAACCAGCGCCGAGGAATGGGATCGGGTGATGGCCTCGAACCTGCGATCGGTGTTTTTGTCGGTCAAGGAAGCGCATCCGATGCTCGCGAAGACACGGGGCTCGATTATCAATGTCAGCAGTGTGCATGCGATGGCGACAAGCCGGAACATCGCTGCGTACGCCGCGAGCAAGGGAGCGCTGCTGGCGTTTACCCGGTCCCTGGCGTTGGAGTTTGGTCAGGATCAGATCCGGGTCAATGCAGTGCTGCCCGGGGCGGTCGATACGCCGATGCTGCACGCCGGGCTCGAACGTGGGCATGTCGAGCCGGGGAGTCTTGATGAACTCATCCGCGGGCTCGGCAGCCGACACGTCCTCGGCCGGGTCGGGCAGCCCGAGGAAATCGGCAAGGTCATCCTCTTCCTGGCGGATGCCGATCAATCCTCGTTCATCACCGGGCAATCGGTCGTGGTTGATGGCGGTGCACTGGCAAGGCTGAGCACCGAATGAACCTCGGCCCGGTCCATGTTGTTGTCGATCATCGGTTTGAACTGGGCGAGAATCCGCTCTGGGATGATCGCCGCGGCGTGCTGTTCTGGACGGACATCGACGCCGGCGAGCTCTGGCGGTACGACCCCAAAGCGGATCAGGCGGAGCGGATCTACCGCGGCCCGAAGGTCGGCGGCTTCACACTTCAGGACAATGGTTCGCTGCTGCTCTTTCGCGTTGACGATCTGGCCATCTTCGACCCTGACAGCGAAGCCGGGGCGAGCCCGATGACGCCGTTTGAGGACCCGCTGGCCGAGCGATTCAACGATGTCATCGCGCTGCCTGACGGCTCTGCGTATGCGGGGACCATCGCGTCGAGGCCGAGCTCAGGCGGGCTCTTCCACGTTGGTCTTGACGGGACTATCGAGTGTCTGTTCCGGGGGACTGACGTTTCAAACGGAATGGCGGTGCTCGATGCGGGTCGTGGCCTGCTGTGGACGGATTCGACCGCCGGGCAGATTGTGCGATTCACCCGTGACCCGGAGACGAATCGCCTTTCCGGTAGCACCACGCTGTATCAGTCTACCCAAAACGAGGGGGTTCCTGATGGCCTGGCCCGGGATCGTCGGGGTCGGATCTGGTCGGCGAGGTGGGACGGTGGGTGTGTGGCGGTTCACGCACCCGATGGCGAAGTGATCGGGCGGATCGAGGTGCCGACATCTCGCGTGACATCGGTAGCCTTCGGCGGTGATGATCTTGCAACGCTGTATATCACCACGTCACAGGGGCCGGTGTACGCCCTGGCCCCGGAAGTCAGGGGCTTCACCGAGCTCCGCACCCGAATGGGTGTGTGACGACAGCCGGATCGTGGTTCTATCAAGCGGCAATGCGGGTCCGGCCGAGGTATAGTCTGCACCTACATTGGAAAGGAGACCGAATGTTGGGGAGCACACGGCCTCCGACCGTCGCGGTTTTGATGCCTGTCTACAACGCCGAGCCGTACATCGCCCAGGCGGTGCGGAGCATTCGTGAGCAGTCGTTCACGGATTTCGAGCTGATTCTTCTGGATGACGGCTCGACGGACGGCTCGCTTGCGGAGCTGAGGCGGCAGGCTGCCGAGGACGATCGGCTCACGGTGATCAGCCGACCCAACACGGGGATTGTCGGTGCGTTGAACGAGATGGTGGAGTACGCCCGCTCGCCGCTCTTGGCGAGGATGGATGCGGACGATTTTGCCTTCCCGGAGCGGTTCAAGGTCCAAGTTGAGTTTCTGCACCAGAACCCGGATGTCGTGTGTGTCGGTGGTGGGATCGAGTTGATCGACAGCCGGGACCGGCATTTGTTGACGCCGCCGCCGGTGCGGGGCAATACGCAGGTGCAGGCCGAGGCGTTGTGCGGGCGGACACCGATCTCCCATCCTGCCGCGATGATGCGGGCCGAGGCGGTCCGTTCGGTTGGCGGCTACCACGAGGACAGCTACCCGGCCGAGGATCTGGATCTGTTTCTCCGGCTCGGCGAGGTCGGTGAGATCGACAATGTGGCCGACCTCGTGCTCCGGTACCGGGTGCATTCAGGCTCGATCAGTGTTCGGCTGAGCGATTGTCAGATCGCGCAGATGAAGCGGGCATGCCAGCGGGCGTGGAAGCGTCGCGGCGTGCCGGGACAGTTCCGCGGAACGATCGAAGCCAAGCCGAGCGGCGCCTACGCCCCGCTTCCCTGTGAGCAGTTGGATACCCACCCGACGATCCACGCGAACCCGACAGCCCGGGCGCTGGCGGGCAAACTCAACCACACCGATTGAGATCGGGGGCTCGATAGCCGCGGCCTGTTCGTCGGGTGTGAGACTGTTTAGAGTTGATTGAGGAAGCGGACATCGTTCTCGAAGAGCATGCGGATGTCGGGGATGCCGTACTTGCCCATGGCGAGCCGTTCGATGCCGAAGCCCCAGGCGAATCCTGACCATATCTCGGGGTCGATGCCGCAGGCCTGAAGGACGTTGGGGTCGACCATGCCGCAGCCGCCGAGCTCGATCCACTCGGCGGGCTTGCCGGGTCGGAGGCTGAACTTCATGTCGAATTCGGCGGATGGCTCGGTGAACGGGAAGAAGCTCGGGCGGAGGCGGACCTCGGCGTCGGGGCCGAAGTAGGCGCGGGCGAACTGGAAGAGGGTGCTCTTGAGATCGACGAGCGAGACGTTGCGGTCGATGTAGAGGCCTTCGAGCTGGTGGAACATGAAGGCGTGCGTGGCGTCAACGGTGTCGGGTCGGTAGACGCGGCCGGGCGAGATAACCTTGATCGGCGGGCCGGAACCGTCCTTGACGGCTTGCTCCATGACACGGATCTGGACGGTCGAGGTCTGGCTCCGGAGCATCCGGGCCTGGCCGCCGAGGGAGGGATCGTCGATGTAGAAGTTGTCGATGGGATCGCGTGCGGGGTGCTCTTCGGGGATGTTGAGCTTGATGAAGTTGTGCTCGTCGTCTTCGAGTTCGGGTCCTTCGACGACATCGAAGCCGAGGCGGGCACAGACTTCGACGAGCTCATCGCGGACACGCGTGATGATGTGCTGTCGGCCGAGGTTCCGGGATGTGATCAGGCCGGGCTCGGTGAGGTCGATACCGGTGAGCGAGGCCGAGCCGGATTCCAGCTTGGCTTTGTGCTTTTTGAACGCGGCTTCGAGGGCGGCCTTGACGGCGTTTGAACGTTGACCCGCTTTGGGTTTGTGCTCCTTGGGGACATCCTTCATCCCCGCGAGCGCGGCCTTGAGTCGGCCCTTGGAGCCGAGATATTCGATGCGCCACGCTTCGAGCGCCTCGGGATCGGCGACGGCGCCGATGGTGCTCATGGCATCGCGTTCGAGATCATCAAGAGTGGACAGCAGATCGGCCACGTTCGCCCGTCCGTGAATGGGTGCGTCGGAAGTGGAGTCAGGACTCTTCGGCAGCCGTGTCGGCGTCGCCGGATTCTTCAGCGGCACGGGCGGTCGCCACGGCCGGCGCGGAGACCTTGGACTTGATCTTGTCGAAGTAAGCGGCCCGTTTGTCGGCGGTGCGTCGACGTGTGCTCGGGCGACCACCGATCTCGGGGCCTTCCTCGGCGCCGACGAACTGAATCAGGACGAGCTCGGCCGCATCACCGACGCGGTGGCGTCCGAGCTTGATGATCCGGGTGTAGCCGCCCTGGCGATCGGCGAAACGTGGGGCGACATTCTCGAAGATGTGGCGAACGAGCCTTGGCGATTTGCGGATCTCGCCGAAGCGGTTGCGCTCGGTCTGGTCCGCTGGGGGCAGGTCGAAGAACTGCTCGGCGGAGTCGCTCATCTGCTGATGGCGTTCCTTCTCGGCTTCATCTGCATTCTTCGGGAGGTAGCGCCAGTCGAAGGCGTGGCGGTCGCGGCCGAGTGTGGCGATGACCTGCCGGCGGGCGTGAAGATCGCCACGCTTGGCCTTGGTGACGATCTTCTCGACCATGGGCTGGACAGCCTTGGCCTTGGGGAGCGTCGTGACGACCTGCCCGTGCTCGAACAGGCTGGCTGCGAGGTTTCGCAGCATGGCCTGACGGTGTGCCGATGTTCGGTTCAGCTTGTAGCCGGCTTTACGGTGCCGCATATCAACGCTCCAAAGTCTGCGGGCTTACACGCCCGAACTGATCTGATATCCCTCGGGAAGCTGCATACCCAGATCGAGATCCAGGTCGAGCAGTTTCCGCTTCACTTCACGCAGCGAGGTCCGGCCGAAAGCGCGGAGCTTGAGCAGCTCCGGCTCGGTGTGGACGACCAGCTGCGCCACGGTGTCGATGTTGGCCGATTCGAGGCAGTTGCCCGCACGGACGGACAGATCCAGGTCGGCGATGGTCATGTCGAGCTTGCGGATGAGCCCCTCATCCACTCCGGCAGCAGCGGCGGCCTCCTCGGAGACGCGATCCTCGCCGAGCTCGAAATACTGCACGAACGGGTTGAGGTGCTTGCGGAGGATCTTGGCGGCTTCGACCATCGCCATCTCGGGCGTGACGGTGCCATTGGTCCAGATCTCGAGGATCAGTTTGTCGTAGTTCGTCTTCTGGCCGACTCGAGTTTCTTCGATTTTGTAGCGGACACGCTGGACGGGCGAGTAGATCGCATCGACGGGGATAAGCCCCACCTCGATCTCATCGGCCTGCTCGTACTGCTCGTTGGCCGGGACGTAGCCTCGGCCCTTATCAACGCGGAGCTCCATCTCGAAGGGGATTTCTTCGGTGAGCGTGGCGATGACGAGGTCGGGATTGAGGATGGTGATGGAGGTGTCGGCCTCGATGAGGTCGGCGGTCACTTCGCCGGGGCCCTGGGCAGCCAGACGCATGACCTGCGGGCCCTCACCATCATAGCGGACGACGAGGTTCTTGACGTTAAGGACGATGTCGGTGACATCTTCCATGGCGCCGGGCATGGGGCAGAACTCGTGCTCGATCCCCTGGATCTTGATCCCGGTGACGGAGGCGCCCTCGAGGGAGCTGAGCAGGATCCGGCGGAGCGAGTTGCCCACGGTGGTGCCGAAGCCGCGTTCGAATGGTTCGACGGTGAAACGGGCAAACGAGTTGCCCACGAACTTCGGGTCAGCATTGACCCTGGCCGGAAGTTCCAATCCACGCCAGCGAGCTCGAAGCATGCAGTATTCCTCTACTCAGTGTCCGGCAACCGCCCGAAGACGAGAGTGCCGCGAAAACGGATCGGCAAGGGCCTGCCGGCAGCCCATACCTTCCTTCTATCGCGGAGCATCCAGTGCAGACCGCGTCTCAGACGCGTCGTTTTTTCCTTGGCCGGCACCCGTTGTGCGGGACCGGCGTGTGATCTTCTATCGCCGTGACGCGGATGCCGGTGGAGACGACGCCGTTGATGGCGGCCTCGCGCCCCGCACCGGTGCCCGTGATGCGGACCTCGACCTCGTGCATCCCCATCTTGCGGACCTTGTGCCCCACGGTTTCACCGGCGCGCGTGGCAGCGAACGGCGTCGCCTTGCGTGTGCCTTTGAATCCGATCGTGCCCGCCGAATCCCAGGCGAGCGTTTCGCCGTTGAGATCGGTGATGGTGATCATGGTGTTGTTGTGTGTCGCTTTGACGTGGGCGATGCCTTTGCCCACGTTTTTGCGGATCTTTTTCTTCGCCATAACTCTGGACCTTCCACGCGGCGTTTGCCGCTTCAGTCTTATTTAGCCCTTGATGCCCTTCTTGCCGGCGACCGTCTTCTTGCGTCCCTTGCGTGTGCGAGCGTTGCACTTGGTGCGTTGGCCCCGTGTGGGGAGCCCACGCTTGTGGCGTTCGCCCCGGTAGCACCGGATGTCCCGGAGCCTCTGGATGTTCTGGCCGACCTGCCGGCGGAGCGCCCCCTCGACAACGTAGCCGGTGTCGATGAGCGAGTTGAGCGCCGCGACCTGGTGATCGTCGAGCTCACGGGCCTTGATGTCGGGGGTGATCTGCGCTTCAGCCAGGATGTCGGCCGCGAACTTCGGGCCGATGCCGTGGATGTACTGAATCGCGTAGTAAATCTTCTTGTTATCCGGGATGTCTACACCAGCAATACGTGGCACGCTCGGCTCCTCATTTGCTCAGAATCGGCTTGTTGCTCAGCCCTGGACTTGCTTGTGCTTGGGGTCATTCTTGCAGATCACACGGACCTTGCCCTTGCGACGGACAATCTGGCACCCGTTGCAGAACCGCTTGACACTCGATCGAACCTTCATCGACTCACACCCCCGGCCCGCCCGGCTTCCCGGCTGACCAGCTTGAACTACCCCTCATTTGAGCGGAGGGCGACGCGGGAACACCACCCGGGACCGATACCCCCGGCGGCGCAGACCGAGCATAGGCCGGCCCGACCTCCAAAGGCCAGTTTCCACACCGAACAAATTGCCCAATTTTCAAGAAAACCAGCCCTCGCGCCGCCCCCTCACCCGCGACATCCCCATCCCGCAGCACGGGCGGGTCAATGGCGATAGGTGATTCTGGCTTTGGTCAGGTCGTAGGGGCTGATCTCGACGGTCACCTTGTCGCCGGGGAGGATGCGGATGTAGTGCATTCTCATTTTGCCGGAGACATAGGCGAGCACCTCGGTCTGCTGCTCGTTGGGCAGACGGACCTTGAACATGGCGTTCGGGAGGGCTTCGACGACCTCGGCCTCGAATGTAAATTTCTCGTCCTGTTTGGCCATAGGGACTCGATGCTAGGCCAAGCAGGGGGTGATGCCAAACCCGAGGACCGGCCGAGACCGATCTTTCTCACAGTTGGATCCCCATGGACTCGGGTCCAAGAAGTGTCACTGGATATGAGAGCGATACGGGCGAGCAGCTCCGCCCCTCTCACCAGACACCCGCGCCAATGCGAAACAGCGACGTGGCATCAGACCGGTCCACCTGTCGCGGGCCTTCCTGTATTCGGACCGGTGCCGGTCGTGGTAGCCTGGTTCAACGGCTGGGGTGCGCAAGGATCGGCGTGTATCCGAAGTGGAAACAGTCTTCGTGCTCTCGACTTCTGACACATTATCGGACAATAAGTAAAAATCGTGCCGCCCATTTTGAGAGCATTCCTCGAAATCCGGGTTGCGTTGTCTGGTTTTGGCTGCATGTTATTTCCCGAATGAATTCTCAGTCTGGCCGTGGGGTGACGTTGCTTCGCGGGTATAGCTGTTGGGTTGAATATGACGCAAAGCCCGGTGGGTGTGGCGGTGGGCTGCTCCTGCTGCGGGGTCATATCGGGTGTTCTTTCGAGAACAACAGAACATAAGGAGAGATGATATGTCAAATCTAAATTTACAGGCTGGTCTCGTCGCAGTTGCTGCGATTTTCGCGGGCGGTGCTCAGGCCGACGTGCTGCTCGTCGTTGACCTGTCCGTGGTCAACCAGATCACGATCAGTGCAACCAACGGACTCGCTGCCAACACTGCGACCGGTTCTGATGGCATCGGGGTTTACTTTGACAACTTCTACGGCGCTGCAGGTACTTCTCTTGCGGAAGTTCTTGTTTCTGGCGATATCACCAGTGCCGAGAACACGCCGGACCTCACCCCGAACCTGTTCCGAGGCGGGGCCGGCAGCGACACGGGGCTCAACCTCTGGAGCTTCACCGACG
>DRKT01000201.1 GCA_011053195.1 Phycisphaerales bacterium | reverse complement strand
GGCTCGTTGCGGATCAGGATGCCTCGGCGATCACGGAGATGTTCTTCTCATGGCTTCGCGAGCGCACGCCGCCGGGATGTCGGTGGGAGCTGACGGACATGGGCAGCGGCTTCCCGGCCACGACCCCGACGGATTCGCCGGCACTGCGGGCCGCGGTGTCGGCCCTGAAGGAGGCTTCCGGTGCGGAGGCGTCGCTGATCAAGTCCGGCGGGTCGATTCCGATTGCGGGGATGCTGAAGGACCGACTGGGGCTGGACACCATTTTTATGGGTTTCGGGCTCGAGGATGACCGGATCCATTCGCCCAATGAGAAGTTCGAGTTGGACTGCTTTCGGCTTGGGATGCGCTCGCATGCGATCCTGATCGAGAAGCTCTGGCAGATCACATAGCGGTTTACTCGTCGACGATATCAACCTCACCGAGTTCGATGACCTCCTCGCCGTTGAGTCGGCCTTGGAGCTCGGCGATGTAGCGTTCCTGCAAGGCTTTGGCTTCTTGGGCGAGTTCGTATCGGGCAACGGTGTGTCGGATGTTCTCGGCGATGCCGTGGAGCACAGCCAGAACCGCCGAGACGATGATGAGCCCGGTGAGCACGGTCGTGGGCGAGAGCCAGTCCATGGGGCCAGCATCGGCGAAGTTTGGGCGTCTCTTGAGAGCGGGTCGCGACTGGATGCCGTAGAATCCGCCCATGTTCAGATCAGTCCTGCTGTATTGGGTCTTTGCCTGTATTTCGGCATCGGGTGTCGTTCGTGCGCAGATGGTGACGGATCAGGCCGGACCGGTGCAGCTCTCGATCGTGTCGGCAGGCGTTGGCGGTTTGGGTCGGCTTGGTGATTGGGCCGGCTTCCAGATCGAATTCACCGACCAGAACGACACGCAGCGCGAGGTCATCATCCAGATCGAGGGTCGGGATTCCGACGGCGACCTGCCGATGTATCAGCGCACCATCACCACCAACCCGGGCGCTACCCAGCGGACATGGTTGTACCTCTGGATTCCGGGATCGCGCGAGGAGGGTGATCCGTTCACGGTGGCTGCGTACGAAGCAATCGCGGTGGACAGCGACACCGCCGAGCGCACGGGTGTGCGGTATCGCCGGGGTCAACTGCTCGGGCGGCGTGTGGTGGTCCCCAAGCGCAAGCTGCTCCAGCCCGAAGTGGCATCCATGCTGGTGGTCGGCAAGCGGGTTGGTGGGCTGATCGGCTACAGCCAACGGGCGCAGGCTTCCGATCCGTTTCTACCGCTCGGGCATGAGGTGACGGAGATCGCGTTCGATCTTCGCCCTCAGGATCTGCCCGATCGCTGGCTCGGGCTTTCGGAGTTCGAGGTGATCGTGTGGACGTCGGCAAGCCCGACGGATCTCTCAACTTCACGGGCCAAGGCTCTGACCGAGTGGGTCCGTCGAGGTGGTCATCTGGTTGTCTGCCTGCCGCCGACTGGTCAGATCTGGCAGGATACGACGCGCAACGAACTCGCCGGCTTGCTGCCCGATGTCCGGATCAAGCGATTGGCCGACGGTTCCTCGACGGTGGATCGGCTGCTGACGCATGATGAGCAGATGATCCTCCCGCAGTCGCTCGTGGTGCAGAGTCTCGAGGCCCGTGCAGCCGCGGGTCGCAATGACGCGGTGCCGATTCTGACCGATCGCGAGGGGCACGTCGTCGTGTCTCGCCGGTTTGTGGATCTTGGGGCCGTCACACTGATCGGGATCGATGTGACCAACCGGAACCTGACGGACCGTGGGTTGCCGGCGATGGATGCGTTCTGGCATCGTGTGCTCGGCCGGCGCGGGCGATTGCCGGACCGTTCAATGCAGAGTTCGGTTGGATTGACTGCACGTGAGGTGAGCTACTTCGATGCCGAGATCGGCGGTGTGATTTCGACGAGCGGCAGCGCGGGGGCGGCGCTCTTACTTGGATTTGTCCTGTTTGCGATCTACTGGGCCATAGCGGGGCCGGTCGGATATGCAGTGCTCCGTCACTTCGGGCTCAAGCAGTTTGCTTGGATCGGGTTTGTCGCGTCGATCGCTTTTTTCACAGCGATCGGCTGGGGCGGGGTGTCGATACTTCGACCGAAGCATGCGAGCGTCAAGCATGTGACCTTTCTCGATGCAGTCGATGGCGGAGGCTTGCAACGGGCACGAACCTTTGCCAGTATTTTTGTCCCGGACTATGGCGATGCTGCGGTGCGTGTTGGTGATCCGCTCGCCGAGGCGACGACGCCGTTTCTCAATGCGGCAACCCCGTGGAGCGATGGGTTCTCGTCGCTGCTGACCTCGGCATCGTTTCCGGATTCGCGGGCGTATCCCATCTCGGCCCGGCAACCGGATCGCATCAGCTTTCCTTCGCGCGCCACCGAGAAGCGATTTCGGTTCGAGTGGGCGGGCGAGGCGCGATGGGCGATGCCCCGGCCTGTCTCCAGCAGCGGCGGACCGGGCGAGTTGCACCTGAACAGCGCCAACAAACCCGTGGGCACACTCGTGCATCATCTGCCCGGCGGGCTCCGCGACACGATCATCGTC
>DRKT01000200.1 GCA_011053195.1 Phycisphaerales bacterium | reverse complement strand
GGTGCTTTGGCCGAGCGAGGCGCATGCGGCCGGTACTGGCGCGATTCTGGTCATGCTGGTGGCGCTTCTGACCCATGTTCGGCATCAGACCGTCGAGGGTGTCGTGGCCGCGGCCGGCGGTGTGATGCTGGTGTATGTCTATCTCGGCGTTCAGGGTGCTTTTTGGATCCTGATCCGGTTCGAGCACGGTGCGTGGGTGGCGTTGTGGCTTGCCCTGGTGACGAAGTCGTGCGACATCGGAGCGTTTTTTGTCGGACGATCGCTGGGTCGGCACAAACTGGTTCCCTGGCTGAGTCCGGGCAAGACGTGGGAGGGTCTCGCCGGCGGGGTGGTGACGTCGGGTCTGATCTCGATGCTTGGGTTGTGGTTGCTGCGCACGAATGGGGAAAGTCCCGGGCTTTCACTGGCTTGGGCGGGCTTTCTGGGCGTCATGCTTGGTGTGCTTGGACAGATGGGGGACCTGATCGCAAGCCTGTTCAAACGAGATGCGGGTCGGAAGGATGCCAGCCGATCATTACCGGGCTTTGGGGGATGGCTCGATGTGATCGATTCGCTGCTGCTTGTGGGGCCCTTTGCGTATTGGGCGTTTCGTGCGGTTGGGTGAAGCGGATCAAATCCGCTGAAAACGTCGCATTGGATGCCCGGGTGTGCTAGACTCATGCAAGGCCGGCGGCCGACAGGAGGAACATGCGGGCATGAACGAGACAACGAAGCTGTTGGCCGTGTTCAGGGTGGAGCAAAGACTTCGCGGGCTCAGGTCACGGCTCGATGCCGCCGAGCGTTTCTTGTCCGAACAAGAAACACAACTGGCGAAGAATGCTCAGCAGTTGGAATCGCTCGCCTCCCAGCTTCGCCAGGTCACCGCTTCGATCAAGGAGAGCGAGGACGAGATCGCCAAGATCGACGCGAGGGTCGAGAAACTCCGTGAGGAGATGAACACGGCCCGGACCAACAAGGAATATCAGGCGTTTCTTGTCGAGGTCAACGGTCTCAAGATCGAACGCGGCCGGGTCGAGGAAGAGGTCTTGGCCCATATGGAGCAGGCCGAGGCGATCAAATCCGAGATCGAGAAACTCGAGCAGGACCGGACCGAGCGCGACAGCGTGCGCAAGGTTGCCAAGAAGGACCGCGATACCCGGCACAAAGAGATCGAGAGCAAGGTCAAGGAACTGACGGCCGAGCGCGATGAACTCGCCGCGGAGGTTCAGCCCAGAATCCTGTCGGATTTACGAAGGTTGCTTCGTGAGCGCGAAGATGATGCGATGGCCTCGATCGAAGTCATCGACCGGAAACGTCACGAGATCAGTTGCTCCAGTTGCATGATGACGCTTCCGATCGAGGTGCTCAGCACACTGCTCAGCGGACGGCTGACACTGTGCTCGAACTGCGGCTGCTTCCTGTATATCGACGATGATGCGGTCGAGGCCCTCCAGCCGGCAAGCAGCAAACGCTGACCGGCATCCGCTTTGGAACTGATGGTATACAAAGAAACCGACCGCCCGATGGCGGTCGGCTCGGTCACGTCATGGTGGTTCAGGATCAGTCTTTGGACGCCATGTAGTGGATCATGTCCACACATCGGTTGGCGTAGCCGGATTCGTTGTCGTACCAACTGACGATCTTGAAGAACCGATCGTTGAGCTCTATGGCGGCGCCGGAGTCATAGATGGAGCTGTGCGGATCGCCGATGAAGTCGCTGCTGACGACCTGCTCATCGGTATAGGCAAGGACGCCCTTCATGGAACCATTCGCAGCGGCCTGCATGGCGGCGTTGATGTCCTTGATGCTGGTGCTCTTGGCGGTGCGGAAGGTCAGATCGACGCACGAGACATCCGCGGTCGGTACGCGGAATGCCATGCCGGTGAGTTTGCCCTTGAGTTCGGGGATACACAGGGCGACAGCCTTGGCGGCGCCGGTGCTTGCGGGGATGATGTTCTGATAGGCATTCCGACCGCCGCGCCAGTCCTTTTTCGTTGGGCCGTCCTGTGTGGGTTGCGTGGCGGTGGCGGCATGGACGGTGGTCATAAGCCCTTCTTCGAGACCGAACTCATCGTTGATGACCTTGGCGACCGGGGCGAGGCAGTTTGTGGTGCAGCTCGCGTTGGAGACGACAAGATCCTTCGATGGGTCGAACTGCTCGTGGTTGACCTTGTAGGCCATGGTCTTGACCTGATCGGGTGTTTTGGTCGGCGCGCTGATGAGCACGCGTTTGCAGCCGTTGTTCTCGATGTGCTTGTGTGCATCGTCGTACTTGGTGAAGAGCCCGGTGGATTCGAGGACGTAGTCCACGCCGAAATCGCCCCACGGGAGCTGCGCCGGGTCACGGACGGCCATGGTCTTGGTTGTGTGTCCATTGATTGTGAAGGTGTTTTCGGTGGCGGTGATGTCTGCGGGCTTTCCATCGACGAGGAATCGGCCGTGCATGGTGTCGTATTTGAGCAGGTAGGCGAGGTTGTCTGCCGGGACGAGATCATTGACGGCGACGATCTCGATGTCGGGCGTGTTGGCTGCGATACGGCAGACGAGGCGACCGATTCGGCCGAAGCCATTGATTCCGATGCGGGTGGCCATTGGTGCTACTCCCTTGCTGATTGCGCGCCCGACGCCGGGCGAAGGTCCTGACCGCCGGGCTGCGGACATCCGCTGTCCCGGGCCTCGTGAGTGTATCGGTCTGTCCGGGACCGGGCATCAAACCGGGGTTGGAAGTCTGTTCATTCTGACCCTGCCGGCGACAATGGTGGCGACGGGCCTGATGCCGAACGACTCGCCAATGAATGGGCTGTTTCGGCTCCGCCCGGCCAGATCACTGTGGGTGACGGTCCACGTGTGATCCGGGTCGATGATGGTGAGATCCGCGGGCCCGCCGACGCGCAGCTCACCGAGCCCGGCCTCGCCGCGGTGCGTTCGATCGAGGTTGCACAGCCGGGCGGGGTTGATCGTGAGCAGCTCGATTAGTTGGGGCCAGCCGATGGTGTCGGTCTCGATCAGGGCTTTGGCATACGCGGCGAGCGCGGTTTCCAATCCGATGACGCCGAAAGGAGCCTGGTCAAAGGGCAGAGCCTTCTCATCGGGCGCGTGAGGGGCGTGGTCGGTGGCGAGGATGGTGATGATGCCCTCTGCGATTCCCTGACGGATGGCTTCAACGTCGGTTGATTCACGCAGCGGCGGATTCATCTTGGCATTCGTGTTGTAGCCGAGGCAGGAATGATCGGTGAGCAGGAGGTGGTGGGGCGATGCCTCAGCGGTGACGGGCAGGTTGTTGTGCCGGGCGATGCGGATGATCTCAACGGAGTCGCCGCTGGAAAGATGCTGCACGTGGTATCGGCAGCCGGTGTCACCGACGAGCCGGATGTCGCGTTCAATGATGATCTCTTCTGCGATTCTTGGCCAACCTGTGAGGCCGAGTTGGGTTGAGATGGCGCCCGCGTGCATCACGGAGCCGCGCGTGAGCGACGGGTCCTGACAATGCTGCATGAACGTGAGGCCGGCAGCCCTCGTCGCGGTGAGGACGGACTTCATCATGCCGGTCTGTTCGATCGCATCGCCATCGTCTGAGATTCCAACGGCCCCGGCCTCGGCCAGCAGACGGATCTCGGTCATCTGGGCCCCGGCCCGGCCGACCGTGCCGGCAGCGACCGGAAACACCCGGCACTCGGCGCCGGCAGCCCGGTCATACACGAACCGGACGAGTTCCGGGCTGTCGATGGGGGGGACGGTGTTGGGCATGCAACAGACGGTCGTGAAGCCGCCGGCGACCGCAGCTCGGGAACCGGTCAGAATGGTTTCCTTGTGCTCCTGGCCCGGCTCTCGAAGATGGACATGCGGGTCGATCAGCCCCGGCGAGACGATCAGCCCACGGGCATCGATCTCACGATCAGCATCAGCCCGGGAGATTTCCGGTTCGATGCAGGCGATTGTGGCGTCATGGACAAGGACATCCAGCACCCGATCGGTGCCGGAAACAGGGTCGATGACCCGCCCACCCGAGATCAGCATCGTGGCCATGGCTGAGGGTAGGGCGGGGCGTTCGAGATCGGCTGCACGGGTGGGAATGGCTTCGGAGGAATCGGGCGTATACCATGGCCGGTATCCGGGGCGTGGCGCAGTTTGGTAGCGCGTTTGACTGGGGGTCAAAAGGTCGCAGGTTCAAATCCTGTCGCCCCGATTAACTGGCGGAACTTCGAACATTGGGTCTTTGGTGTCGAAAGAAGTAGACTGCAAATTCGAAAATGGCAACGGCCTCTAACATCCGTAGTATGAACAACTCCATACCAGAAATAGACTATGACGATCCGAAAGAACTATGGGCTTTCTTCGGTTTGGCATCATATTATGCGCAAGTACTTGAACAGGGACTAGTGAATCTTGTAGTGGCAATTCGAGTCATGGACTCCAATGCGATGAAGGCAGGGACTATTGAGGACCTGTTCAACAAAGAAAGTTGGAACACATTTGGACAACTGTTGAAGAACGCAAAGCGGCTTGTTGATATCTCCGATGAGTTGTCTGTGGAACTTGAGGAGGCGCTAGGCAAACGCAACTACTTGGCCCATCGGTTCTTTGTCGGTCACGATGTCGATATACGTTCGGAACACGGTCGGCGAGGAATGATTGAGGAACTGCGTAGTATTCTAATTCTCTTGAAGAGTGTAGACATAAAACTTGATTTATTATGGCAAACCGCATTTGAAAAACTTGGCATTACTCAGGCGGTGCGTGATCAAGGATTTCACGATATGCAAGTGGAATCGTAGGCGATTCCACAATCAATCAACTCACATGATCCATGAGTTCTGGATGTTTAATAATATATCTCGGATAGTGTGCTACAAACACTCGAATGCCCACTCAGGTCCTGTTACGCAAGATTCGAGTTGCTTGGGTGAGATACGGCAGCGGGAGTGATAGAAAAGCGACCGCGAATGGTTCTACAATTCGACGCGGCGGTTCGAAGTTCGGGCAGTCGCCCCTACTTTTCTTCAAAATCGGTCCCTCGGCAAGAATGTCGAAGGGCTTTCTTTCTGTGGTGACAAGAGTTGCCAGTCATACTTGAGAGCGGGAAGAAAGCGCTTGCCACATACTCTGTCTTCCAGCGGTTCGAAATTCGTACAATCGCACTGAATCGAACTTGGCGAATCATACTCGGTTATATTGTGCGGGCCTGAGCTCGCCCAATCCCGTTCGGGGTAGTGGAAGGCGACAAGAAAGGAGGACAGGCCAATGCCCAAGATCGCTGTTGTGCGACAGACCCCCATGCTTCTCGACCGCAACGCCATGATCGCCAAGGCGGTCGATGCTGTGACCGGAGCTGCAGCGGAGGGTGCGATCCTCGTTGTGTTTCCAGAGGCATTTGTTCCCGGCTATCCGGCATGGATCTGGCGTTTGCGTCCCGGCTACGACAGCGAATGTTGGATACATTGATTCTCAATACGATCCGACCGAGAACTCAGTCCTATTTCGGCAGTTTGAAGACCAGTGCATACTGCACGCCGACAAGAGGGTATTGCATGTCGATTCGATAGCCTCGAAACATCGATGGGTCTTGCTCGCTCGACGAGAACAGGTAGTCGAGGGCACGACCGTGCTTAGCAATGGCGGCGTGCTCGAACGTGATTGACCGTCGGCCGAGCGAAGAAACCTCGACACCAAGATTCAGCATGTCGGCCTGGCGATGAATCCTCGTGGATTCTGTCACTTGGCCATGGGGAACGATGGAATGTGTTTCGACAATCGGATCGGCCTCTGGCCAGATGTCGTGGTGGACCAGCACATCGATCACAAATCGCTTGCTCGGCAAAATACTGGCGGTGCTCATCATGGCAGAATCGGTATCTTGATACTGATATCTCGGCTTTGCTGAACACATGGTCATCCCGATGGCATAGCTCAGAGTGTTGTTCCGACCGACATCCTGGCCGACATGACGCCAGGCGATTCCAAGCGAGGTGCGTTCTTCCTCGAAGCGTGGCTTAGGGTCATCAGTCAGCGCATCAATGATCGGTGGGCCGTTCAGGTCGGCGACTGGAGTACCATCGAGTGTGCGGATGAGGTTGCGCATCTCGGGACTATCAGGAGAATCGGGGACGTAGCCACGTTCGTAGTGGTTGGCATCAGCTCGGAACCGGCGCAGGCCATGGATGAGTCCGATCATCGAGATCGAGCATGCGGATGGGTTGTCATCGGGGTAGACAGCCGCGATGAGTGCGGTTGACTCGGCGGCGTATCCCTTGAGATTGGCAACGGATTTGTACAACATCTGCGAGCTGGTGCGAACCATGGCATCGCGGGCTTCCGGGACATCACTGGCGAGGGTGGCCTGGAGGGTTTCGCGGTCGAGGCCTTCCTGTTCGATGAAGTCGGCGAGCTCGTCCGTGACCGCTCGCGCTTCCATGAGCAGATCCGGATCAGATTCGCGTCGCCGGGCTTCGTCGAGCACGCTGCGCAGGGCAGTGATCCCCGGCAGATGGAGGAGCGTGGCCAGTGGGTCGTGTTGTTCGAGCGCTCTGACCAGTCGTGATTGGAGTGTTGGATTGAGACCCGGGATGGTTCGCCGACCCCGGCGATCAGTCGTCGATGCAGGGACCGAGGCTAGAAGGCGGGTAAACGCCTGACGAACCCGGCTGGCAATGTCAGATGCCCGGTGATAAAAATCAGGATGTTCGTCTGATGTATGGATCATGGGCGGAACGCGCGAATTTTGGACCTTCCGGGGGCTGTGGCGCTTGAAGACCATGCTCAGAGGCCTGCCTTCTCGCCGGCACCCTCATTGTAGCACCGATGAATCGGGGGCCCAAAATATTCCTGGTTATTTTCCCGGAAAGTCTTGTGGAAAGTTTGGCTTTCCAGTATGATCCCGTCAAGTGTGGCAAGAGTGGTCCGTTTTCGGACCGGGGCGGAGTTGAGGCCGGCGTGTGCTGACTGAGTGAAACCCGCCAAAATGAGATCACCTGGAACACAGGAGACTGAACGATGAGAAATGCTTTTCGGATCGCGGCGATGGTGCTCGGGAGCTGTTCAGCGGGCTTGGCGATGGGGCAGGGGGCCATTTGGTATGTGGATGATGACGCCGCGCCCGGCGGCAACGGTCAGAGTTGGGCCTCGGCATTTGACACGCTTGATGCCGGGCTCGCCGCGGCACAGGCCGGTGATGAGGTCTGGGTGGCGACCGGTGTGTACTTCCCGCACACCAGGGTTGATCCCGGAAATCTCAGCAATCCGCTGACGGACGCTGCCGATGCAACATTCTTCATGCAACAAGGACGGAAGGTCTATGGCGGGTTTCTGGGAAACGAAGCGACACTCGCCGAGCGTGCAGGGTTGTTCAACCAGACGATTCTGACCGGGGATATCCCGCTCGTAAATGGGACGATGGCTTCCGCAAGGCATGTGGTGTTCTACTTCTCCGAGGGATATGGCCCTCGGGGTCGGCTCGATGGCTTTGTTGTACGCAATGGCAAGGCCGGCCAGGGAAAATCCTTCGGCGGAGGTGGCGTACTTGCCGGTGATACCGATGGGGCGGATGCCAGCGGGCGAATCTGGAGCGTCAGTCTCGATATCGTCAACTGCCGACTCGAGAACAACACATCCGAGTCGTTCGGTGGTGCTGTTTTGATCAATGGCCCGCTACACATGACCGATTCGGTTGTTGTTGGAAACACCTCGGCCGGTTCGGGTGGGGGGGTTGCTACACGAATCTTCGGCTCTAACACCCGTCTGATCAATTGTCTGTTCCTGGACAACACAGCCGGAACGACGGGAGGTGGGTTTTCATCTTCAAGCGGCGGTTCAGGATCAAATCCTGATGTGATTAATTGTCAGTTCATCGGCAACGCGGCCGGGACGTTCGGTGGCGGGATCTACTTCGCGCCAAATGGGAACAGCCAGCCGATGGAAATCACCAACACATTGATCGCTCAAAATACCGCAACTCTCGGTGGCGGTGTTTACCAGCAAGGCGGGATTCGCATCGGCAGCAACGGAACAATCGCTGCTTCGACGGCCCAGTATGCCAATTGCACCATTGTGGACAATCTGGCCACGACTGAGGGGGGCGGGCTCTATCTTGCCAGCAACTCCGAAGGTGACCTGCGCGCATCCGCACAGGTGTACAACGCGATCGTGTGGGGAAACGACGCGCCGCTCTCAAGGCAGTTGAGCGATGGGGCGTTTGCGTGGTTCAGCGATATCGAAGGTGGCTGGTCCACTGGCGTGCAAAATATCGATCTGGATCCTCAGTTTGTGAATCCCGCAATGGATAACTATCGCCTTTCGTACCGCTCACCTCTGATCGATTCGTCCTCGTCGTACTTTGCCCCTCTGGATGAGTTTGACCTTGATGGCGATGGAAATACTTCAGAACTCATCCCGTTCGACAACGACGGCCGACCGCGGTTTTACGATGTGCGGGCGGTGATGGATCAAGGGTCTGGCAGCATCACGTACATGGATTATGGCGCATTTGAAACTCAGCCGGGAAGGGTGGCTCCTGTGCGATCCGCCACCGGCGGGGGCGGCACATACAGTCGATGAGCCGGGGGGCTGCTCGCAATCTGCAGGAATGATTTCCCTTCCAGCCTCGGATCGTGGTGCTCGTTCCACGATCCGAGGCTGATGTTGCGTTTTTACCATGTACCACTCGTGGAATGAGAAACGGCATGGCCCGGTTTCTGTTTGGAGGTCGAAACGGTGAGAAATTCAAGGTCTACGGGGAGGCAGATTGCGTTCGCATTGCGCCAGGACGATGAGCGCGTCGGTGCGGGAGGGGGGCCGGAAGGTCGGGTGAGCGAGCAGACTTTCTATCGGCGGAAGAAAGAAATTTACTGGGATGGGCGTGGCCAAGGTGCGTCGTTTCACGCGACTCGTGGCAGACCTGGGCCTTGATCGACAAACACTTCAGGATGCGCTCAAGGAAAAGCTGTAAAGCCTGATCATCGCAGAAAGTGGTGCAAAGGACACGGGCAGCATGCGGCGTGAACGAACGTCACGCACGTAAATCCCTGTCGCACCGCGGGTAACGCATCGGTACGAGAGCATTGCGGACGAGCGGGGCGCGCCGAGTGCTTGGACGAGAATTGGTTTCTGCCACCGGCCGATGCAAAGGAGAGAGTCGCAACCTATAGATAGATCGCGCTGCAACACCGAAGGACTACACAGCATCTTGGAAAGCCTAACTTCCGAGTGGCTCGCTGCATTGTCCGGTCAAGCCGGCCTGGTCGGACAATATCAAGGGCCCACGCCGTAGGTGGTACCAGAATGGGGACAGGCGACGTGGGAACTACGCAGAACTGAATACAATGACGGATTATTGAATCCGCTAAGTATCTATATCTGAGATAGAATCAACAACGCTGTCGAGCATGGCATCTGTTCTTTTTACATATGCACGCATCTCGTGTATCTGGGTCAGTGCCCTTTGAGCGATCTTGCTTGCGTTGTCCTGCTTGTGCCTCAGGTGATCTACTTCAGAATTGAAGCGGGGTCCCCGACCGAGCAACAGCCAGTCAAGGGATACCCCAGAACTCCTAGCGAGACTAATCACGAACTGAACACTTGGTTTTCCATCGCGCAGATATCGACGAGCGGTCTCGCTTGATATTCCGTGTTTGCTTGCAATCTGTGGATAATTCAATCCATTGGTTATTTCCCTGAGTCTGGCTGCCAAGTCCGTAACGTCATCTTGAAATTCGGCAGTGCTGACCGTTGTCATGCGCTGCGATTCCAAGTCAGTCGCATTACCAGCTATCGCCATCTGATGGCAACTCCTCATCCTCTGTTGGATCGATGCCCAAAAGGTCTTCGATCCAGTCGATGATGATGTCGATAACGCTGTCATCGCTCCCATCATCAGCTGCTGCGGGGGCAGGAAGCGACATGAGCCCACCTGCCAGACAAAATACCGACACAGCACAGAGCTGTGCCACATGCGACCGGGCACCACGATTTTGTGTTTTTCGCACCGTCAGTTCTCCTGTTGTCCACAGCGGTGTGCCGGGACACAGAGAGAGACGGAACTGAGATAGCCCGTGTGAGCGATATTTTGAAAAGATGTGCTGTTATTGCTTGTGGAAAAGCGGTTGGTCTGTCAGAATTGTGGTGTCAGTAGCCGGAGGTCATTCGAATGAGCCAAATTTTGGATCAGAACAACTCGAACAGCACAGATATGAGTTGCGGGCCCTCTCAGCCAGGAGTTACACGCACAGAATTTTGCTCTCGTGATGAGCTTGCTGGACGTCTGCTTGCCCTGGAGCCGCTCATTCGCAACCGGATCCGGCGGAAACTTTCGGCGTCCACCCGACGCATATTTGATAGCCAGGACCTGATGTCGACACTGCTGCGCAGAGTTGACAGACTTGCTTCTCAAGGTCGGTTGCGGGCGACGAGTCAGGGCGAGCTTATCAAACTGCTCCTGCAAGTTGCGGAGAATGCTTTGATTGACAGAGCGCGTGTCACGGCCAAGCTCCGGCGTGTGGATGGCCCGGATGGTCGATGGGCACGGGAGATGCTCAACAGAATAGAGGCTGGGAGTGATGAGGAATCTGCAGATGTCATCGCAGCAGCATTCGCCGCCCTTACACATGAATCAGACCGATTTCTGTTGACACTTTGGCTCCGTGGTGTTCCACACGTCATTTCCGCCCAAGTTCTGGGGATCTCCCCGGATGCGGCTCGGCAGCGATGGCAGAATATTCGTGCAACATTAGCAAACCATCTCAAATCCAGAATGACAGATGAAAATATTTAGAAAACATTATATAAATGATGAGATGCCATATAGTGATACCTCCATGCTATTCGTAGATAGTCCATCAGACGACGATGTCCTGGTCGCCGACGCGATTGATGAGTATGCATCGATGATGGTTGCACAATCGCACTCCATCGACCTTGAATACTTTCTTACACTAATTCCGAACATCCGTAAACGCCCCGTCGTGCTTGATACAGCTATCGACATCGCCATCAATGACCTTGTGCGTCATAATATGAGCATCCAAGAGGCTACCGAATTGCTTCTGCACAACTACCCCGATCTTGCGGAGAATATTTCAACCGCAAGCACACTGTCGGCTCTTTTGAATGATCCGCACGATGTCGATTCCATCCTTGACCACTCTCCTTCGCTGCTCGAATTTGGTCCCATAGAAGAGGGGGGGGGGCATAGATACCAGCTAGTAGAACAATGTGGGTCCGGATCAAGTGGAAGGACCTATGTGGCCACCGATCGTCGTCTCACTGACGATGCTGGAGTCACCACTGTTGCGATCAAGATGATACGCCTTCACGGCATCCCGACCGAAAGCCGAGGCGTGATACTCGCCGAAGCAAATAGAGCTGGGTCTATCAGCCATCCCAATGTGGTTCGTGTCTTTGATCGCGGCATTGCAGAAGAGAATTGGGCGTATGTCGTGATGGAATACAGCTCGATTGGTACCATGGAAAATTGGAAGCCCGCAGGACTACCTTGGCTTGTTCGTTGTATTCGTGATGTTGCTCGCGGCTTGCACGCGATCCATTCTGCGGGGATTGTACATGCTGATCTCAAGCCCGCCAATATTCTGCTGTATGGCAATGCTGATTTGCCAAATGAACTTGTACCAAAGATCACGGATTTCGGAATAGCGCATGTGCTGGATTCTGATCTTGATGAGCTCGTTTCTCCATCAGGTGAAGGTCGGAAATACGGAAATCTTGCGTTCATGGCTCCTGAAGTCTTTGATGGCTCTGCATCGCATTCGATTCAGTCGGACATCTACTCTCTCGCTTCGATGCTCCGCTACATGATCACTGGTGACTTGGCCAAGCGTTCTAGAGTTGAGCCAAATACCACAGATAGCAACGAACCAGTCCTAACAAAAATTCCATCACGGCTTGACCGTATACTGAATTATGCAATGCAGGCAGATCCTGCATTGCGACCGAACTCTGCAGCCGAATTTGGTGACCTGCTAGAAGCATGGCTGACAAACACATCGACTCCGCTTGATTCCTCGTATGTGAAAGTTCGTCTGTGGTCCAAGCGTCATCCTGCCCTCGCTGCAGCTGCGGCCTCTCTGATTCTGGCTGCACCGCCAATCGGTATTGGCTATGTCAATGCACGCGAGGGCTGGGCGTACCGGCGGGGAATGGAACAAGCCCGGGTCGATGTCTTGGCTTGGTATCGAAAGGCGGCACCAGCATTTAGCAACCGTGCTAGCGTCTATGACCTTGCGGGACGATTCGTTGTACACAAAATGATCCGCGACGAAGACTCACTTTCTTGGGTGTTTAATGATGAGCTTACCATTGATGACCGTGTCCGTGCTCTGCGAGCTGATCTTCGTCATGCTGCTCCAAATTCATTGGATGAGCTATTGTTCCGTGAACAGGTGATACTGCATCAATTGCAGTCCAAGCGGCTATACCCTGATACTCAACAATTCATTGACACACAGGCCAAGGAACTCAAACGATCTGGTTTATTGGATTCTACGGAACTTGAGCAGGTCCGGGTGCTTAGCGCAATTGCATCAACCAAGTCGGCAGTGATCAATCGGTCTGGAAATCTTGCTTCGGTTTCGGAAGGAGATTACAGGCGACTTCTCCGGTTTTTAGAATCTCGACAGGATCCGGCAACAGGCATGCTACGTGCGGAATCGAAGCGGGATCCGAGAATACGTCTCGCCTCCCGTGCCGTTGAATGGTTGAGTTCACCGAAAATGTACAATGATACTAAAATTCACGAGTGGATTCAGCACGAATATCGAGTACGAGATTAGCTCCGTGTGGTTCCGGTTGTCCTGTTTTCATCCGGGTACGGGCCAGTACCTTCGCAAGGTCTCGCTGCGATCGCCCTTGCTCCATCATTCGCCGGTATCCGGGATGATGACACGGTAGACTTGCTTACTCACACCCAGGCTGACAGATGAACTCAAGGCAGGGCATCACGCTCTTGCCGTCATCAATTCGTCTTATCGAATGTCGTTGCAATTGTGGACGCTGCCGGTGAGTGGTCTGTCCCTCCGAATCGATTCCAGCATTATGCGACAAAATCGCGGTCTGGACGCATCTGGGAAGTGCAGATCAAAATATGGTGCTGCGTATCGAGCCGGTGGTGTAGGTAGGCTTTGCGTGTCCCGAACTCGGCACCGCCATCATGGCGGGTAGCGTATTCGGTATATCCGCTTGCTCCGGCCACCGAATGTTTTCTGCGCTCAATCCCGGAGCGTTGCAGGATTTCGAACATCTTACAGCCTAGGAGCAGCAGACGCAGCTGCTCCTAGTCGCAGAGGGTTGATCGTGCGCGTGCTATGGGTTCACTCTGTACGAGTATGTAGCCAGCGAGCCGACGAGGTATACAGACCCGAGCGGGCTAAGCTATATCAGCAATCTCATCGACGGCGGGCGTGAGTTTCTGATATGCTTTCGGGCAAGAACGCCAGGGATGATGCAGCATGGTCGGCATCATGCCAGAAGATGGAGAACCGACAACTTGAGATACTTGACGAAAACATAAGTAATGGAGAAATGACTGAAGAGGAATCGCATTGCCGCCAACGGGGGATCAGAGGGAATTGTGCTTCAACAGCCTTGTGACCTTTCTCCGGTTTCAGTGCCACCCTTTATGTTAGTCCGGCGACGCCTGCGGCGTGCTGGTGAGGCGTGCGGAGTGTAGCTGAGCACGGCTCGCCAGCCGCGGTAAGTTGACACCAGGTGTCGCCGTGAGCTTCGGCCTGGTCTACTCGCCTCAACTCGATCCGAACCGAGCGTTTGCGCTCGCACGCTTTTACCTTCAAGCCTTCTTCTATCTTATTACTTACGAAAAGAAGAAGCGGCTGGGACACACTTGGGTCAGAAGCTTCGGACCCGTTGGGTTTGTTCCCAAGTCAGACTGGGGAACGATCAGATGAAGGCGTTCCAGGCGATGCTTTCCATATGGCAACACCGGGTCTACGCGATTGGTGCGGATGGTTACTTCAAGATGGTGCTCCGTCGTTCACCGGACGAACGTCCCCTTTGGGCCTGGGCGGTCGAGTGGAACATGAACTACAGGGTAATCGGATTCGTCGGAGAGCCGGCCGCAATGCAGGACGCGTTTCGTAGCCTCCCAGCGCTCGACAGCCGCGTCGTGGAGAAGACGCCGGAATGCACCACGTATGTCCGTGAAGAACGAGGCATTGAGCCCGATGCAGATCGGATGTTCGATCCGCCAGAGATAAACGAGATAAGTGACCGCGTATAGGATTGAATCATGACCGACCTACGTCGCTGGGCTCCGTCCTTGACTGCGTTCGCCAAGTGGCTGTCTATCCAGAGCGAGTCGGCCGCGAAGATGTGGTCCCGTAGGCTCAACTCCGAGCACGCATATCATGTGGAGGGTGCAGTTGCTGAGGCGGTGGTGTGGGATTTCGTCATGTGTCGCTGTGACTCAGCACGACTGACTGACACTGGAGGAACCGGTGGTGTTGATTTCGAGTTCGTGAACAATGGCCAGTCGTTTCTCGTCGAGGTCACGAACATCTCAACCGATGCTGCAAGCGAAGCCAGCGGCATGCCAGACAAGGAACTGTTCAATGGCTTCTACAGTTTGCTCACGGAGAAGATTCGCAGCAAAGTGCGCGGCAAATTTAAACAGGTACAGCGACAACGACAACAGCAGAATCACCCACTCCTTGTATTTGTAACGACACTGCACTGGAACGTGAGCAGCGTATGTATCGACTACCGCGCTATTGAGTATGCGATGGGATCGCCGCCCAAGATCACAGGTAATTACAATTCTGCCACCGGTAAGGTTGAGGGTGACCTGTACCAATGGACAGACTTGGACCGGTCGGTGTTTCTATCACCCAAACTGATTCTTAGTCCGGATGGTACTCCAATTGCGCAAGCAAAGTTTCAGCCGATCTCGGGTTTCCTGTTAGGTGGCTTCGGACTCAATCCACGCGAGGTCCCCGTGCTCGGTGGACTGAATCCAGAAGCCACGTTCCACTTCGACCCGACGATACTTCCGGATATTCCATTCTGCTCGCTGCACCCATGGCCTGCGTCGGAACGGATCGGATTGAAATGGACGATTACGGAGGAACAGATGCACAGGCAGAAGCAGGCGGCTGCAGAGCACCGACTTCGCGTTTCGGGGCATGGTGACTTGCTCGATTCCATTCGTGATACGATCGATCGCGAGATCGACTGACGCAATTGACATGCGTCTAGCTCCACCCAACTGCAATGCAGGTTTTCAGTAGCCAGCAACGGCGTGCCAAGTATTGGCGGATTCCTTGGCTATTTCAGCCATACGGGTGATCACGGTCAGCACAACCTCGGCACGGTCATAATCGCTTGCGTAGATGGTGGTTGACGGCCCGGCGTGACAGTTCACCGTTCGGTGCGGGGATAGATGGCAACGATACACGCCATCACGCACCAAGGAGTGACGCCTTGCCAAGGACACGGAAGTTCGCACCCACATTGATCGCTGCGCAGCGCCGCCGCGAGATCATCGAGCTGCTTGTGGGTCATCTTGCGCACATGCCCTAAGCCCTCGATGTCCCGGCGTCACGCCCCGGTTCTCCGCCCGAAGGCAAGTATGAATCGGCTCTGAAAAAAACTTCGCCCACAATCGCGGATCGGACTTGAACTCTCGGCAAGCAGATGGCTGAATCTGATCAAGCGGAACGTCTGACAGTCGCAGACAGAGGTGCAAGATGCATTCTCCCAGTGTGTCCGCTGCAGCCCCGTTTCTCATTCTGCTCGCCTCCTCGTCAAGGACATCATCACGAAAACAAGAATACCGGTAACCAGACGAGCACGACCAACTGCTCAGGGCGCACAGCCAGAGCGGTCAGGAGCTTGATCTGCGTAAGGCGGCGCTCGAATCACGCATCAAATCGAAACTCCGTAAGTCGGAGGATGCCGAGGATGAGATGAAAGAACTCCGCGGCATCACCAGCGACTTGGCCGGGGCCGAGCGCGACCAGCTTGATTTCGAGAGCATCCCGCATCTGAGGTTTGATGATGCCGCCTACGGACGATTCATCGAGTGGATGACCGAGCGGGAGAATCGGCTGCGGTCCGGCGTCGAGCCCCCGGCCATCGAGAGCCATCTGGCCAAGTACCGGAGCCTGATCCCGTCGATCGCGCTCATCAGTCATCTCGTTGATGGCGACAGGGGGCCCGTGCCGCTCGACCCGCTCGAACGCGCCATCAGATGGGGCACCTACCTTGAATCGCACGCTCGGCGGATCTACGCGCCGGGCATCGAGCCGGCGATCTCTCGGGAGCACGGGTATATTGAAAGATTCAATGGCATGCTGCGTGATAAACTGCCTAACGGCGAGAATTTCTACACGCTGAAAGAAGCGAAGATCTTGTTTAATCGCTGGCGGACTCACCACAACACGGTGAGGTCGCATTTATCATAGGGGTATCGACCGCCAGCCCCTAAAACCCGGAAAGTCCGAGCAATCATTCATCTACCAGGAGGCCTGCTTTGCTACGTGCCGAAGACCTATGATAGTACAAGCGAAAAAGCACCACTGCCCTGCATGGATAGTGGTACAGAATATGGGGTTGAGCGGGCGTATCGCTTGGTTGTACGGTTGGTTCACTTAGCTTCCAGCCGTACTAAAGAATGAAAGTGTGCATTACGATGCGAATATATAGCTTCTATTGTGTTGTCGGCTGCTTGCTATGTGGTGGAGCAGGCTGTGCTGCGCACACTGCCAAATCGCGGGTTGATGCATACATGAGTAATCCACCCAATGATCAAGCCGGATTCAAGCTTGCCTTGTCCGACATCGGATCACTCGCAGTGCATTTCGGCACCGATGGGATGGGTGATAAACTATCGATAATAAATGTTGCGTTTGGTGATACGAGCTGGGAGTTTAGCCAAGTTGCCGTAGATACAATGGCCGGGATGGATTCTTTGTACTTCATGACGTTCGAAACAAGTAACCTAGGTAAGGAGCCGCCGATTGAACTGACAAAGTCAATGGCCTCTGCGCATACATTAGGTGGCATACTCCAAAAATACAACTTCTTTGCCATGAATGGTCTGGCAGTATTTCCTGATACCTTGCTGGTTGAAGATTTGGCGAGTGGTACCACAAGCGCATATACGCTTCGGGCATTTATTGAATGGGAGTCTGAACCATGAAAATCATATTGCAGACATCATATATTATGATCGTCATGTGCGTCTGTTCTGGTTGCTCGCAAAGTACATATCCGAGTAAAGTTGGCGATAATGCGCTCTCAGTGTACGCTGATCATACCCAATGGGGTGAAGATGTAACCGCTGCCGATTTGTACGCCCGAGCATTTCAGGTGCGGTCGTATGTAACAAAATACCTCTCCAGAATGGCACACGAAGTAGTCGTGAACAGTGAGTATGGAAGGTTGGTGATAGACTCATATCTAGACAATTCTGATGGCACCGAGGTGTGTATGGAACTGTCTCGTGACGAGGGCTTGCTGCTCATGGCATACCTTACAGGCTCTCTAGATCAAAGTCTGATGCATGAACAGGTATTGTCCGGTCCGGTCTACCTGTATGACAGTGATGGGAATGGTTTGTGGGATTTAGTTCGCATCATGGGGAAGAGTTATCCAATAAAATGGGAAGTCATAGAACGCCCAAAAATATCGAACGAACCACTCAATGAATAGGGCTTGCGCTTGTATCCGTTTCTCCGTCATTCGCAGGGGAGGCTTCGAACGCCTGCGCAAGAGCGAATTGGCATCCGTGACCGTCGGGCAGGTCGATCTGGCCGGCAAGGTCGCGCACATCGTGCTCAACCCGGAAGATGAGAAGAACCGGATGGGCTCGCTGATCCCGCTCCGGGACGATCTGGCTGGAGCGATCCGGGATTGGCTCGGTGAGAAGCTGGACATGCTTCGAGACGAGGCCGGGCGCCGGGGTCAGCCGATCCCGGCCGCGCTGCCCGCCGGGGCAAAGCTATTCGATGTGCCCAGCGGCCTGATCCGCATCTTCGACCGCGACCTCGTCTTTGCCGGTCTTGCCCGAATCGAAATGCGGGGCGGCAAGGAGGTCATCATCAAGACC
>DRKT01000199.1 GCA_011053195.1 Phycisphaerales bacterium | reverse complement strand
TATTCGACCCCACCCCGCGAGCAAGCCGCAACCGGCCCCTTCACTTCCATCGGCCTTGGTTTAGTGTATTCGACCCCACCCCGCGAGCAAGCCGCAACTACTGGGGCCGGATGGACTCCAACCCACGAAGTGTATTCGACCCCACCCCGCGAGCAAGCCGCAACGTCATGGTTTAGGTCCCTCTCCGAACCTAAAGTGTATTCGACCCCACCCCGCGAGCAAGCCGCAATCGACCCGGAGATCGGGCTCTGCCGGTGTCTTGGCGTGCGATGGCACGGCGTCCCACGCCGGCGCGGGTGTGGGTCTTCATGCGGACCAGACCGGCGCTCGGCAAATGCGCGTGGCGGCCGAGCGACTATGACGGATGCGGGTGCATCGACCGGCTCAAGCGGGCGATCGAGCGGTCGGGCGGGTGTGGGGCCCCTCGTTCACGCGAGGGGCTCGCAGGCTCGGGGCGGATTTGAGGTGGTCCCCGCTGAGTGAACAAACCGCAACGGCGTTCATGGATTCACGAAGAGGCGAACGAGATAAAGAGCGACGGGCGGGACGCCCGTTCCACCAAATGAACGAGGGAACGGAGGCACGTTGCCGCCGATACAGGGTGGAAGGAATGCCATCCATCCAACGCCACAAATATGTGGGTCCACCCGGCGGAGAAGTCCGGAATGCTCGGTAACCCCGGGAATGGGTGTTGTATTCGGCCGATGACGGCACCCGGAAAGATCAGAACATAATATTTTCAATCAATACTGTGTTTCATACTTAATCTGAACTGACCACCTGCCGACGCACACGGCGATCGCCGGCCACGGGTGTCGGTGACAACCCTCATACACCCTTATACAGGAGATCCATCATGGCGACCACCGTTCCCACCACCATCCTCGGCCGGATCCAGTTTTTCCAGCAGCGGCTGACCGTCTGGGCCGCCGATCCCGCGGCGATCGGGCTTGCCCCGGCGCAGATCGCCGACCTGCAGACCAAACTGACCCTGGCCAGCAACAAGTACAACGAAGCGCAGACCGCCCGTACAACGAAGCGCAGACCGCCCGGCAGAATTCGCGCGACATCACCGCAGACCAGAACGAGGCCGTCGCCGATCTCATGGATCAGGGCACCTCGATGATCGCCGCCATCAAGGCCTTCGCCGAGCTCTCCGGCAACCCGGGCGCTGTCTTCAGCGCGGCCAACATCGACCGTCCGAATGTCGACAAAACACCAGCTCCCGCGCCCGTCCCCGCGACAGCGCTCTCCACAAGCCTCAGAAACTCGGGCTCGATGGAACTCTCATAGAAGGGCACCGTCGCCAACGGCACCGTCTACTCCGTCTTCCGCAGGCTCGACCAGAACGCCTTCGCCCAGATCGGTACCAGCACCACACGCTCGTTCGTCGATGACTCCATCCCGCCCGGCACCGTCGAGGTCACCTACTACACCATCACCCAACGCGATGGGCTGAGCAGCGAAGAATCCGAATGGCACACCGCACGTCTCGCCTCATCCGCCCCGGGCACACAATCCGGCGGCCAGCTCGGACTCGCCGCCTAGAGAAAAGGCATCAGGCACGTGAACAATGACGAGACACCCGCACGAAACCGGGTGTCTTTTCGTATGCCCAGTGCCCAATGTCGGATACCGGTCAGTGGCGAACGGATCAGTCGCGCACCAGCCGAAGCGCGATCAGGTCCTGCACATCCAGAAGGCCCACGGGCTTGCCTTGGCGGTCCACGACGGGGATCTCGTCCTGTCGCTGCTCGCGGAACAGGGTGATGGCATCGCGGACGATCGCATCGTCGGGGAGCGTGCGAGGCGATCGGGTCATGCAATCGGCGATCGGTTTCTTCAGATCATCGGGTGCATCCAGAACAAGCCGGCGCAGGTCGCCATCCGTGAAGATGCCGGTCAGGGCGCCGGACTGTGAGTCGATCAGCAGCAGGGCGCCCGGTCGGCGAACGGACTGGCGTCTGGCCTCGACCAGCGCCTGCTCGACGGTGAGCGCATCCGGGATCAGCGGCAGGTTCTCGCCGGCGCGGAAGCGCACGACATCCATGACGGGCCGGAGCACGCCCCCGAGCGAGCCGCCGGGGTGGCGCCGTGCAAAGTCGGCATCGGTGAATCGCAGGATCCTGGCCGCCGCCAGCGCGAGGGCATCGCCGAGGGCGAGCGTGGCGGTGGTCGAGCTGGTCGGCGCGGGCATGTCGCCCGCCTCGTGTGAGATGCCGAGGGTGAGCGGGACGGTGGCCAACCGTTCGAGGCTCGACGGTGAATCCCCGCCGCCGGTGATCGAGATGATGGGCAGACCGTCCTGCCTGAGAATGGCCGCGAGGTTGATGACTTCATCCGTCTCGCCGGATTTGCTGAGGCAGATGACGAGGTCGCGGGTTCGAAATCGCCCGAGGTCGCCGTGGCTGGCCTCGGTGGGGTGGACCGCGTGCGAGGGCACGCCGAGCGAGGCCAGCGTCGCGGATATTTTGGCGCCGACCAGTCCGGACTTGCCGAGCCCCGAGACAAGAACCGTTCCGCCGGACGTGGCGCATTGCGCGATCAGTCCCACAGCCGCATTGAATCGATCATCGAGCCGGTCGGCGAGCGTGTGCAGCGCCGATGCCTCCTCGCGGAGCACCGCGCGGGCGAACTCGAGTTGGTCGGGGCTGTCCGGCATCGGGGAAGGGTACACTGATCCCGGCGACGAGGGAGCGACGCATGGTTTCACACGAGTACACCGTCCGTCTGGAGGAGTTCCAGGGTCCGCTCGACCTGTTGCTGCACCTGATCCGCCGAGCCGAGCTCGACCCGACCGAGATCTCCATCAGCACCATCACGGACCAATACCTGAGCCACCTCGAATCCGCCCAGCGGATCGATGTGGAAGTGGGGGGCGAGTTTCTGGTGATGGCCGCCACGCTCATGGAGATCAAGTCCCGTTCGCTCATGCCCCCGGAGGAGCATCCCGAACACTCGCGCCCGAAGAAAGATGAGGGCGATCCGCGGGCCAACCTGATCCGTCAGCTCTTGTCGTATCGTCAGTTCCGCGATGCCGCCGAACGGCTCGGCGACCGTCGCGCCGAGTTTCAGCGCCGCTGGCCGGCCGCGAAGATCGGCGTGGACCGGGCCGCCCTGCGCGAGGCGATCGAGGCCTCCAACGAGACAGACCTCGAAGACCTCGACGTGCTGGACCTGATCGAGTCGTTCACGCGCATCGCCGCCGCCGTCAACTTCGACCGCCTCGGCGAGCATGCGGTGCAGTTCGACGATACACCGATCGAGCTGCATGCCGCCGACCTGATGGACCGTCTCCAGCGCCGAGCCGAGCAGGGCAAGGCCGAGCTCTCCACACGCGAACTCTTTGCGCAGGCTTCACGGATGGACATCATCGGCCTGTTTCTTGCAATGCTGGAGCTGACCCGCCAGCGTCGGATCGAGGTCGTCCAACACGATGACACGGGCGAGATCATCCTCCGTGCCCGCGAGCCCGAGCCGGCCGACGAATCAGCCGAGTGAGCCGATAAACTCGGCGAATCGGTCCATGCCCGCGTTGATCTGATCTTCGCTGCAGGCGAAGGAGATGCGGATGTGGTTTTCACCGCAGCCGCCGAAGTCGTCGCCCGGCACGACCGCCATCGCCTGCTCGGTCAGCAGGGCGTCGGCAAAGTCAATGGCCGAGGCGATCTCGTGCCCGGATTGGTCCTTCTTTCCGAAGAAATCTGAGACATCGGGAAAGACGTAGAACGCGCCCTCGGGCGATGGGAACCGCATGCCCGGGATCTGCCTCAGACGACGCTCGATCAATTCCGCCCGCCGGGCAAAGGCGTCCGCCATGCGCTGCACCTCGGCATCGCACGATTCGAGCGCAACCCTGATCGCGGGCATGATGAATGTCGGGATGCCCGATGTCATCTGGCTCTGGAGCCGACCGATGGCAGCGATCAGCTCCCGCCCCCAGTCGCCGGGGCACGCGCTGTAGCCGACGCGCCAGCCGGTCATGGCGTACGCCTTGCTGAGGCCGTTGATCGTCACCGTGCGCTGTGCGACCGCATTGATCGAGCCGATCGAGAGGTGGGTCCGCCCGCCATAGAGGATCTTCTCGTAGATCTCATCGCTGACGATGACGAGCCTCGGGGCCATGCTCGCAGCCGCCTCGGCAACCACTTCCGCCAGCGCCCGCAGTTCCTCCGGCGAATACATCGTGCCGCACGGGTTCGAGGGCGAGTTGATCAGGAAAATCCGGGACCTCGGCGAAATCGCGCTGCGGAGTTGTTCAGGTGAGACCTTGAACCCGGTTTCGCCGGTGGTCGGCATCGGCACCACCGTCCCGCCCGCAAGCTGCACCTGCGGGGCATAACTCACCCACGACGGGACCGGCAGCAGGACCTCCTCACCCGGATCGAGCAGGGCCTGCATCGCCAGATAGAGACAGTGCTTGCCCCCGACCCCGATGGCGACATGCTCCAACCCAAGACCCGGGATCATGTTCTCGGAGGTCAGTTTCTCCGCGACCGCTGCCCGGGCTTCGGGGGTGCCGAGTGTCGGGGCATAGTGGGTCAGACCCTCGTTCAGGGCCCGGATCGTGGCTTCTCGGATGGGTTCCGGCGTGACAAAATCCGGTTCGCCGGCGGCAAATGAAAGGACATCCACCCCACGGGCCCGCATCGTCCGAGCCTTCTGAGCCACCGCGAGCGTGGCGCTGGGACGGACGGCCTGGGCTCGGGTGGACAATCCTGCGCTCTTCATGGTGCCCGAGTGTAGCTGGGTCGGTCGAAAAGGATGGGAATGAGATCTGCCCGGCCCCGGGCTTCGTTGATCGTTTGAGGCCGGGGCGCTACGCTCTACGGACCGAATTGACAGGCCCTTTCGACGGAGATCAAACCCAGCCATGGCCCTTTCAACCCAGACCCGACGTGAGATCGTCAGCGAATACCGCCGAGACGAAGCGGACACCGGCTCGCCCGAGGTCCAGATCGCCATGCTGACGGCCAAGATCAAGCATCTCGCCGAGCATCTCCGCGAACACAAGCACGACAACCACAGCCGACGCGGACTCATCATGATGGTCGGCAAACGCAACCGGCTTCTGAGCTACCTCGCCCGCAAGGACAGGGAAGGCTACAAGCAACTCATCGGCCGACTCGGCCTGCGCAAGTAAGACTGAACCGAGGCCCGTCGGATCACCCCGGCGGGCCCTCTTTGCTTTGGAAGAAATGTGTGAGCATCGGATGCCGTCTTCGAAGGCAGTCGACACACGCCAGGGGTGCGGGTTTCCCGTCTGGCCTGTGTCCTCTGCCCCCGGAGAGAGTTCGGCACCCGATGCTGTCTGAGATTCAGGCTTGATCAGTCCACGATTCGGAACGCGTGCCGCGCCGAACGGTGGTGATTGATTGGGCGTTCGCAGCGGAATGACCCTGCGAAATACAGCATGAAGGAGTGTCCAGAACATGTCAGCAACCCGCACCCCCCTCGGGACCCATCGTGTCGAGAAGGAAATCGGTGGCCGGAAGATGGTCATCGAATCAGGCCGCATCGCCAAACAGGCGACCGCGGCCGTCTTTGTCACCTATGGCGATTCGACCGTCTTGGCGACCGTCATGCGCGCCGACCCGAGGCCCGGCCTCGACTTCTTCCCCATGCAGGTTGATTATCGCGAGCGTCTCTCGGCCGGTGGCAAATTCCCGGGCGGCTTCCGCAAACGCGAAGGCGCACCGAACGAAAAAGAAATCCTCACCATGAGGATGATCGACCGACCCATCCGCCCGCTCTTCCCCGATGGCTTCATCGACGAGGTCCAGATCCAGTGCTGGGTCATGAGCCACGACGGCGAGAACGACACCGATGTCATCGCCGGCACAGCCGCAAGCGCCGCGCTGGCCATCTCCAATGCCCCCTTCGAGGGCCCGACCGCGACCGTCCGCGTCGGCCGGGTCTGGACCGATGACGGCCCGCAGTTTGTCATCAACCCGACCGGCAGCCAGATGGACTATTCCGATCTCGACCTCGTCCTCGCCGGTCACGCCGACGGCGTCAACATGATCGAGGTCGGGGCAGCCGAGATCCCCGATGAGGACATCCTCGAAGCCATCGAATTCGGCTACGACCACATCAAACAGGTTCTCGAGCTCATCGACGAACTCGTCAAAGAGGTCGGCCAAGAGAAAACCATCGTCAACCCGCCGGCTGTCCCGGATGAGGACATCATGGCCAAGGTCACCGAGCTCTGTAGCGACAAACTCTTCGAGCTCCGCCAGATCTCCGGCAAGCAGGAGCGAAACGACGCCATCAGCGAACTCAAAAAATCTATACTCGATGAACACTTCCCGGAGAAGCTCGACGGCTCAGTCGCCGACGCCGAGCTCAGCCGGAAGCGTCGATCCATGGCGGGTGAGGCCTTCCGCAGGCTTGAGAAGAAAATCACGCGCAAGCTGATCGCCGAGAAGGGCATCCGAGCCGATGGCCGCAAGCCGAAGGAGATCCGCCCGCTGGAGATGGAGGTCGGCGTCTTCAAACGGACCCACGGCTCGGCCCTCTTCCAGCGAGGCGAGACCCAGTCGCTCGTCAGTTGCGTCCTCGGCACCGGCAAGGCCGAGCAGGTCGTCGATGGGCTCATGCCCGAATACAGCAAAAAGTTCTACCTCCACTACAACTTCCCGCCCTTCTCCGTCGGGGAGGCCGGCCGAATCATGGGCCCGGGGCGCCGAGAGATCGGTCACGGCGCCCTCGCCGAGCGTTCGCTCCAGGCCATTCTCCCCAACCCGGAGGAGTTCCCCTACACCATCCGCCTCGTCTCGGACATCACCGAATCCAACGGCTCATCGTCGATGGCGTCCGTCTGCGGCGGGTGCCTCGCCCTCATGGATGCGGGCGTCCCGATCACGAACACCTGCGCCGGCATCTCCGTCGGCCGGTTCACCGATGAGCAGGGCAACAATGAAGTCTTTGTCACCGACATTCTCGGTGAGGAGGATTTCTTTGGCGATATGGACTTCAAAGTTTCGGGCACACGAGAAGGGATCACCGGCATCCAGCTCGATCTCAAGGCCAGAGGTCTGAGCCACGACCAGATCAAAACCATTTTCGCACAGGCCAGGCAGGGTCGGCTCGAAATCATCGAGGCCATGGAGAAGACGATTCCTTCGCCCCGTACGGAGATCAGCCAGTATGCGCCGGGTATCGAGTCGATCACAATCGATCCTGACAAAATCGGCAAACTCATCGGGCCCGGCGGCAAAACCATCCGCGGCCTGCAGGACAAGTACGGCGTGCAGATCGACGTCGAAGAAGATGGTACCGTGTATGTCTCGTCCACAGACGGTCCCTCGCTCAAATCCGCCATGGCCGAGATCGAAGCCGTCTGCGAGTCGATCAAGATCGGCGCGATCTACGACGGCAAAGTCGTCAGCGTCAAAGATTTCGGCGCCTTCATCGAGCTGGCACCCGGGACCGATGGCATGTGCCACATCTCGCAACTCAGTGATGGGTATGTCGAGAATGTCGCCGACGTCGTCAAGCTCGGCGATGTGATCCGTGTCAAGGTGATCAGCATCGACGACCAGGGCCGAATCAAACTCAGCCGAAAGGCGCTGCTCCAGGACGAGGCCAAGGCATCAGACGAGGACGCCGACAACGATTCAGAAAAAGCAGAGGCGACGACGACCGCCGACTGACGTTCTCAAATAACCGATCAAAATGGTGATAAATCTCAGCAGCCCCGGGACCTCCCGGGGCTCTTTCTTTATCGAGCGTGTGTGTGGGGGGGGGAGGGGGGGGCGGATTGACGCGCCCCGGTGTCTTGGTGTAGATTGGTGGTTGCCGCGGGCGGGGCTGGCCCGGTCGCGGCGTTGGTGGTGATGGTCTTCGGGCCATCAGAACCGGCATCGAGTTGGGGGAACAGCCGAATCTCACCCGGCTGTCAACAGGTTCATCGCCGATCGTCGCGATGCGCCGGCAAGTCTGAGCACCCCACGATGCCCGGTATAGGGGGCGTCTTTCTTATGTCCGATTCGCCGAATGAAATCGTGGCCGGCCGGGGCGTGGTCAAGTGGTTCGATCCCCGCAAGGGCTTTGGCTTTGTCGTTGGCCCTGATGGGCAAGATATCTTCATCCACTTCACCTGCATCGAGGGTGAGGGCTTTCGCGTGCTGAAAGATGGAGCGTCGATCGAATACGACGCGACCAAGGGCGAAAAAGGATGGCGGGCAACGCGCGTCATCCGGGAAGAGTCCTCCGAGGTCACGGTCGTTCCACGACGCGCCCACGCCAGAACAAGCCGGCAGTAGCGCACGAGCCCCTACCCTCCGGGTATGTCGGCCTGGATGATCGCCATTGGATTCGGACTTGGTGGGCTGGTGCTCGGTGCCGGTGCAGCGTCGCTCTGGCATCGCGCCGACTCTCGCCGACAGATCGCCCGCGTCCGACGCGCCGAGCGACGGGCCAGATCCGCCGAAAGACTCGCCGAACTCGGTTCCATGACCGGCGGCCTCGCCCACGAGATCAAAAACCCGCTCTCGATCATCGGACTGAACATGCAGTTGCTTGCCGAATCGCTCGCCGATCTGGATATCGACGACCAGGACCGTGAGCCGCTCCAGCGACGGGTCGAGGCCCTACACCGCGAGATTGATCGGCTGCGCCACATCCTCACCGACTTCCTCGATTTCGCCGGTGAGAAGGCGCTCGATCCCAAGCCCACCGATCTCAATGCGCTCATCTCCGAGATCATCGACTTCTTTCATCCACAGGCGGACAAGCAGGGCATCCGTCTCTATGCCGCACCGGCGTCAAACCCGGTCGTCGCGCCGGTTGATGCGCCGCTGGTCAAACAGGCCGTCCTGAATCTGCTGCTCAACGCGCTTCAGGCGATGGGCGAACCGCCGGAGGATCTGCCCGACGATCCGAAGCCGAGGGAGCTCATCCTCCGAGCCGACATGACGCTCGAGGACGATCGGCCGGTTGCCAGGCTCCGCGTCGCCGACACCGGCCCCGGGATGGATGAGCAAACCGCAACCAACATCTTCAAGCCCTACTACACCACCAAACCCGGCGGCACCGGGCTCGGGCTGCCCACCGCTCGCCGAATCGTCGAAGAGCATGGCGGGCG
>DRKT01000198.1 GCA_011053195.1 Phycisphaerales bacterium | reverse complement strand
TCGCCGACGACGATCATCTTCTTGCCACGAAAGCCAGAAACCACCTCGCCCAATGCCTCGGCCCCGAGCTCCGGCCGATCCAGCAACGCCGTTAGCCTCGAGTGAAACGGGTCCATCGATTGCCCGAGCGAATCGATCAGCATGGTCGAGCTGAACACGACTTCGCCCGAACTGAACACCACCCGACCGCCGCCGCGCTCGACCGCCTCACGCTCGGCTGCAAACCTCGGGTCCGCGTTGTTCTCGTACTCGCGGCCCTTGATATAGACGTCCGGCTTGACGGCCCCGAGCAGTTCCAACGCCGTCGGATTCGGATCGACATACACATAATCCACCAAATCCAGAGCCGCCAGGTTCTCCGCGCGCAGCTCCTCCGGAATCAGCGGCCGACCCTCGCCCTTACGGATCTGCGCATCACCCGTCACCGACACCAGCAGCACATCTCCCATCGCCTTGGCCTGACGCAGATGCCGGATGTGCCCGGGGTGCACGATGTCGAAGCAGCCATGACACACCACCAGCGTCCGCCCCGCCTCGCGCAGACGCTGCCGTTCCGCCAGCAGTTCGCCGATCGAAAGGATCTTCGCCCGCGAGGCGTCGTGTGTGTTGGGCGCGTTCATCCGCCGGTGTATCGGCTGCAAACCACCTTCTGCCGCAGGATTTGGCCCTTCCGGAGCTGTTGGACCGATCATGAAGCCATGTCCATACCGCAGGCCCCCACCGCTGTCCCGCTGCGCGATCTGCTCGCGCTCGGCCGGCAAAACCTGCCATGGACCTTCGTCCCGCTCGCCGAACAGGCCCTGCGCACCGGGCCTGATGATCCGCAACTCCGATTCCTCTACGCCTCGAACCTCGCCGACCTCGGCCTGCGCACTCTGGCGAGCGAAACCCTTGACACGCTCTGCCGGCAGCGGCCACAGGCTTCGCATAGACCCGATGTTCAGGAACTCGCGAGCCGGATCGAATCGCTCCCCGATGACCGCATCTCTCCCGAGCACCGAATCCCGCTCGTCAGATCCAGCATCGAATCCCTGCGCCGGCGAGGCCTCGACCTCGAACCAGCCTTCGCCCGGTGGAAGGAATACGTCCAAACCGAAGAGGCCTACCGAAGCACCGACGGCAACATCGTCCGCAGGCGAGATGGCCGGATTCTCCACCTCGGCGATCAACGCGGGGCCGCCCGCGCGCTCGGTGAAGAGTCCATCGCCAAGGCTGCCGATTCGCCCGCCCCACTCACCATCGAGGGCATCGACCCGCCCTGGGTCCTGCTCGAACTGATCACCCGAACACCCCGGCAGGTTTCCGGCTACCAGCCGGGCATCCGCATCATCCAAGCGGATGAACTCGAACTGCTCGATGGCTGCGCCCAAGCCGACCTTTCGCACATCTGGAATGACCCACGCATCGAAATCTTCATCGGATCGAACGCTTCTGAGCAGCTCGCCGGGGCGGCCCGAAGCGATGCCGGCACACCCATCGGCGGGCCGTACATGCCCCTGCGCACGCTCCGCACACCGATCAGCCCGAGCGTCGCCGACGTGATCCAGAGCGCCATCGCCGAGCAGGATCTGGAACACGACCGGCACCTCAGAGCCATCCACACCCGAGACGCCGATCGAAAGTCGGCATGGTGGCGAACCCGCCTGTCGCAGGCGCTGCGTGCGGATACACCCGACCCGCTGCGCATCCTGATCTCGGCAAGCCGATTCACCACCGTCCTGCACGCCACCTGCAGCGACCTGGCCGAGAGCCTGCGCGGGCTCGGCTGCACTGTCGAGCTCATCACCGAACCGAGCGAGCACCGTCGGCTCAGCCCGCTCGCCTACAGCAGGATCATCGACCGATTCGACCCGGACATCATCCTCGCCCCGAACCACACGCGCACGGATCTGGAGCGTGTCATCACCGGCTCACCGCCGCCCACACCCGAACGCCGCGTCCTGCCCGTCGGTGTGCCCTTCGTACTCTGGGTGCAGGACTCGATGCCTCACCTGCTCACCCTCGAAGCCGGTGCCGCGATCGGGCCGCTCGATATCGCAATGGGCTACATCAGCCGGGCGATGGTCGAGCAGTTCGGCTACCCGACCGAGGCCATCCTGCCCGCACCGCTTGTGGCCAGTGAACAGAAATTCAATACTTCCAGAATCAATCCAACCCGCGCCGAAGAGCTTGCCTGCGATGTTGCCATCATCTCCCACCACGCCGAGACCCCCGAGCACCTGCGCGACCGCCTGCTCGACGAACTCTCAACCTCACCCGAGGCGCAGCGGATCGCCCGTGACCTGATCCCCACGCTCGAATCCATCGCACGCAACCCGATGGCGCCCGTCGGGATCAACACCTCCGTGCGCCGGGCCGTGCTTGAATGCGCTGCCCATCTCGACCCCTCGGCTCAGGAGATGCTGATCCAGAACGTCGCGCTGCGCCTGATCGACCGCACGCTTCGGCACCAGTCCGCCCACTGGGCCGCCGACATCTGCGACACAAACAACTGGACTTTCCGCATCTTCGGCACCGGCTGGGAGCACCACCCGACGCTCGGGCGGTTTGCCTTCGGCCCGCTCGAGCATGGCGACGACCTCGCGGCCGCGTACAACGCCGCCGGAATCACGCTGCACATCAGCGCCTTCAGCCCGCTGCACCAGCGACTGATCGAATGCTCGCTCTCCGGCGGCGTCCCCATCATCCGACGCACACGCGACGCCCTGCGCCAATCCCTCTTCCTGTCCAAACTCCGAATCCTTCGCAGCCTCGAACCCGACAACATCACCGATCCGAACGACGGCTGCGGACCGATCCTCTGGTTCGACCACCTCGCATGCGCCGAAACCGTGCGCTACACCACACTCATGCAGCGCCTCGGCATGACCATCAAAGCACAGATCCCCATCCGCGACCCCGCCACCGACCCCCGCATCCCGGCACTGCACCCGATGCAACTCGATGCCGACCCGCACCTGCTCATGGGCGACCTCTGGGAAACAAGCTACGAGAGCAGGGATGAACTCGAATCCATCATCCATCGCGCCAGAGCGTATCCAAACTGGCGCACGAGTCTGTCCCGAGGCGTCGCCGGCCGAGCCAGAAACCTCTTCACGCACAACGCCCTTGCGAGGCAGCTTCTCAAAGCCATCGGCCAGCGGGCCGAGGCAAGCACTCAGCCTGCTGCACCCTGAATAGAAATTGGTTCCGTATCAGAATATGAACCATAGATCGGACGCACGTACACCCCCGCCTCCCGCAGGGGCTTGGCCCGGGCCCACATCTCGCTCTCCCACGCATCGCTCGAAATCAGCACGCCATCCGGGTTCAATACTTCGATGGCCGAGCCAACCGTGGCCACGGGCAGCCCGAGCGCCTCGCCCGAGGGTGGCGGATCATCGTCGATGAAGCCGACCACAGGGAAGTCCTCCCGATCAAACACATCCGCCCGCCGCTGCGTGTGCTGACCAAGCCCGTACACCGCGATCCGTCGGCACCCCTTCGCGACCATCGCCCGCAGGTGCCTCGCCAGCACCGCCCACTCCACGCCGCCCGGCAGG
>DRKT01000197.1 GCA_011053195.1 Phycisphaerales bacterium | reverse complement strand
TGGTCATGAGCCCGTACATCCCGGCCGCCGAGATCCCGATACCCTGTTGCCCGCGTGACATTTTGAGCCTGTGAAACTTCGAGCCGTAGAGAAGTTTGCCGAAGATATTTTCAACCTGTCGGCGGACGATCCCCGGCCCATTGTCGGTGATGGTGACTTGGTATCGTCCGGGCTTGCTGGCCGAGGGTGGTGCCGAGAGTTCTTCGATCCTGACCGTGATGTCCGGGAGGATGCCGGCCTCTTCACACGCATCGAGCGCGTTATCCACGGCTTCCTTGATCGTGGTGAGCAGCGCCTTGCGCGGGTTGTCGAACCCGAGCAGGTGCCGGTTCTTGGCGAAGAACTCGCTGACGGAGATCTCGCGCTGTTTGTTCGCCATGCTCTCGGCGGTGCCGCGCGTTCGGGGCTTTTTCTTGGCCATGCCACCCTCCGTGGTGGTTCGGGGTCAGTGCGTCAGTCCATCTTGAGGATAGCCGACGCCCGGGATCGGCGCTGGCCGGTCCGGGCTGGCCTATCCTTCGGCCCACTTTGATACGGAGCACGAATCATGGAAACCACACTGATCATTCTCAAACCGGATGCCGTCCAGCGCGGGCTCATGGGGCAGATCATGACCCGCTTCGAGAACAAGGGCCTGCAGATCGTCGGCGCGAAACTGATGCAGATCAGCCAGGACTTGGCCGCGACGCATTATGAGGCGCACAAGGAGAGGCCCTTCTATCCGAGCCTCGTCAAGTTCATGACCAGCTCGCCCGTGATGGTTCTGGCGATCCGGGGCAACAATGCCATCGCGGTCTGCCGGAAAATGATGGGTGCCACGTTCGGTAGCAATGCCGAGGCCGGGACCATCCGGGGCGACTTCGGCGTCTCCAACAGTTTCAACCTGATCCACGGCTCGGACAGCGCCGAAGCCGCCGAACGCGAGCTCGGGCTCTTTTTCAACGATGGCGAGGTGCTCAGCTACGACCGAGCGATCGAAGGTTGGGTCTACGACATGTCCGGCGGTCAACCGGAATAAGCCCCGAGTCAGACCGAGCGGGCATCCGCGTGCCGACCGGCCGGTGGGTGCGTTCGTTCGGCGGTGGTCTGTTCAGAACGAGATTCGTCGCCCGGGCGCACAACCACGACTGTTGGTGATTCATCGCCGGCTTCGGTCAGGATCTGGTCGGCGACCTCCCGCCGATGCACCGAGACGGCTCGCGGAAACTCGAACGCCACACGGACGCGGTCGCCCTTGATCGAGGCGATGCGGACGACCCCGATCGGGTTCTCGGGATCGCCAATAACAACTTCTTCGCCTTCCCGGCGCGTGATCACCAACATCCTTGCTTCCCCTCGGGGTTCACCGGGTCGGTTCCGAGACGACCTCGCCGGCACTGACCCGTAGGATAGCAGATTTTCATCCCGGAAGCGACAACCTGACAAAAACCTTTTCTGGATGTCACACTGGGCTAGTCTTCGATGGCCTCGACCGAGGTGATTTCGGGGATGTGCTCTTTGAGGTTGCGTTCGATACCGAGCTTGAGGGTGACAGAGCTGGACGGGCATCCGACGCACGACCCGTGAAGGCGAATCCGGACCACGCCCTCGTCGCTGATGTCGATAAGCTCAACATCCCCGCCGTCGGACTGGACAGCGGGCCGGATCAGGTTGAGGATCCGCAGCACACGTTCTCGAAGCGGAAGGGTTGCCTGCATGGCGAATACACCTCGGGGTCTGGCCCGGATCATGCCCGGGATCGGCCTGATCAGTTTAGGCTTGGTCGCAGCGGTCGTGATGATCGGTCCGGTCGGATGCCGATCCAACCGGCCCGTCGACACCGGCACACTGCTGGTTGATATCCGGGATCCCAAGCTCTCGACGCGCACCAAGCTCGGCCTCATCGGCCAGACGCCCGAACTCGTCGAAGCGGGCGAGCTCGACCGCTCGGCTGCGATCGAGGCCCTCAAGGACATCATCTGGTCCCGCCGGTTGCCCTCGATCACACGCGAACGCGCCCTGCACGCCCTGCTTGACGAGGGTGGGCTGCTCTCGGCAGATCAGGGGGAACAACTCGTCGCGCAGTTGCTCCCCACGGAAACCGACAAGGGCATCGTGCTGGCGCTCTCCAAGGTGGCGGTCCTTCGCCACTGGGTCGGGACGACACCCGCCCTCGTCCGAGCCTTTGCCAAGCCGGATGTCACCCGAGCCGATGACCAACGCCCCGAGGGGCTGGCCCTGCTCGAACTACACCCCGACCAGTCGATCGAAGAGATCGTATTCGAGACGTTTCTCGCGTCCGGCCCCACATCCTCGCAGGGTCAGCATTCACGCATACGCCGGGATGCATGGAACCTGCTCTCTCGGCTGGATGCCTCGGGCGAGATGCGCGTGGATCTGCTCAGCGGATTGATCGCGGATGAAGAACTCTCCAGCGACGATCCGACGCTCAGCGCCCTCCGCCGGGGACTGGTGGACCTGCACACCATTCCGCTGACCGGCGAGGAGTTGCAGTGGCTGACCCGTCTGGCATCGGATGATTCGGCCTCGGGACGGACGTGGTGGGAAGAAACCAGAACCGCGGTCCAGAACCTGCCACCCGAGCGCCGGCGCGGGTTGCGGCTGCGGCACATGGAAGCGCTCCGCTGGGCGGCCAAGTATCGCACCGCATGGGCGAACGCCTCGATCGAGGATCTCCGGGCTGAGCTTGACTCGCGCTTGGAGCCGAGATCGCACCACCGTCGGCTGAGCGATGTCGTCCGGTTCCGATCCGAGAGCCTCGATACATGGGGTGACGCGATGGTCTGGGCGGACTTCCTGACGGCCCTTGTGATCGACGATGCCATCCGTCAGGATCACCTTGAGGCGGAGCTGTTCGATCAGGCCGATGCCGACCGAAGCGACACGACCACGGAGTATGGCGGGATCATTCGGATCTCGCTTCGGAGAGGGCGTGAGGATCAGTTCGTGGCCGCGATGTATCCACCGAGGCCGGTGATGCGCGAGAATGACACGAGTTTCGTGGCCTCGCCGGAGATGCTGATCGAAGGCGGGCGAGCGGTGGCGCATTATCACTTCCATGTCCAACGGGTCGGCAATGGACAGTACGCGGGGCCGAGCGATGGGGACATGCTGTACGCTGCCCGGTATGGTCGCGACTGCCTCGTCTTCACGTCGATCGACAAGGACACGCTCGCGGTCGATCTGTACCAGCCCGACGGCGTGGTGCTCGACCTGGGTGACATTTCAATACCCGAAAAGGATGGCCCCTGACGCATGGACACCGAAGCGACCCAACTCAACGAAACCGAGCAGCGAGTGTGCGATCTGATCGCATCCCGACATCAGGATCTGCTCGACGATCTGGTTCGGCACGTCGGGATGCCGACGGGTGGTGGGAACCTTGATGCCATCGAGGCCTCGCGTGAGTTGCTGACCAGGCGACTCGAAGCGATCGGAGCCGAGACATCGCGCACGCCCGGCGAGGAAAAGCCCGCGTGGCTGGGTGATAGCGAATATCGACCGGATTCGAGCCTCAGCCGGCGCCGGGCAGCGGGTTTGCCTGCGGTGCTGATCGCGGGTCACCTCGATACGGTGCATGATCCCGATGGGCCGTTCCAGAAGTTGGAGATCCAACCGGATGGCCTGACCGCGATCGGGCCGGGGTGTGTGGACATGAAGGGCGGGCTCGTGATCGCAGTGGCCGCGCTCGAGGCCCTCGCCGAGGCCGGCGTGCCATGTTCATGGTCGTTCTTTCTCAATGCGGATGAAGAAACGGGAACGTACCACTCGCAAAGGGCGCTGCGCGAGGCGGCCCAATCACACGACTTCGGCCTGGCGCTCGAACCGGCGTTGGCGTGCGGCGAGCTGGCGATTGAACGCATGGGTTCTGGGCAGTTCATGGTCGAGGTGACGGGCAAGTCCGCGCACGTCGGTCGGGCGTTCACGGACGGGATCTCAGCGGTGACCAAGCTGGGTGAGGTGCTGGTTGAGATCGGGAAGATGCCGGACCCGGCGCGGGGGAAAATTCTCAATGTTGGGCCGATCAGTGGTGGGGCGGTGACCAACGCGGTGCCGGACCACGCGATGGCTCGGGGCAACGTGCGATTTCCCGACGAGCAGATCGCGGCGGAGATCGCGTCGGATCTGGAGGCGCTCCAGACCGAGGGCGATACTCTGCCGAGGGTCCGGGTCTTTCGGAGTTTTAACAGGCCGGCCAAGCCCGAGATCCCGGCGACGAGGCACTTGGCGGAACAGGCTCGATCGGCTGCCGAATCGCTCGGGCAGGACCTCCCTTTCGCCAGAACAGGCGGCGTGTGCGATGGGAACATCATGCAGGACGCCGGGCTCCCGACGATCGACACGCTGGGCGTCCGGGGCGGCGGTTTGCACACGCCGGAGGAGTGGATCGAGCTGGCGAGTCTGGTCCAGCGGAGCCAGATGCTGGCTGTTCTTCTGATCCGACTGAGCCAACAATAATACAAGTCGGGTCGGAATCGGGTCCGAACGGGTTATCCGCTGAGCGCGTCCCGCGGATTCGCCGACAATCGAGAAGCCAGTCCCCCAGGATCAGAGTGGAGAGATGTATGCCGGGAACAACCACGAGCCAGACGATCGGTCAGCAACTCGCCCACTCATCGGCGATCGACGAGGCAATCGACGCGATCGTTGCACAGGTCGAATCGCACTCGGCCAAGATCACCGATGCCCGGCCGGCGCTGGATGGCGCCAAGGCAGAGTATGAAGAACTGCTGAGCCGGGCCGCGGCGGTCAAGGGGCGGGGGTTGCTCTATCCGATGCTGGGCTCCGGCGCGGGTAACGGGCCGCTGGTGGAACTTGCCGATGGGTCGGTCAAGTGGGACATGATCTGCGGCATCGGGGTCCACTTCTTTGGGCACGCGCATCCCGAGCTGGTCCGCGCTTCGCTCAAGGCGGGCACACAGGATGCGGTCAAGCACGGCAACCTGCAATCCAACTTCGAGGCGTACCGCTTCGCCGAGACGCTCGTTTCACTGGCCAAACGCAACAGCCGACTTTCGCAATGCTTCGTGACGACCTCCGGCGCGGTGGCGAATGAGAGTGCGCTCAAGGTGTGTTATCAGAAGCACGCGCCGGCGAGCCGGGTGATCGCCTTCAAGGATTGCTTCATGGGTCGAACGGTGACAATGGCGCAGATCGGCGACTCGGCCGCCGGGCGCGACGGTGTGCCCCTGAGCACGCAGGTGGACTACATGCCCTTCTGGACCGAGGCCGAGGTGGCCCGCGCCGGCGGGGAGAGCAAGTTCATCGACTATGCCTGTGCCCGTTTGCAGGAATACATCACGCGGTACCCGAAGCAGCACGCGTGTTTCATCTTCGAGCTGGTGCAAGGCGAGGGCGGGTTCAACACCGCCCCCCGTGAATTCTTCACCGCGCTGATGGACATCTGCCGGGCCAATGACATCGCGATCTGGGATGATGAGATCCAGTCGTTCGGACGCACGCACGAGATGTTTGCGTATGAGACGATGGATCTCGGCGATTACATCGACGTTTTCTGCGTCGGCAAGATGACCCAGGCGTGTGCGACGCTGTATACGGATGAGTACGCCCCGCGCGCCGGCCTGCTCTCAGGCACGTTCACTGGCTCGAGTCAGGACTTTGCTGCGGGAACGCGGATTCTCGAGATGCTCCGCGATGGCGATCTCTACGGCTCGGGCGGGGCGCTCGAAACGCACCACCGTCTGTTTGTCGAACAGGTCGATGCACTGGCCAAGAAGCACCCGGCGTGGTTCCCGGCGGTGCCCGGGCAGGCATCGCTGACCGGCGGCATGGGCGGGATGATGCGGTTCACGCCGTTCGGTGGCGACAAGAGCAAGGTCATCGCGGCGTGCAAGGCGTGCTTTGACGAGGGCGTGGTGTTGTTCTGGTGCGGCCATGGCCCGTATCACGTCCGGATGCTGCCGCCGGTGCCGGTGATGAAGACCGAGTATTGGCCCCGCATTTTCGAGGTCGTGGAGCGTGGGCTTGCCCGGGCAGCCGGCTGAATAGACTTTCCCGCGGGTATGGCGTGTCCCCGCAGCGATGTGAACGACGCGCATCCAACGGGAGGCCGGGATGTATCTGATCCGCCGTGCGAAATTGTCCGATACTTCGACGCTGCACAAGCTGGCGAAGATGGTTCACTTCATCAATCTTCCGCCGGACAAGGACATCATCCAGGCGAAGATTATTCATAGTCGAAATACCTTTATGAAGATCGGCGGCGGCGACTACAAGCCCGAGCCGGAGGTTGTGCCGGTCCCGGTGCTGGACAAGGTCAAGTCGGACGCCTCGCTGAGCGGCCTCGGCGCAACGACCAACGAGGCGGACCTGTTCATGTTTGTGCTCGAAGACACCGAGGACGAGAAACCGCTGGGTTCGAGCCAGGTCCTGGCCAAGATGGGCGGGCCGGGGAATCCGAATGTCTCGCTGAAACTTTCGCAACGAAGTTTTTTCTCGAAAAGCCTGCAGACGGGCACATCGCACACCGTCGCGGAGCTTTATCTCGACCATTCGGAGCCGACCGAGATCGGCGGGCTGATTCTTCAGCCGTCGTACCGCGGGCACAAGCGTCGGCTCGGTTGGTTCCTCAGCATGGTCCGATTTCACATGATGGGCCTGCACCGGGAGTTGTTTTCGGATCAGGTTCTGGCGGAGATGATGGCTCCGATCACCGCCGATGGTGACAATCTGCTGTGGGATTATCTCGGTCGCCGGTTTGTGCCGCTGAGCTACGACGAGGCGGACCGCTTCTGCCAATACAGCCGGGAGTTCATCACGTCGCTTTTACCGAAAGAACCGATCTATCTGTCATTGCTGCCCCCGGCCGCGCGGGCGGTGGTGGGCGAGGTCAACGGCGAAACGCGCTCGGCACGCCGGATGCTCGAAAGGCTTGGCTTTGAATATGAGGGCCATGTTGATCCATTCGATGGCGGGCCGCATCTCCGGGCCAAGACGGATGAGATCCCGCCGGTGGCGATGACGCGCCGGCTTCGGGTTGCGGACCCCGTCGCGATGAGCAAGTGTAAGGACAATTGCATCGTCAGCGTGCTTGATCCGGATGGCGAGTTCCGGGCGATCAACGAGTATGTTCGGCTTGTGGGCGAGAACAAGATCGCGATGCCTCGCGAATGCCTGCGCGTGCTTCAGATCGAGCCCGGCGAGACGGTGGGGGTGACACCATTCGTCAAGGTGAAGGCTTCGAGCTCGGGTCGAAAGAAAGCTGCGAAGAAGTCGAAGGCAACGTCACGCAAGAAAAAGGCTGGTGCGAAGAAATGAGTACGCATCCAACGCTGCACCATGAGCCGTGCGACTTTGTCTGCGGCGAGGTCGTGCCGATTCCGGGCGATGTGATCCAATCGCTGAACCCGGCCGAGCCGGGGCAGGTGCTCTGGGCTGGAAGTCCGGTGCTCGAACATGTCGATCGTGCAGTTGCATCGGCGCGATCGGCCCTTTCGGAATGGGCATCCTGGCCGACCGAGCGACGCTTCGACGTATTGCGGACCTACCAGAAAATCTGCCAATCACGTGTTGATGCGATGGCCGAGCTGATTTGTGACGAGACGGGCAAGGCGCTGTGGGATTCGCGAGGAGAGGCCGGCATTCTCGGAGGCAAGGTCGACATCACGCTGGATGATTCGCCGAACGCCGGCCTGCGTCGGGTGACGGGATACGAGGTGCCGCTGAGTGAGTCTCGTGTGGGCCGGTGCGTGTTCAAACCTCACGGCGTGATGGCGGTGATCGGGCCGTACAACTTCCCGGCGCACCTGCCGAACGGGCACATCATCCCGGCACTGGCGATGGGCAACACGGTTGTCTTCAAGCCGAGCGAGAAAACCCCGGCGGTCGGGCAGGCACTTGTGGAGATGCTGATCGCGGCCCTTGATGAGGCCGGGGCGCCGGCGGGTGTTGTCAACCTCGTTCAGGGCGGGCCCGAGACGGCGGTGAAACTGACCGGGCACGCGGGGATCGACGGTGTGCTCTTTACGGGCTCCTGGCCGGTCGGGCGGAAGATTCTCGAAGCGAATCTGGACCATCCGGGGCGGATCGTGGCGCTCGAACTCGGCGGGAACAACCCGGCGGTGGTGATGCCGGATGCGCACCTGGAGCAGGCGGCTATCGAGGTCGTTCGCGCCGCGTTCGTGACCACGGGCCAGCGGTGCACCTGCACCCGGCGGCTTGTTGTGCATCGGGATATTGCCAAGCCGTTCATCTCGGCGGTTTGCCGGGCGGCAAGTGAGCTCATCATCGGACACCCCAAGTCCGATGAACCCGTATTCATGGGACCGATGATTACTGAACAGGCGCGGGATGCGGTGTTGGCATTTCAAGATCGGCTTTCGGGTGGCGGTGCGGAGGTGCTCTTGGCTGCGACGGATCGTGATTCGGCGGGCCAGACCGGAACGCACACGATCTCGCCGGGTGTGCTGAAAGTTGATCGTTTCGTTGCGGATGATTCGGGCGATGCCGGGTGCGATATCGAGGTGTTCGGTCCGTTGCTGCGGGTGGTCGAAGTTGGTTCGCTGGATGAGGCGATCGAGCAGGCCAATGCGACGCGCTACGGGCTGGCGGCCTCGATCTTTACAACCGATGCCGATGCCCAGCAGCGCTTTATCAACGAATCCCGCGCCGGGTGCATCAACATCAACACCGGGACAGCCGGCGCGAGCAGCAAGCTCCCCTTCGGCGGGCTTGGGTTGTCCGGCAATCATCGCCCCGCTGGGTCGTTCAGTCTTGATTACTGCGCGGTTCCGGTCGCGTCGATGGTGGAATCGGGCGCCGGGGCTGCCTGCCCGCCGGGAATGCGGTTTGATCCTCAGTGGTTGAAATAAAGAATGGCTATGGAACGCAAGACAACGCTGCCGGATTCACGCAAGCAGGCCCGTTTCGGCGGGATCGCAACCTTTGGCCGGTATCCGAGGTTCGAGGATGTCGTCGCTGCAAAGAAGGCTGTGGACTGGGCGATTGTCGGTGTGCCGTTTGACGGTGGCGTGACCTATCGCCCCGGTGCCCGATTTGGGCCAAGGGGGATTCGTGAGCAGTCGCAGTATCTCAAGCAGTATTCCATGGAGCACGGCGTCGATGTGCCGGGGGTGTTGTCTCTGGCGGATGCGGGCGATGCCCCGGTCAAGCCGTTCGGTGTGAAGGACACGCTCGATGGTGTGGTCGATCACCTCGTGGGGCTTCCCGACGCGGGCAGGCTCGATGCCATGCTGCTCGGGGGCGATCATTCGATCGTGTACGCCGGGATGAAGGCCGCGTGGATCAGGCAGGGCAGGCCCTCGGGTGGTCTGGCGTGTATTCACTTCGATAGCCATATGGACACGCTCGATACCGTGTGGGGTGAGAAGTGGAACCATGCCACGCCATTCCGGCGGCTCATCGAGGAAGGCATCCTGGACCCGAAGCGGATGATCTCGATCGGGATCAAGGGGCCACTGAACACCTCGGACGATCTGGAGTATGCGTCGGAGCAGGGCATCGAACTCGTCACCTACGACCGTTGGAAACGCGAGGGCGAAGCGCCGATCCGTGCGTGCCTGGATCGGATCGGTTCGGATGCGGCGTATCTCTCGTTCGACATCGACTGCGTGGACCCGGTGTTTGCGCCGGGAACGGGCACGCCCTCGGTGGGCGGGTTCACATCCGCGGAGGTGTTGGCGCTGCTGCGCTCGCTGGCGGGTGTCAAGTTGGTCGGCGCGGATGTCGTCGAGGTCCTGCCGGACCGGGATGTCGCGGGCAACACGGCGCTGCTCGCGGCGCATGTCGTCTTTGAGATTCTCGCGTTGGACGCGATCAGGCGCGGCGAAGGGCAAGGATAAGCTCGACCTTGCCCGAGTGCTGACCGAGACGCTGGGCGATCTCGCTGCAGGGGTGCCCCTGGTCGGCAAGGTCGTAGATCTGTTGGCGGAGCGTGTCGTTGGCGAGCGAGCCCGTGGGTTCGGCTGCAGCGGGCTGGTGTCCGGGCATTCTGGGCGCGAGCCGATCGGCCGCCTGTTGGTTGAGTTGTTCGAGTCGGGCGATGCGTTCGTCGGCGTGGCGGATGAGGATCTCGAGCCGCTCGGCCCGGTTGTCCAACGAGGCGGTGAGTTGGCGGGTGATATCGGCGGCGTCGGCGATTCTGGCTTCGGTGCTGCCTCGCGTGTCCGCCTGCTGACGGATCATCTCGATCCGCTCACTTGGGACAAGGTCCGGCTGGTTGGCCAGTTGCTTTCGCGTTTTCTTCAATCGGCTCATCAGCACGACAATGAGCAGCACGATGCCGGCGGTGAAGACAATGCCGGGCAGCAGTGTGTCGGTCTGGAGCAGGATCGTGGGAATCGTGTGCGTCATGGTGCGGACCACAGGATAGCAGAGTCGTGCACTACCATCACGCATGGAGGGTGGCGAGGCCAAACGATCTCGGGACGAGGCGGTGCGGGCGTGGCGGGAGCTTACGGGCGGGCCCGAGGTGCGGGACCACGCCCGGCCCACGCTGGTGGCGATCTCGGGTGGGGCGGATTCCTCGGCTCTGCTGATCTCGCTGGCCTCTGCCGAGGGGGCGAAAATCGTGGCGGCGTACATCGGACACGGGCTGCGCTCTGCGGATGAAGATCGGGCGGATGTCGAGGCTGTCACATCCCTCTGCGAACGACTCGGCGTACCGATGATCGAACGCCACATCCGCGTCGATCGCTCGGAGAACCTTGAATCATCGGCGCGGGAGGAACGGTATCGGGCGCTCGAACAGATTGCGGTTTCGCAGGGATGTCGATACGTCGCAACCGGACACCACAGCGGCGACCAACTCGAAACCATGCTCATGGCCCTGACCCGTGGGGCGGGATTGGCCGGGCTTGTCGGGATGGTGCCGAGCCGGGATCTTGGGCAGGGCGTGCGGCTGATCCGTCCGATGCTTGGGCTGGACCGGGTGGCCTGCGAACAGATTTGTAATGCGTATGGGTACGGACCGCGCCACGATCCGACGAACGATGATCTGAGCCGTCGGCGGGCCTGGCTGCGCGCGGTGGTGGCGCCGATCATCGAGAACACGCCGGGGCTTGGCTCTCGGCTGAGTACGACATCGAGATTGCTGCGCGATGCGCAGGAAGTCGTGGCGATGCGCGTGGAGGCGTTGGTCGATCGCGCCGAAGTCTCGCCGGGCAGCGTGTCCATCCCAGTTGGTCTGCTCGAAGGTGAGACGGGCCTGGTGGTCGGGGGCGTGCTGCGCCGATTGGCCTGCACAATTTCACCCGAGGGCAGCGACCAGCGGGGGTGGAAACACCTCCGTCCGATCATCGCTGCGATTCAATCGGGCGATGGGTTGGAAAGGCGGTTTGATCTCTGCGGGATGTCTGTCCACGTTGTGGACAAGCACATCGTCATCCGACGATCACCCATCGCCAAGGAACTTTGAGAGATCGGATTCAAGCCGATCGAGTGCATCCGGGTCGGCCGAGTCGTACATGCCGACGATGGACAGGTCCGGTGCGACGAGAAACAGCCGCGACGGGTGCAGGATGTTGCGCATGGTCGAACCGTCTTCGAGGGTGATTTCAAAGTCGTCCTGATCGACGACGAGGTTGAGTCCTTCACGAACGAGGCGCTGCGTCTGGGCATCGTCGCCGGTGAGGAAGATCCAACGGTCGAAGTCGGCGCCGAACCGTTCGGCATAGGCCTTGGACGCCTCGGGTGTGTCGTGCTCGGCATCGAGGCTGAAACTGGCGAACCGCAGCGGAAGATCGCGGAATCGTTCCTGGGCCTGCGCCATGCGCGAGGTCATGACGGGACAGATGCTGATGCAGTTGGTGAAGTAGAAATCGACGAGCGTCCACTGGCCTCGTAGGGCGGATTCGTCGACGGGGGCGTTGTCCTGATCGACGAGTTGGAACGGGGGGATATGCAGGCCATAGTCCGCGATTGTCGGGACGGCGGGTTGTGCGGTGCTGCCGGCGTGCTGTGAGAGCATGATGAGCGCCCCGACGCTGCAAACGAAACCGAGCAGGGCGAGGGCGATGAGGATGCGCAGGGTCCGGCTCATGCCGAGGCTTTCCTGCCGGGCGTCTTGATGATCGTCGCGGCGAGCGACACACCGGCGATGGCAAAGACGATCGACAACGGCCACGCCCAGCCGCCGAGCAGCGGCGAGGGGTCACCCGCGAGTGAAGCCCGGATGGCCTCGGTGGGCCAGGTGAGTGGATTGATGATGGTGAGCCAGCGCATCGGGGCGGCTGCTTCTGCTGCAGGATAGAACCCGCCGCTGACGAGCCACATGGGCATCAGCACGGTGTTCATGATCGCGTGAAACTCCTGCGTCGAGGCGGTGCGCCACGCGAGCGCGAGCGAGAACCCGACCACGCCGATGGTCAGCAGCACAACGCCAAGGATCGCGCCGAGCAGGCCGAGCAATGAAACATGAAGCCCGAGCGGCCAGATGGCCAGAAGCATGACGCATGCCTGCGCGCACGCCGGCCCACCGACGCCGATGGTCTTTGCCGCAACAACCGAGCCCTTGGGTGCTTGACCGGCGAGTATGGCGACAAGGAAGCCGCCCTGTCGGTCTTCGATCAGCGAGATGGCACCGAAGATTGAGGCGAACAGGGCCGCCATGGAAATCATGCCGGGCAAAAGGAAGGCCGCGTAGGCCCGGCCGTCATCAACGCCCATCAGCCCGCTCATCGAACCCGCAAAGCCGGCGCCGAGCGCCACAAGAAAGATCATGGGCGTGCCGATGGTGGCGACAATCCTCGCGGGCTGGCGCATGAGCCGGGTCCACTCCCGCTCGGTCAGTGCGATGGTGGCATCGAGCATGCTCATGCGGATACCTCGCTCGTGTGTGATGAGAACTCGATGTCGTACACGTCGGCCAGGTTCGCGGCCCGTGTGGCCACGGGGATATCCTGTTCAAAGAGCCGATCCGCCTCGGTACGGATGGCCTCGCTCGAATCCCCGAAGAAAACCTCGCCACCTCGGGCGTACTTGACAGCATCGGGCAGATCGACCGCCTCCGCGTCCCCGGCGGTTACATGCAGGACGTGTGAAAACCCGAGTTCGGCGACAAAGGATTCGGCGCTGCCCTCGCGGATGATCCGACCCTGACGCAGCAGCAGCACGCGGTCGGCAGACTCCGCTTCGCTCAGCAGGTGCGTCGCCAGCACGATCGCCACGCGGTGATCCTTGCGCAGTGACTCGAGCATCTCGAAGACGGCAGCCTGCGAGGTGCGGTCCAGCCCACTGGTTGGCTCATCGAGCAGCAGCAGCTCCGGACGCGTCATCGCGGCTCGAAGAATGTCCGCGCGACGCGCCAGCCCGCCGGAAAGCGAACCGACTCGGTCGTCCGCACGATCGGAAAGGGTGGCGATCCGGGCCAGCGATTCAAACCGTTGATCGATCTCGTCGCCCGGCACGCCGAACACCCGGGCAAAGATGGTTGCGTTCTCGCGGATGGTCAGGAGCGGATCGAGGGCGACCGTCTGCAGCACGACCGAGACGCGGGGCCGACCGATGATCTCGCCATGATCCGGCGCCAGCGTGCCGGCAAGGATGCCGAGCAGTGTGGACTTGCCCGATCCGTTGGGGCCGACCAGTGCGAGGAACTCACCGGGCCTGATCGTCAGGCTGACGCCCTGTACCGCGGGTCGGCTGCGACCCGTGCTGGCGTACGACTTGGATATGTTGTGCAGTTCGATCATGCGTCAGACTGGAGAACCTGAACCAATAAATGCATCGAGGATCAGCGCGAGAAAGAGCACGGGAAGGTAGATGATCGAGGCGAAAAAGAGCCTGCGTGCGGCCAGTCGCGTTAAGCCCAGCCTCAATCGGCGTGCCAGCACCAACATCCAGATTCCCATGGCCAGTGCGGTCAGGCCGTAGCCGAGGCCGAAGAGTTTGGGCATCGCCAGCAGCGGCCCAGCGGATGCGGCAAGCTGCACGACGGTCCACGCAAGAATCGCGGCGATGATGTCACGATCATCGGAAGCGGTTTGGAGGAGGGTGCGGTAGCCGGCGTTGGCGTACTGGTCGCGGTACATCACGGCAATGGCGAGGAAGTGGGGCATCTGCCACGCGAAAAGAAGCAGGAACAGCGTCCACGCGGGCCAGTGCAGCAGATCCTGCATGCTCGTCGGCGAGGCGGCGGTCCAGCCGATCAGCATCGGCAACGCGCCGGGGACGGCACCGATCACAGTGGACTTGGGCGTCACCGGTTTGAGTGGTGTGTAGACGGCGGCGTACACCACGATCGTGATCAGCGTGATCGCAGCCGCGACGAAATGGCCCGTCATCGCCAGCACCAAGGGGCCGAACACGGAGAGCAGCAACGAAATGATGAGCACGGTTGCGGGCGAGAGGTGCCCCGCGGGCAGTGGCCGAGAGCTCGTCCGTTCCATGAGCGCATCGCGGTGGCGTTCGATGTATTGATTCAGCGCGTTGGCGCCCGATGCGGCCAGCGCCGTCCCGAACAGGCAGGCCACGGCAGGCTCGATCAGGTTGGGCAGCGTCCGGCCGTGGTACAGCGCCGAAACGACGAACCCGACCGCAGCGGACATCGTCACCATCCGCGTGATGCCCGGCTTGGTGGTCGCCATGATCAGCGAGAGCGTCGGGGGCCGATCCTGCAGCGCGTCGGCG
>DRKT01000196.1 GCA_011053195.1 Phycisphaerales bacterium | reverse complement strand
CGTGGGTGAGACGCTTTCGAGTCTGGATCGTCTCGCCAAGAATCAGAGCGTCGAAGCGGAGGCTGTCGAGGGCGAATAAGACGCGATTCATGCGCTGATTTGCGGGCTTTTTCAGGGGTGGAGGCCTACGATCCCCGACCGATATGCGAGGCCTGAAATGGCCCGTCCGGAGCCCAGTGACCATGGCCGAGAGCGATGACAGCGTGAATCAGCCGGATCTGCCCGAGGAGGTGGATTCGAGCCGGGTGGTCGATCTTGAGATCGAGTCGGAGCTGCGCACGAGCTATCTGACGTATGCGATGAGCACGATCATGGATCGGGCGTTGCCCGATGTGCGTGACGGGCTCAAGCCGAGCCAGCGCCGGATTCTGGTCGCGATGAACGACCTGAACCTGAGGCCGAACCGCAAGCACCTCAAGTGCGCCAAGATCGCGGGCAATACCTCGGGCGACTACCACCCGCACGGCGAGAGCGTGATCTATCCGACCCTCGTCGGGATGGCACAGCAGTGGAAGATGCGCGTGCCTCTGATCGACCCGCAGGGCAACTTCGGCTCGATCGAGGGCGACCCGCCGGCGGCCATGCGGTACACCGAATCGCGCATGACGCACGCGGCGATGGACCTTCTGGCGGATATCAAGCTGGACACGGTTGACTTTCAGCCGAACTACGACGACCGCTTGATGGAGCCGATGGTGTTGCCGGGGCGGTTCCCGAATCTGCTGATCAACGGCGGGATGGGGATCGCGGTGGGGATGGCGACGAGCTTGTCGCCTCACAACCCGGACGAGATTTTCGACGGCATCACGCGGGTGATCGATAACCCGGACATCTCGCTGGCGGAGTTGATGACGGATGAGGTCGATGAATCGGGCGAGGTGACGCGGCTCGGGATCAAGGGGCCGGACTTCCCGACCGGGGGCGTGGTGCTCGGCCGGCGCGGGATCATGGATGCCTATTCGACCGGGCGTGGCCGGGTGACGGTGCGGGGGGGGTGCCATGTCGAAGAATCGGGCGGTCGGCAGCAGGTGGTGATCGATGAGATCCCGTATTCGCTGATGCAGAACAACCTCGTCGAGAAGATCGTCGATGCGGTGAAGGACGAGCGGATCAAGGATGTCTCGGATGTGCGCAATGAGTCGGGCCGCAACGCGCAGACGCGGATCGTGGTTGAACTCAAGCGCAGCGGCGACCCTGCGGTGGTCGAGAACCAGTTGTATCAGTTCACGCCGTTGCAGCAGACGTTCAGCATGATCCAGATCGCGTTGGTTGGTCGTCGGCCCCGGACGCTGCCGCTGCTTGAGATGATCCGGTTGTACATCGAGCATCGCGAGGATGTGATCCGTCGCCGGACGCTGCATCTTCTGCGTGAGGCGAAGAAGAAGGCGCACATCTTGGAGGGGATGATCTTCGCGGTGTGTGACATCGACGAGGTGATCCGGATCATCCGGTCGTGCCGGACGCGCGAGGAGGCGATCCAGAAGCTGATTGACAGGCGGTTCCAGATCCCGATGGATCACCCATTTGCGCCGCAGATCCCGGCGAGGATGATGGATGCAGTGCGTGAGGCGGATGCTGCCGGCGGCACGCTGCTGACACGCGTGCAGGCCGAGACGATCGGGAACATGAGGCTGATCCAACTGACCGGTCTCGAGATTGAACGGCTGGTGAAGGATTACACGGAGCTCGTGGGCGAGATCGAGGGGTACGAGCTGATCCTGAGTGATCATCAGCGGGTGCTGGACATCATCAAGGAGGATTGCCTTGAGATGAAGGAGCGGTATTCGTCGCCGAGGCTGACGGATATCCAGGATGCCGCGGGCGATATCGATCTCGAATCGCTGATCAAAGAGCACGAGGTGACGGTGACGATCAGCCACCAAGGATACGCCAAGAGGCTGCCCTTGGACACGTACCGTTCGCAGGGTCGTGGCGGCAAGGGGATTCGGGCTTCGGAATCCAAGGATGACGACTTCATCGAGCACGTTTTCGTCGCCAGCACGCACGCGAACCTGCTGGTGTTCACGGATCAGGGTCGGGTGTTCAAGCTGAAGGTGTACGAACTGCCGGAGCTTGGTCGGACGAGCAAGGGGCGTTCGATCGTGAATCTCATCAACCTGCGCGAAGGCGAGAAGGCGCGGGTGTATCTGACGATCGACGATTTCAATGATGAGGGGAAGTACCTGACCTTCGTGAGTCGGGGCGGCATCGTGAAGCGCACGCCTTTGCGGGACTACCAGAATGTGAACCGTTCGGGGTTGATCGCGGTCGGTGTGAAAGAGGGCGATGAGATCCTGAATGTGCTGCTGACCGAGGGTTCGGATGATCTGATGATCGTGACGGATTCGGGCATGGCGATCCGGTTCAACGAGGGCGATGTGCGTTTGATGGGTCGCAGTGCCGCGGGCGTGAAGGGGATCGATCTCGCCGACGGGAGTCAGGCGATCGCAGCGGTGCGTGTGGCGATGCAGCCGGACCCGGCGGATGATGAAAGCACGGTGACGGTGGACCCGAGTTTGTCGCTTTTGACGGTGACCGCCAACGGGTATGGCAAGCGGACGCTGGTGGACGAGTATCGGGTCCAGCCGGAGCACGGGCCGGCGAGAAGCCAGAGCCGGGGCGGCAAGGGTCGGCGTGATATTCGTACAACGGAGCGGAACGGGCCATCGGTGGCGGGCAGCATCGTTGCGGAGAGCGATGATGTGGTCGTCATCACGCGCAAGGGCCAGTTGGTTCGGATGTCGGCGGGGTCGATCAGCCAGATCGGCCGGGGGACGCAGGGTGTGCGGGTTGTCGGCCTGAAAGAGGGCGACACGGTGGTGGCGGTGGCCAGGGTGGCCGATGCGACCGCGGAAGAGGGGCCCGAATCGGCTGAGAGGTCCGAGAACGGGCCTGCCTGACGCGATTGGTCGAAGGGGTGTAGACTCGGTGCCATGCTCACGGACTGGTCGGATGACATCGTGGTGGTCGAGCTTGCCGAGGATCCGCAGCTGAGCGATGAGCTCTCGGCGATCATCGAGCGTGTGGCGTCGTCCGAGACGGCGCATGTGCCGCATGTCGTGCTGAACATGGCGTTGATCGGATATATCAAGAGCTCGAATCTGGCGCAGCTGCTTCGGCTGCGCAAGCTGGTCGGCGAGGTGGGGCGGGAACTGATCCTGTGCTCGGTGGATGACCGGGTCTGGTCGGTGATGAGCGTGACGGGGCTGGACAAGCTGTTTCAGGTGGCGCCGGACCCGATGACCGCCCTGGCGGGGATTCAACTTGGCGAAGATTCTGCGGATGGGTGAAGTCCGGCGCTCGACTGTGGGGGAAATCGTTTGCCTCTGATTGTCCTGTTTATCATCGCGTTCCTGGCGCTGTTGATGGTGCGCATCGGGGCGACGGCGTTGATGATGACGGGGCTGACGCGGGAGGTGGCCGAGTTTCAGGCGCTCAGTTGTTTCTTCGGTGTCGGGTTCACGACGCGCGAATCCGAGATGATCGTGTCTCACCCGGTTCGGCGAAAGATTGCATCGCATCTGATCATCACGGGCAATCTCGGCGTGACCGGGGCGATCGGAACGTTGATCGTGACGTTTTTGCAAAATAATGATGATTGGCTCATTTCTTCATGGTCGTTTCCGACCAAGCTGGTGGTGGCGGGCGGCGGGGTGAGCGGTCTGTTCTTTCTGTTCCGGATCGGGTTTGTCCGCAGGATGTTCGAGCGTGTGATCCGCAGCACGCTTGATCGGTCCGGGGCGGTGCGGATTCTGGACTATGAGATGCTGCTGCGGGCGGGGCATGGGTACGTGGTGTCGGAGTACGAGATCGACCCTGGGCACCCACTGGTGGGCAAGACGCTGGGCGAGGCCGGGCTGGGCAGCCGGGGCGTGCTGGTGCTTGGGATCGAGCGGGACGACGGATCCTATGTCGGGACGCCCAAGCGAAAGACGGTGCTCCGGGCCGGCGATGTGCTGACGGTGTACGGGCTCGAGGAGAATGTGCGGTGTCAGCTCGATCCCGAGGCGAACTGTGCAGCGGCCGACGAGGTTTCCGGTACAGAGTGCCATGACGACGATGAGCAGTGAACCCGAACACGCCGGGCATGCGCACACCGAGGCGGTTGCTGAACTCTCCGACGTGAAGAAGATTTATTACAAGCCGGACGGCTCGGTCATGGTCGAGGCGCTCAAGGGGATCGACCTGAAAATCAGCCGGGGCGAGATGATCTCGGTCATGGGCGCTTCCGGGTCTGGAAAATCGACACTGATGAATATTCTCGGCTGCCTCGATCGGCCGACGGCGGGGGAGTTCTCGCTTGGCGGGCGGCAGGTCGCGGGGATGGATGATGAGGAGCTCTCGCTCTTTCGCGGACGGACGATCGGGTTTGTGTTTCAGGCGTTCAATCTGATTCCGCAGCTGACGATCGAGGAGAATGTCTCGGTGCCATTGTTTTATCAGGGCGTACCAAGGCCCGATCGGCTGCGTCGATCCAAGGCGGCGCTCGAGCAGGTCGGGCTCGGCGATCGGATCGGGCATCGGCCTCGCGAGCTTTCGGGAGGCCAGCAGCAGCGTGCAGCGATTGCACGAGCGCTGGTCGGTGAGCCCGTGGTGCTCATGGCGGATGAGCCGACGGGCAATCTGGACTCGACCACGAGCGATTCGATTCTCGACCTGATCAATGGGCTGCACCGCGACGGGATGACCATCATCATGGTGACACACGACGATGAGGTGGCGGATCGGTGTCAGCGGGTCGTTCGCCTCCGCGACGGGCTGATTGAATCAGATCAGGCCGTGACCAGGCGTGCTTAGGCGGCTTTGCTCGCAGTGACGGGCTGGCGCGAGATGGCCAGTGCGGTCAGATCGTCTGCCTGGTGCATGGAGCCGTCGGCCTGATCCAGCTTCTGTTCGAGTTTCTCGAAGACCTGCGCGAGCGACTGTCCATCCTGCTCCATCCACCGGCCGATGGGCGTGAGGTGCGCAAGATACTGATTCGGATCGCCCTTTGATCCATCTGGTTTTTTCGTATCGGGGAATGCCATTTCAAAGCCATCGGAGTAGAGCAGCAGGGTGTCGCCCGGGCGGAGTTCGACGGTCTGCTCCTCGAACTGGGCATCGTGGAAGACGCCGAGTAGCGGTCCGCCGGCGTGGATCTCGGTGGTCTGATCTCGACCGATGACCAATGGCGCCGGGTGGCCGGCGTTGGCGATTTGGACAAATCCGGTCTCGAAATCGAGAATGCCATAGACCGCGGTGGCGAATCTTGGCGTGCCATCGCTGACATCGCAGAGGTCGTCATTGAGTCTGGCCAGGGCATCGCTCGGTGAGATGAGCCGTCCCTCAGAGCATCCGCCGCGCATCGGGAGGGATCGGCTGATGATCATGGTGAGCAGCGCCGCGGGGACGCCGTGACCAATGGCATCGGCGATGAAGAAACCGATTCTTTTGTCGTCAAT
>DRKT01000195.1 GCA_011053195.1 Phycisphaerales bacterium | reverse complement strand
ATCTGGATGCGGCGGAAATCGCCGCCGACGCTTTTGGCAACCGCCGAGGCGAGGACGGTCTTCCCGACGCCGGGGACATCTTCCATGAGGAGATGGCCTCTGGCGAGGAGGCAGCAGAGGACATGATCGACAGCCCGGGTGTCTCCGAAGTAGACGCTCGTGATGCTGGTTCGGAGTTTGGAAATGGATTCGTGCATCTTGAATTGATCCGCCGTGTGGTTGAATGCTGGGAAAGGGTATCATGCGGCCGGCCCGGCCGATGCCTGGTTTCTGTCCCCCGGATGCTTGACCATGGACGATACGACGCGAGAGGGTATTTCGGAAGCCGTCGAGGAACGATCAGGTCATGGCGCAACACTTCGGCCTGATCTTGGTTTGGTGCTGTCGGGCGAATTGCCCTGTATTTCGTGTCGGTATGACCTGAGCGGGATCTCGATTACGGGGATGTGTCCGGAGTGTGGGACGCCGGTCAGGGCGACGCTGCTGGCGACGGTTGATCCGGAGGCCGGGACCTTTGAGCCGTTGACCCATCCGAGGCTGGCGGCTTTGGGTCTCGTGGTCTGGTCTTCTGCGGCCTTTGCTGCGGTGCTGATCATCTGGATGGTCCGATTTGGTGATGCGCTCAATGCCTGGACACCGATCGGGTTTCGGCCGACGTGGCTCGGGGTTCTGGTTCCTGTGTTTGTCGCTCTGAGTGGTGTTGGATCGGTGGTGTTGTGGAAGCCGCACCGAAAGTTGCCGGTGTGGCCCAGCGTGGCTGCGACCGTGGCGACGGTGCTGTATGGACCACTGGTTTGGTTGATGTGGAGGCTTCACGGTGTTGTGGATCGAACCGGATCGGCTCCGTACGTTTCGAGTCGATCGGTGGACACGGATCGGCTCTGGCTTCAGGTCATGATCCTGGTGGTGTTGGTGGTGATATCGCTGCTGCAAAGGCCGATCATCCGGGTCTTTGCCGACCGATCTGTTCTGCTGCGAACGGGAGAGCTCTCGCGTCAATCGCTTCTGGCGTTTGCGATGGCTGCTGCGCTGATGCTTCTTGGTGTGTTTCTGAGGCTCGGGGCGATCCGCTGGGATGATACGGGAAGTTTTTTTCTGGATGTCATCGGGCTGGTGTTTCTGGCGATTGGGTCGGTGCTTGTGACGGTTGGGCTTGGGTGCTTTGTGGTGGATTCCGTGAGGCTGTATCCGGTGCTTCGATCAGGCCCGAGGACGCTTCTGGATGTTGTGGAACGTGGTTTTGGTCGCTGAAGTCCTGATGGGTGCCTCCGCGGGCCGATTGGGTGGTATGCTCGGAGTGAACCCATCTTTGAGGAGACAGGCATGTCGAAACTAGGCGTACGGATCTTGTGCTTTGCGGGTGCGGTGGTGATTGCCGGTGCCGCGATGATGCCCGCAACGGGCCAAGCCTCGACGAAGAAGAAGCATTCTTCGGTTCGGATCGATCAGGCGGGTGTTGGTGTGCTGACGATTTCCGGGACGCCGACCGAGCGTCCTGGTCCTTTTGACTGGATTTCAGCCGATCCAACTCCGACGCTTCGGAGCCTGATTCAGGCGATCGATTCGGTGGGTGAGGATGATTCGCTCCGGGCTTTGGTGATCAAGCTCGATGATGCCGCCCTCGCTGCGACGCAGGTGGAGGAGTTGTCCGATGCAATTTCCGATGTTCGAGAAGCGGGGAAGAAGGTGTATGTCGTCGGCGATTCGTATAATACGACGGGATTGATGCTTGGTGCAGCCGCCGATCTGGCGATCGCGCATCATGGCACACCTGTTTCCTTTCCGGGTGTGTACATCGAACAATACTTTCTCCACGATATGTTCGAATGGGTCGGGATCGAGGCGAGCTACGAGCAGATCGGTGAATACAAGGGGGCCGATGAGACGTATACCCGATCCGCGCCGAGCGAACCCTGGAAAGAGAACCTTTCACAGCTGCTCGACAGCATGTACGACAACATTCGCAGCAGTATCAAGGATGGGACTGGGCTGAATGATGCACAGCTCGACCATGCCATGGAAAAAGCGTTTTACACCTCTGCGGAGGAGGCGGTCGAACTCGGTTTGATCGACAAGGCTGTGGACCTTGGTGAACTGGAATCCATGCTCGAAGATGATCTTGGTGATCCGATCCGGTGGGAGACGGACCTGATCGAGAACACGGGCGGATTGGCGATCGATCCATCGAATCCATTTGCGATATTTTCGATGCTGATGCGTGACCCATCGAACCATCCGACACGCCCGACGATCGCGGTGGTGCACATCGACGGCGTGATTATGGATGGTGAATCCAAGGATGGCGGATTGTTCGGTTCTTCGTCGGTCGGAAGCCGAACGATCCGCGGTGTGTTGGATGAACTGGCGGATGATGATCTTGTCGAGGGTGTGGTGATCCGCATCAACTCGCCCGGTGGTTCGGCGACGGCGAGCGAGGTGATCTGGCGTGCTGTGCGCAAGGTGGCCGAAGCCAAGCCTGTGTATGTCAGTGTCGGGAACATGGCAGCTTCGGGCGGCTACTACATCGCGGTTTCGGGCGACAAGATCTTTGTCGATCCATCATCGATCGTGGGTTCGATCGGTGTCGTCGGGGGCAAACTCGCGTTGTCGGGGTTGTTCGAGAACCTGCGTATCCACCCCGTCGGACAGGGACGCGGGCCTCGAGCCGAGTTGTTTGGCAGCAGCAAACCCTGGAACGATGAACAGCGGGCTGCCGTTCGGGAAATGATGCAGGAGACATACGATCTGTTCGAAAGCCGCGTGGCTGCGGGTCGCGATGGAATCGACCTGAACGTCACAGCCCGCGGTCGAATCTTCACGGGGAACAAGGCGATCGGCCTTCGGATGGCCGACGAGATCGGTTCGTTGACCGACGCGATCGAAGAACTGGCCAAGGAGCGTGAACTGACGAAGTACGATGTGCTGGATTACCCCGGTCCGGTGAGCTTGGAGAAGATTCTCGAACAGTTCACGGGTGGCAAGATGCAATCAGAGATCCCCGGGATGTTTGCCTCGGCATCGATGGAGCCGATGATTCGGGCGATTGTGGGTGATGCAGCGTGGTCGTCGATCAGGGAGCGGATCGATGCGGCGTTTATGCTCCGCCATCAACCGATCATGCTGCTTGATCCGTCGATTTTGATCTTCAAGTAATACTCCACAATACCTTAACAACGAAAGGGACGGGCGATTTTGAGTTGCCCGTCCCTTTTCTTGTATTGGATATCAACATTGAATCAGAAACGGTACAGGGCCTGGAAGTAAAGGAAGTCGACATCCTCGCTCGTACCGGTGTCCGCGAAGTAGTCGCCGGTGAAGAAGTGCGAGTAGCCGACCTGAAGCGTGGTGTGGCGATCAACGGAGTATTTGGCGGTCAGATCGACCTCTTGGCCGACGTCACTCGATGCACCGGCCGCGGTGGCGCGGAGGATTCCGCCGCCGGCGTTGTAGACGGAATCGCTGTCGCTCGAGCGGGTGAAGTTGTGTACGTCGGCCTTGAGCAGGAGTTTCTGGTGTGGTTTGAATGAAACGCCAGCCGAGATATCGGTGATATTTTGCCGGCCGATGAAGTCCATGTAGCCGTTGTAGGCGTGTCCCAGCGGGAAGAGCTGATTGAAGGTTTCGACGTTCCCATCACCGGCGGAATCATCGCCCGAAGCGTAGTCGAAGCCGACATAGACCTTCGGTTTCCATGTTGCATCAGGGAATGCGTAGCTGAACTGCGAGGCGACCATGAAGGCGCTGATGTCAGCGGAGCCGACGTCGCCGAACTGGTAGGCGCCTTCGACGTCGTAGCCGATCTTGGTGTCGCCGAAGCTGCCGAAGAGTCGCGAGCCGAAGGTGTGGCGAGTTTCGGTGCCCGATGTGCCGTTGAAGGTGACCGCCCCCGAGGTTTCAAGCCCGAGATAGTAGACATCGATGCCGATTTCATTGTCGGAGCCGAGCTTGCCAGTGGCATAGACACCCCAGAAATCAGGCCCGGCCATCCAGTCGTTGACCTGGTACTTCTTCACGGGGGTGTATCGGGTGTAGAAGGAGTCGATGCGCCAGCCGTTGGTTTGGTAGATGATGCGGGCTCCATCCCAAGAACGCTGCGTATTGGCCCATGGGAGCGTGGAGACGAGGCGCTGCTTGCCGAAGAGCAGGCCCTGGCGTCCGATCCGTGCGGTGAGTTTGTCGCCGGTGCCACTGATGGGATAGATCACGTCGGCAAATGCGTTTTGCAGGTCGAGCATGTCGACATCGAGGCCGCGACGGGAGCCGGGCAGGTCGCGGTCTGAGGCGAAGGCGCTCTCACCCTCGATGAAGATGCGAACGTTCTCGCCGAAGTGCCAGTCGGTGTAGATGAGTGCTCGGCCGAGGTTGAAGGTGTCGTCCGCACTGGCTGCCTGCGAGAACCCGAATGACTGCCACTGTTCGGAGCGGTAGCGGAGCTCGCCGCCGAACCCGACCCAGTACGAGCCGTCCTCGTTGAGTTCCATGTGTTTGTACTGGTCCCAGTAGTCGGTGCCACCCTCTGGGCTGAATCCTGACCAATCTTCCTCAAAGCGCAGGGTCTGGAACTTGGGATATGTCGGGGCGATGGGTTTGTCCTGTCCGATAGCCGATCCCGCAAGGGCCATCAGCATGACCGATCCGAGGAGCACGGACTGTGTTGATCCGTGCCGGAAGCGATGTTGTTGTTCACTGTGTTCCATGATGTCCTCCTGGCTTCTCGAGAAGCCGGCGCCCGACCGTCAGACACCGAACGGACGGCGTCGGCGATCCGGGGGCGCTGTGTGGTGTTTGTGTCGCATCAACGACATGAGACAAACTCGGTGTTCAGACGTCAGCTCAGCCGCACCCGGCGGAACCCGGGATGGAGTCGGCCAACTCGCAGAGCGCCTGGTAATACGTTTCGGTGTCCAATCCGAGCAGAACGGAGCCGAAGTGCTCGGCATCCTCGTGTGAAACGATCTCCCCGTAGTTGATCGAGGGGATGTGGTAGGCAATGAGTAGCGGCCAGGCTTCCGGCTGCTGCTCGAAGAATGGATGGATACACAGGCAGAACCCCGCCGAAGGATGTTCACCGAGCGGCAGCGGCGCGGCGAACTCTCCCGGTTCGAGCGGTTCGCTGTCGAACCGGATCTGAACCGGGTAGCGGACAACCGAAGGATCATCGAGCATCTGGATGATGGTTTCGGCGTCGATGAGCAGGCCGTGCGCGAGACGCGCGGTCATAGCCTTCTCGCCGAGATGATCCTTGAGCGCGATCCGTGCATCAGATTCGGTGAGTTGTCGCGCCATCGCGGGGTCCTTTCTGTGCATCCGTGGATCGATTTCTCGATCGGGAATGGTGCTTACTTGTATCGGGCCTTGAACTCCTCGGCGGCCCGGCGGCGTGCCTCGGCCTCTTCGGGGTCCATCTTGCCGAGGAACCACTTGTGATCGTCGGAGTTGAGGACTTCCTCAAGCTTGGCCTCGAGCGCCTCGGCCGCGGCGACCTGATCGGGGTCATCTGAAGCCAGCCCCTTCTCAACAAGTTCCTGAAGCTCCGGGATGTAGTCGGCGTAGAAGTGCTGCGCGACCTCGTACATGCCGTGCCAGTGGGTGTAATCCGGTGCCATCATCGCCGCGCCATGACGGGCGCGTCGGCCCTCATGATGCCAGATCTCGAACCATGTGAAGTCGATCTTGTTCGAGAAGGGGGCCGGATTCTTGAGCGGCTTGGCGAGGGTGTACAGCTCCCGGCCGGGTTCGGCGAACTTGGTGTTGTACAACTCGACGAGCGAGTCGTATTGGGTGTAGAAATTACTCACCCATTGATCCTGATGGCAGCTCAGGCAGACATCCTGCATGTTGTTCCGGCGGACCTGCCACGGGACATCTGCGCCGGGGAGGCCCATTTTGGCGTCGGATGTTTCCGGTCGGACCGAGACAACGGGCCGATTGTTCCAACTGATCCTCATGCCGACGTCGTGGGTGACCCCTTGGGTCTTCGTGGCCGACATATGGCATGTGGCGCAGGTCGGGGCGGCCCAGTAGTCTTCGCCGACGATCCATTTCTCATTGTCGAGATTCATTTCATCGATTTTCGAGAAGAAGTTGATGCCGTGCTTTGATTCTTCATAGATTTCTTTCTGCGGGTGGTCGGGCCCGAGGTGGCATTTGCCGCAGGTGTTCGGATGGCGGGCCTGGGCGACTGAGAAATCGTGCCTCGTGTGGCACGCGTTGCACGAACCTTCGCTGCCGTCCGGGTTCAGCCGGCCGATGCCCGAGTTTGGATAGGTTGCCGGATCAAGTCTTCCACCGGGGAGGACCTTGATCTCGGCACCGTGGCACTGCCAACACCCGTTGACGGCCGAGGCCGAGACTCCATTTGGGAATCCCATGGTTTGCATGGCGCTGTTGCCCTCGACCACCTCGGCGAGGACGTTGTCGAGCGAACCGAGGATTCGGCCGGCCTTGGCGTGGTGCGAGGCCGTGAACTCGGCGACCTCGCCCGAGTGGCAGCGAGCGCAGTCTTTGGGAGTGACGAGCACCGAGATTGTCGTGCCCTCGTGCTTGAAGGCGTCGATATCATCAGGGTTGGCCTGGTGGCACTCGTAGCACCCGACGTTGGCGCGGTAGTGCTTGCTCGAGCCCCATTGTTGATAGAGGCCGGGATTGATCTTCTGATGGCATTCCAGACAGGCTTTGGTCTGGCTCGACAATTCCGCTGGCGCGAACATCTGACCCATCGCCGACGAGGCAAAGGTGCAGAAGCCAGCGATCAGCATCGACTGTGTTCTACGTTTCATGACAGAATCCTCTCTCACGGCATTGCAGCGGCCGCGTTTCGCATTGACTTTCGAGTGTCATATTCCGTGTCGACCGTGAGCTCGCCATAGAGCACCGGGATGGTCACCCGAACCAGAATGGTGTACACCAGGAGACCGAAGGCCCAGATACCAAGGCCGACCAGAATCTCATTGGGTGTGGGTGTGTATTCGACAATCTCGCCGAGTGGCGAAGGGATGAATGCGGGAACGATCAGGCCCATGCCCTTTTCGATCCAGATTCCGACGATCATGGCCACACACGCCGCGTTGAGCACCCAGCGAATCCTGCTGATGGGCGTCAAGAGGGCTACGAGTGCGAACGAATTGAGCGCGATCGCGGTCCAGATCCACGGGACGAGCGCGGTGTGGCCGTGAAGGCCGAAGAAGAGATACTTT